>JBFYOD010000132.1:0-54052 GCA_041303965.1 Candidatus Aminicenantota bacterium
ATACGCGGACTCCTCCCATCGGATCCGGACCGGGAAGGCGTGAAGAATCACCGCAGCGGACGGAGACGATGCCCGAGGCCCCGTCGCGGCCGACGGCGGAAATAGCCGGAGCGTTAATGAGGGGGCTCGCGACGAGGCCGGTGGACAACGGGCGGCGGGTCCTATAAAATCAATATCAATTGAAACCCGCGAGGACACGGCCGCTCTTTCCGATCCTGGCATGTCTCTCTGTCCTGCTCGCCGCAGCGCCCCAGGACGACCAGCGGGTCGAGATCGTCAACCTCCGCCGCTACACCCATACGAACTTCACCCGCATCGTCCTCGACATCGGCAAGCTCCGCGAGTACATTCCCGGCGAGCTCCGGGACCCAGGCCGGATCTACGTCGACGTCCTCCAGGCCAAGCTCAACCCCATCCTCCAGAACCAATCCTACCCGGTCAAGGCGGAGTACATCAGCCAGGTCCGGATCTCGCAGAAGACGTCCTCGACGGTCCGGGTCGCCGTCGACGTCGAGTTCCCCAAGATCCTTTCCTACCGGGTCTATCATCTTTTCGACCCGTTCCGGCTGGTCATCGACATCTACCCGCGCGAAACGCAAGCCTCGCCCTCGGCGACGCCGCCCGACAAGGCTCCGCTCCCCGCGGACAAGACCCAGCCGCCCGTGAAACGCGAGGTCACTCCCCGAGACCCGCGCCTCGCGGGGACCTCCCTGGCCCGCCAGCTCGGCCTCGGTGTCAGGACCATCGTCATCGACCCCGGCCACGGCGGCCCGCGGCCCGGCACGATCGGCAAGAGCGGGCTTCAGGAAAAGACCGTCAACCTCGACGTCGCCCTGGCCCTCCGGAAATTGCTCAAGGAAAAGGCCGGCCTCGACGCCATCCTGACCCGGGAGTCGGACGTCGACGTGCCCCTCGAGAACCGGACGGTCATCGCCAACCAGAAGCGGGCCGACCTGTTCGTGTCCATCCACTCCAACGCCCACCGGGACAGGAAGCGCGGCGGCGTCGAGACGTTCTTCCTGAACATCAGCCCCGACCCCTCGGTCATCGAGCTGGCCGCGTCCGAGAACGCCACCTCGACCAAGAACATCGGCGAGATGAGGACGGTCCTCCAGAAGATCGTCCAGAACAGCAAGATCCAGGAGTCGCGGGACCTGGCCGAGTTCATCCAGAAGAACCTCGTCAAGACCCTGTCCACCGACCTGCCCGCGATCAAGGACCTGGGCGTCAAGGGCGGCCCCTTTTGGGTCCTCATCGGGGGGGAGATGCCCTCCGTGCTGGTCGAGATCTCCCACCTCAGCAACGCCAAGGAGGAAGCCAAGCTCAAAACCAAGAAATACCGCGAGCTGGCCGCCCAGGGCATCTACAACGGGATCATGGAATACATACGTTCCCTCGGGAAAGGATAGAGACGATGAAGAGACGCGATTTCATCAGGGACCTGGCTGCGGGGAGCCTGGCTCTCCGTTTCGGGCCGGGGGCGCTGGCCGGAGCGGCCGCGGCGCCGGCCGAGTTCCCGGTCCTCGCCGCGGTCGAGGGCGAATCCCCCGCGGCGCTCACCCGGGAGGCGATCGCCGCGCTCGGCGGGATGAAAATGTTCGTGGGCAAGGGCGACAAGGTCGTCATCAAGCCGAACATCGGCTGGGACCGGACCCCCGAGATGGCCGCCTGCACCAATCCCGAAGTGGTCAAGACCCTGGTCGAGCTCGTCCTCGACGCCGGGGCGAAAACGGCCATCGTCATCGACAACACGACCAACCAGGCCAAGCGGTGCTACGTCCGCTCCGGCATCCAGGAGGCCGTGAAGCAGGCCGGCGGCGACATGCTCTTCGTTGACGACTACCGGGTCAAGAAGATGGCCCTCAAGGGCTCCTGGCTCAAGGAGTGGGACATCGTCCTCGACGTCGTCGAGGCTGACAAGATCATCAACGTCCCCATCGCCAAGCACCATTCGCTCTGCCGCCTGACCATGGGCATGAAGAACTGGCTCGGCGCGATCGGCGGCGCCCGCAACCAGCTCCATCAGAGCCTCGATCAGGCCGTCGTCGACCTGTCGGCCTTCTTCAAACCCAGGCTGACCGTCCTCGACGCCTATCGCATCCTCGTCCGCAACGGGCCTCAGGGAGGGCGCATCTCCGACACCCAGCTCGTCAAGACCGTCGTCGCCGGGACGGACCCCGTCGCCGTGGACGCCATGGGGGCGACGTTCTTCGAGGTCACGCCGGCCGAGCTCCCCTACCTGCGTCTGGCCCGGGAACGGGGTCTCGGAGAATTCCAATTGGAGAAGGTCCGCCTTGAAAAGAGAAAGATCTAGAAAGCACCGCGTCCTCGAGCTCCTCCGGATGGCCAGCCAGACGGCCTTCTTCGGGCTCTTCCTCTATCTTCTGCTCGGCGCCCACTACACGGGCGAGGACTACATCGGCTCCTCGGTCCAGCACTTCTTCCATTTCGACCCGCTGCTCGCTCTGGTCACCATTGTCTCGGCCCGGCTCGTCTACGCGTTCTTCGCGTTCTCCCTGGTCACGGTCGCGGCCACCATCCTCTTCGGCCGCGTCTTCTGCGGCTGGGTCTGCCCCCTCGGCGCCGTCCACCAGTTCTCTTCCTTCGTCTTCAAGAAGACGAAGTTTCTCAAGCCCCCGCGGGAGGAGAAAACGAGCCTGGCCTCGAAGTATTACATTTTGATCATCGTCCTGGCCGGCGCGCTTTTCGGCCTGGACCTGGCCGGCTACCTCGACCCCTTCTCGTTCCTGACCCGGTCCTTCTCCGTGGCCGTGTTCCCCGCGGCGGCCCACGCCCTCTCCAGCCTGAACGGCGTCCTCTACGGACTCGGCATTACCGGCCTGGCCCGCTCGATCTCCCAGGCCCTCGGGAACTGGACCATCAACGTTACGTTCCTGCAGGGTTTTTCGGTCGGCCTTCTCTTCCTGGGCGCGGTCGCGCTCAACGCCAGGAAAGAAAGGTTCTGGTGCCGCTATCTCTGCCCGGCTGGAGCCCTCCTCGGGCTCCTCAGCCGCTGGAACCTGTTCAAGCTCAAGATAGACGAAGAAAAATGCATCAAGTGCGGCCTCTGCACCCAGCACTGCGAGACACAGGCCAATCCCTATCCCAACGAGAAGTGGAGAAGCGGCGAGTGCGTCTATTGCCAGAACTGCGCGTCGATCTGCCCGACCGGGGCCATCCGTTTCCCGGTCTCCCTCCGGCTTGAAAAAATGGCCAACGTCTCGAACGTCGACCTGTCGCGGCGCAAGCTCCTCCTGACGACCTTCCTCGGTATCGTTGCCATCCCCTTCTTCCGACTGACGCCCGCCCACAAGCGGGCCTCCCTCAAGCTCATCCGGCCGCCCGGCTCGCTCGCCGAGGACAAGTTCCTGGCCAAGTGCGTCAAGTGCGGCCAATGCATGCGGGCCTGCCCGACGGGCGGGCTGCAGCCCGTCCTGGCCGAGGCCGGACCGGAAGGGATCTACACGCCGATGCTCGTCCCCAAGGTCGGTTACTGCGAATATTACTGTTCGCTCTGCACGCAGGTCTGCCCGACGGGAGCGATCAAGAAGCTGACGATCGAAGAGAAGAACAAGGTCAAGATCGGCACGGCCTGGGTCAACAAGAGCCGGTGCATCCCCTACGTCCTGGGCAAGCCCTGCATCGTCTGCGAGGAGCACTGCCCCGTTTCGCCCAAGGCCATCAAGCTCGTCGAGGTCGAGACGAAGCTTCCCGACGGCTCGGTGGCCGTCCAGAAAGCCCCGGTCGTCGACATCGAGCTCTGCACGGGATGCGGCATCTGCGAGAACAAGTGCCCGATCATGGACGACCCGGCCATCTTCGTCACGAGCGTGGGCGAAACGCGGTCGGAGACGAACCGGTTGCTCCTCGATATTACAAAGGAAACGCCGGCTGATCCGTATAAGTGAGACCTAGTCCGCCAGGGCCTTCTTCAGTTCGTCCTTGAGCCGCGGCAGGACTTCGAAAAGGTCGCCCACGATGCCGTAGTCGGCGACCTTGAAGATCGGCGCCTCGGCGTCCTTGTTGACGGCCACGATGACCTTGGAGGACGACATCCCGGCCAGGTGCTGGATGGCCCCGGAGATCCCCGCGGCGATATAGAGGTTAGGGGAGACCGTTTTTCCCGTCTGCCCGACCTGGTGCTGATGGCCGATCCAGCCGGAATCGACGGCCGAGCGCGAGGCGCCCACGGCGGCCCGCGGAAAAACGGCGGCGAGATCACGGAGAAGGGTGAAGTTCTCCGGGCCCTTGAGGCCGCGGCCGCCTGAAACGACCACGTCGGCCTCCGCGACGTCGACTTCGGAGCTGTCTTCCTTGATGACCCCGGCGACACGTCCCTTGACCGCTCCGTCGGGCACCGTGACGTCCATCTTGACGACCTCGCCCGCGCCGGGGACGGCTTCCCCGAGCGGGAACATGTTCGGCCTGAGGGTCGCCAGCTTGGGCGTGGATCTCAGGGTCAAGCGTAGGAACGCCTTGCCCGCGTAGATGGGCCGCGTGAACTCGAGCGCTCCGGCCCTGACCGCGATCTTGACGCAATCCGAGGCAAGGCCCACGCCGAGCCGGGCGGCGACCCGGGGCGCGAGGTCCCGACCCATGGCCGTGGCTGCGAAAAAGAGGGCCGCGGGTTTCGCCTCCCCGACGAACTCGGCCAGGGCCAGCGCATAGGCTTGCGAAGAGTAATCGGCAAGCAATTTGTTTTCTATCAGATAGATCCTGGCGGCCCCGAGCGCGAACGCGCCCGGTGCCAGGCTCCCGACGGCGCCGCCGACCAGGACGGCGGCGGTCTCGACCCCCAGCTCGCCGGCCCGGCGCTTGGCCTCGGAGAGAGCTTCGAGGGAGCTTTTCTTGATCTTCCCGTCCCGGATTTCCATGAATACGGCGATCATCATCTCTCTCCTTTATATGGCCTTGGCCTCGGCGCGGAGGAGGCGCACGAGCTCGCGGGCCGTCTCGGCAGGGTCGCCCTGGAGGATCTTCCCGGCCTGCCTTTGGGCCGGGACGTCCAGGCCGATGACCTCGACCTGCGAAACCAGATCGTCCGGCCCGAGGCCCAGCTCTTCGAGCTTGATGACGGGGATGTCCTTTTTCTTGGCGGCCATGATGCCCTTGAGCGTTTCGTAGCGGGGCTCGTTCAAGCCCTTTTGGGCGGTGACGACCGCGGGAAGGGAGAGGACGACCTTTTCCATCCCCCCTTCGATCTCGCGGAGGGCCGTCGCGGAGGCACCCTCGACCTCGAGTTTCGTCACGACGGATGCCTGGGGCAGGCCGAGAAGCTCGGCGACCATAGCCGGAACCTGGCTGTTGTCGACGCCCATCGACTGCTTACCGAATAGGAGGAGGTCCGTTCCGGCGAATTTCCGTTCCACGGTTCTGGCGATGATCCGGGCCGTCCGGAGCCCATCGTAGGTTTCTAGGGAATCGTCTTTGACCAGGAAGGCTTCGTCCGCCCCCATGGCCAGGCACTTACGGAGGACGACGACGGACTCGTCCCTTCCCACCGACAAGACGCGGACCGTCCCGCCCTTGGCTTCCCGGAGTTTCAGGGCTTCCTCGACGGCGTATTCGTCGTAGGGGCTGACGACGAAGTTCAGCCCGTCCTCGACGATCGATTTCGTTTCGTGGTGGATCCGGATCCGCGATTCCGTATCGGGGACCCGCTTGACGAAAACGAGAATGTTCATGTGTCCTCTCCTCTAGAGAAAAGCCTCGTCACCGCGCCGGCGGGAAGGCGGTGGATCCAGCCCTACTGTTTCACGAACCTCTTGAACAGGAGCGCGCCGTTGGTCCCGCCGAAGCCGAAGGAATTGCTTAGGCCATGGACGATCTCGGCTTTCCGGGAGACGTTGGGGACGTAATCCAGGTCGCACTCCGGGTCGGGGAACTCGTAGTTAATGGTCGGCGTCATGACTTGATGGTAGAGACAGAGCGCCGTGACCCCCGCTTCGAGGCCGCCGGCCGCACCCAGCAGGTGGCCGGTCATGGATTTCGTCGAGTTGACGCCCAGTCGCCGCGCGTGCTTCCCGAACAGGGCTTTGATGGCCAGGGTTTCGGTCTTGTCGTTGAAGGGCGTCGACGTGCCGTGGGCGTTGATGTACTGGACATCCTCCGGTTGGATGCCGGCGTCCTCGAGGGTCCGCCGCATGACCCGGATCGCCCCATCCCCGTCGGGCGCCGGCGCCGCGACATGGTAAGCGTCGCTCGTCATCCCGTACCCGAGGACCTCGGCGTAGATCCGGGCGCCTCTCCGCATGGCCCGGCCTAGCTCCTCGAGGATGAGGACGCCAGCCCCTTCGCCCATGACAAAGCCGTCCCTCTGGGCGTCAAAAGGCCGGGACGCTTTGGCCGGCTCGTCGTTCCGCTCCGAGATGGCCTTGATCGCCGTGAAGCCGGCCAGGCCGAGAGGCGTCAGCGGGGCCTCGGCACCCCCGGCGATCATGATGTCGACGTCGCCTCGGGTGATCATCCGGAACGAGTCGCCGATGGCGTGCGTGCCGGTGCTGCAGGCCGTCGCGTTGGCGCAGTTGGGCCCCTTGGCGCCATAGCGGATCGAGATCTGGCCGGAGGCCTCATTGATGATCGATTGGACGAGGAAGAATGGGGAGACGCGGTCGGGGCCCTTCTCGAGGAGGATTTTGTGGTTCTCTTCGATGGAGCCGAGCCCGCCAATTCCTGATCCGACGTAAGTCCCAGCCCGGTCCGACTGCAGGTCGCCGAGCGGGAGACCGGAATCCTCTACGGCAAATTGTGCCGCGGCCAGCGCAAAGCGGATGAAGGGGTCCATTTTGCGGACCTCCTTGCGGTCGATGAACAGGAGCGGGTCGAAATCCCGGACCTCGCCCCCGAAGCGCGTCGAGTAGCGGGAGACGTCGAACCGGGTGAGCGGTCCGATGCCGCTTTCGCCGCGAAGGAGGGCCTGCCAGTTCTTGTCCGTCCCCGTGCCGAGCGGGGATACGAGACCAATCCCCGTAATAACGACCCGCCGGCCGGGGAAACATTCCCTGTCCATGAAACGGTCGATCAGGAAAAAAGGCGCGGTCGGATCTACTTGGCGTGGCCGACGATGTAGTCGATGGCCTTGCCCACCGTGGTCAGCTTTTCGGCCTGGTCGTCGGGGATGTCCAGCGCGAACTCGTCCTCCAGGGCCATGACCAGCTCGACCGTATCCAGAGAGTCGGCACCGAGATCATCGATGAAGGACGCGTCTTCTGTCACCTGCTCCTCGCTGATGCTCAGCTTGTCCGATACGATCGCCCTGACTTTCTTGAGCAGTTCGGCTCTTTCCATACTGTCCTCCTCAAAAAGAATTGATACGGATGATAGCGGACCGTCTACATATACATGCCGCCGTTCACGCTGACCACCTGGCCCGTGATATATGCGGCCTCGTCGGAGAGTAGGAATTTTACAGCAGATGCCACGTCTTTGGGAAGCCCGAATTTTTTCAAGGGGATGATCTCGAGGTAGGCCTTCTTGATGTCCTCGGGCAAGACGTCCGTCATGGCCGTCGCGATGAACCCGGGCGCGACCGCGTTGACGGTGATGCCCCGGGCGCCGACTTCGCGGGCCAGGGACCGGGCCAGGGCGATGACGCCGGCCTTGGAGGCCGCGTAATTGGCCTGGCCGGCGTTGCCCATGAGGCCGGCGACCGAGGCGATGTTGACGATCCGGCCGTATTTCGCCGCGACCATCGTCCGGATGACGGCCTTGGAGAAGTTGAAGGTACCCTTGAGGTTGACCCGGAGGACGGCGTCCCAATCCTCCTCCCGCATGCGCATGAGCAGACCGTCGCGGGTGATGCCGGCGTTGTTGACCAGGTGGTCGATCCGGCCGTGTGCGGCAACGACGGCGCCGACGACGCGCTCGACGGCGGCCGTGTCGGCGACGTCGGCCTGGTGGGCCTCGGCCTTGCCGCCGGCGTCGACGATCGACCGGACCACGGCCTCAAGCTTGTCCGGCTGGACGTCGACGAGGACGACGGCCGCGCCCTCGGCGGCGAGGTCGCGGGCGATGGCCTCTCCGATCCCCTGGGAGGCGCCGGTGACGATCGATACCCGTCCTTCGAAGCGGCTCATGCGTTGACTCCTTTGAGCGCATGCTCGTAGCGCAGGATCTCCGCCTGGATCTTCTCCTGGACCCGGTTCGCGACGAACTCCCGGGCCCGAAGGACGGCGCTGCGGACGGCGGCCGGGTTGGACCGGCCGTGGCCGATGATGCAGACGCCGTCGACGCCGAGGAGCTGGGCGCCGCCGTATTCGGAGTAATCCACCTTCTTGTAGATCTTTTTCAGGTGTCGCTTCATGAGGAGGTAGCCGAGCTTGGCGAAGATGTTCTTGGTGATCTCGTGGCGGGCCATCGACAGGACGCTCTGGACGACCCCCTCCGAGACCTTGAGGGCCACGTTCCCGGTGAAACCGTCGCTGACGATGACGTCGGCGACGCCGGAGAACAGGTCCTTCCCTTCGACGTTGCCGATGAAGCGCATGGGCACCGTCTGGAGCCTGTCGAACGTCTCGCGCACGAGGTCGTTGCCCTTGCCTTTTTCCTCGCCGATGCTCATCAATCCCACCCGGGGGTCCTTCACGCCGACGACCGCCTCCATGAAGATCTTGCCCATGATCGCGAACTGGACTAGGTTGTGGGGCTGGCAGTTGGCGTTGGCCCCCACGTCGATGAGCAGGGTCTGCCCCTCGATCCCGGGGACGAGGAGGGCCAGGGCCGGCCGGTCCACGCCCTTGAGGGCGCCCAGGACGTCGCGCGAGATATAGACGACCGCTCCGGTATTGCCCATGCTGACGAAGGCGTCGGCCCGGCCGTCCTTGACGAGCTGGGCCCCGACCCGGATGGAGGAGGCCTTCTTTTTCCGGAAGGCGAGGACGCTCTCGCCCATGCCGATCGCCTCCGGCGCGTCGATGACGGTCGTTCGGGATATCCTGAGCCCGGTCCGGTCGACCTCCCGGCGGATGGCGCTTTCGAGGCCGACGAGAAGGATGTCGACTCCGAAATCCTCGGCCGCGCGCATGGCCCCGGGCACGGTGGCCTTAGGGCCGAAATCCCCCCCCATCGCGTCGACGGCGATTCTCATGCACGAGATCCGGGTCAGTCTTCGGTCCCTTCCGTCACCTGCCGTCCTTTGTAGTGCCCGCACTCGGGGCAGGCCCGGTGCGGCAGCTTGGGGTTGCCGCACTTGGGGCAGACGGAGAAGGCGGGGATGGTGAGCCCATCGTGGGCCCGGCGTTTTCCTTTTCTCGTCGGCGAATGGCGTCTCTTTGGATTAGGCATTTAACTCTTGTCTCTCACGTTGAATTTGATTTTATTCCAACGGGGATCGGACTCTTTGACGAGGCATGAGCACTTGGCGTCGCGGATGAGCTCGCCGCAGACGGCGCAGAGGCCCTCGCAACCGGCCGAGCACAGGGGCTTGGCCGGGAAAGTCAGGTTCAACTGTTCGAGGACGACGGCCCGCAGGTCGAGCTGGCGGCCGCTGTAGTACATCTGGTCGATCTTCTCGTCGGACAGCTCCTCGGACAGGGCGTCGAGCTCCTCGGGGAGGTAGACGAGGTCGAACTTGCTGGCCACGGGGAACTCGAAGGGGGTCAAGCAGCGCGAGCAGACGAAGCTCAGCCGGGCCGTGATCTCGCCCCGGACGAGGATCTCCTCGCCTAGGAGGCGGACGGCGATCTCGGCGTGGGCCGGCTCGAGAAAGACGGCGTTCTCCTCGACCAGGTCCAGGCTCAGGAACTCGAAATCCCGGGACAGGCGGAGACCTTCCTTCGGCAGGCGGTCGATATCGATCAGCATCGTCGTGTCCAATTGATCTTCCTCGAAAAAATTTCACCTTATTATACCAAGTGGGTCCGGGTTGTCAAATTCGTTCGGGCCGGGGAAATCGGGCTTGAACCGGCCGCCCGGACAGGTATAATGAGGGGGGACGACCTGCATGAGCGGTTACAACACCAGGGTGGAGTACAGGGGGGACGCTTACAACGTCCAAACCCAGGACAAGGGGCTCGCCAACCAGTACGTCGAATCGTTGATCTACAAAGCGGGCCGGTTACTCGCCTCCAAGAGGGCCTTTTACACCGCCTACATGAACCTGCCCGACGTCGGAGAACGGATCGAACGGATGATGGAGGACCAGCACAAGACGATCCTGGGACAGATCGTCGAAGGCAGGTTCGACTGAGTCCGAAACGCCTCTTCCTCATCGACGGGCATTCCCTCCTCTACCGTTCCCACTACGCCATCCCGGGCCTCGTCAATTCCGGCGGCTTCCCGACGGGCGCTATCTACGGCTTCCTCAGCGCCTTGCGCAAGATCGTCGACAGGGAAAAGCCTGACTATCTGGGCGTCGTTTTCGACGTCAAAGGACCGACGGTCCGCCACGAGGAGTTCAGCGCCTACAAAGCCCAGCGCAAGCCAATGCCTGAGGACCTCGTCGCCCAGCTCCCGGTCCTCAAGGACGTCCTCGGGGCCCTGCGCGTGGCCACGGCCGAATACCCGAAGTACGAGGCCGATGACGCCCTGGCCTCGCTGGCCGCGCGGGCGGCAGCGAAGGGGATCCTGACCGTCATCGTGACCACGGACAAGGACCTCCTCCAGGTCGTCGACGCCACGACGTCCATCTGGAATCCATCCAAGGAAACGACCATCGACGCGGACGGCGTCAAGGACGTCTTCGGGGTCGGGGCCGATGAGGTCGTCGACGTTCTTTCCCTTTGGGGCGACCCTACGGACAACGTCCCCGGCGTTCCCGGGATCGGTGAGAAGACGGCCAAATCCCTCATTCAGGAGTTCGGTTCTCTCGACAACCTCCTCCAGAACATCGACCGGGTCAAGAACCCCCGCGTCCGGGAGAGGATCATCCAGAACCGGAAGCTCCTCGAGCTCAGCCGGCGGCTCGTCACGGTGACCCGCGACCTCGACATCGAGCTGGACCTGGCCCGTTACGCCGTTCAGGAGCCCGACGAGAAGGAGACCGTCCGACTTTTCCAAGAGCTCGAGTTCTCCTCCCTCCTCGCCGACTTCCTGAAGAAGCCCCGGCTCCCGGTCGAAAGAGAATTCCATACGATCTTCGAAGAGAACGAGCTCCGGGCGCTGGCCGCCCGGATCGCCGCGGCCGGAGAAGTGGCTTTGGACACGGAAACCGACAGCGCCTCCCCGACCCGGGCCCGGCTTGTCGGGCTGTCCTTTTCCCTCCTCCCGGGAGAGGCCTTCTATGTCCCCGTCGGCCACGACTACCTGGGCGCCCCAGCCCAGATCCCCAAAAAACGCGCCCTGGATATCCTCCGCCCTGTCCTGGAGGACCCGGCCGTCCGAAAGATCGGCCAGAACATCAAGTACGATCTCATCGTCCTCGAGCGCGAAGGCGTACGACTGGCCGGGGTTTCCAAAGACACGATGGTCCTGTCTTATCTTCTCGAACCCAACTGGGGCCGGCACGGCCTCGAGAAGCTGGCCCTCCATTACCTTCAGGAAACCAAGGCGCCCTACGAGGACATCGTCGGCCGGGGGAAGAACGAGCTGACGATGGACAAGGTCGAGGTCGAGCGGGCCGCCCCATACGCCTGCCAGGACGCCGCCCTGGCTCTGCAGCTCGGCGCCGTCCTCTGGGAGAAGATCGAGGCCCGGAAGCTCGACCGGCTCTACGAAGAGATCGAACGGCCTCTCATCGGGCTCCTGGCCCGGATGGAGGTTTGGGGCGTGCGCGTCGACCCCGAGGTGCTGAAGTCCATGTCCAAAGAGCTGGGAGGGGAGCTCGGACGCTTGGAGAAGGAGATCCACGCGCTTGCCGGGGGCGCCTTCAACATCAACTCGCCCCGCCAGCTGGCCGAGATCCTCTTCCATAAACTGGGCCTGCCGTCCGCCCGGCGGACAAAGATCACCAAGGGCTACTCTACGTCGCTCGACATCCTCGAGGAGCTGGCCGCGGTCCATCCCCTGGCCCGGCTCGTCCTCGATTACCGGCAGATGTCCAAGCTCAAATCGACCTATGCCGACGCCCTCCCCCTGCTCATCGACCCGGCCACGGGCCGCATCCATACCTCATACAACCAGACCGTGGCCTCCACCGGCCGCCTGTCGTCGAGCGACCCGAACCTTCAGAACATCCCCGCCCGGGGCCCGTGGGGTACTCGATTCCGCCGGGCTTTCATCCCGGACAAGGGGCATTCCCTGCTGGCCGCCGACTATTCCCAGATCGAGCTGCGCGTCCTGGCCCATCTCTCGCAGGACCCCAAGCTCATCGCCACGTTCCTCGAGGACAGGGACGTCCACGAGGAGACCGCCCGGCTCGTCTTCGGGGACACGACCGGGGAGGAGACGCGGCGGCGGGCCAAGATCATCAATTTCAGCATCGTCTACGGGACCTCGGCCTTCTCCCTGGCCAAGGAGCTGGGGACGTCGGCGGCCGAAGCCCAAAAGTTCATCGACCGCTACTTCGGCGAACTCCCGGGCGTCAAAGCCTACCTGGACAAGGTCGTCGAAGAGGCCCGCGAACGGGGCTACTCCGAGACGATCCTCGGACGGAAACGGCAGGTCCCGGAACTGCGCATGCCCGACCGCGCCGTCCAGCAAGCCGGGCGGCGGATCGCCCTCAATAACCCCATCCAGGGCTCGGCGGCCGACCTCATCAAGGAGGCCATGCTTCGCGCCGCCCGGGAACTCGACGCCCGGAAGCTCCGGACGCGGATGATCCTCCAAGTCCACGACGAACTCGTATTCGAGGTCCCCGAAAGGGAAAAAGCGGAGGTCGAGCCCCTGGTCCGGAAAGCCATGGAGGGCGTGGCCGAACTCCTGGTCCCGCTCAAGGTCCGCCTGGGCTTCGGCCCGAACTGGGCCGACGCCAAATAAGATCTAGAGCATCTTGTAAAAGGCCCGGTATTTCTTGTAGATGGTCCCGCCCATGCGCTCCATCTCGGCCCGGACCTTGACGTTGGCTTCCATTTCGTGGTGAGTGTCCATCATCTCGTAGCCGGCCTCGTGGGCGGACATGAGGGTCTTGACGCCCATGAGGACGTCGAGGCCCTGGCCCCGGTACTGTTCTTTGACGGCCCCGAGCAGGAGGTCAAGCTGTTTGGTCTTCTTGGCCGCCCGAAGGACGTGGAGGAAACCGAAGGGTAGCAGGCGGCCCCGCGCCTTGCGGATGCCCTCGGTCATGTCGGGCATGGCGATGATGAAGGCCACGACCTCCCCGTCCTTCTTGATGGCCTTGACAAAGCGAGGATCGACGACGGGGAGGAAACGCTTGGCCAGGTCGTCCATCTCCTCCTCTTCGAGGGGGGCGAAGCCGTAGATGTTGCCGGCCATGTAGCACTCGTTCATGAGCGAAAGGATGGGACGGATCCAGGGCTTGAGCTCTTTCCTCTTGCGGAACTCGACGATCTCGTAGGTGCCGCGCTTCATGGCGCGCTCGTAGATCTTGATATAGAATTCCGGCAGCTCCTTGGGGACTGCGAGCTTGTAGACGAACCAGTCGTTGTCCTTGGCGTAGCCCTCCTCCTCGAGGAACCGCGGCATCCATTCGAAATTGTAGTAAGTGGCGATGGTCGCCCGGTGCTCGAAGCCCTCGATGAGGAAGCCCTCGGGGTCCTGGTCAGAAAAGCCGTAGGGGCCGACGATCTTGGTCATGCCCTTGGCCCGGGCCCAGTCTTCGATGAAACCGAGGATGGCGCGGAGCGCTTCCTTGTCCTCGTAGATGTCCAGGTACCCGAAGCGGGCCGTCTTTTCGTTCCGGTGTTCGTTGAAACGGTGGTTGATGATGCCCATGGCCCGGCCCACGGGCCGTCCGTCTTTCCAGGCCAGAAGGAGGACCGTGTCGCAGTAGCCGAAGGCCTTGTTCTTCTTCTTGTCGAAGTACTTCCAGTCGTCCATGTAGATGGGATGGACCCAGTTCTCGTGCCCGGCGTGGATCTTCTCAGGCAGGTAGATGAACGTCTTCAGGTCTTTTTTGGAAAGGACCTCGCGGATCTCGATGGGCATGCGGCTCACTCTCCTCGGGGGATTCGTCCCTTTATCCTACATTCCCGCGGAAAAATCAACTCCTTCCAGGCCCCGGTTTGAACCCTCTGGAAAATCTGTTAATAAAAGTGAGGACGGCATGTGGAAATTCTTGACAACCGCAAAATCCATAAATATACTTGGCCCTCTAAATAAGGAAGGCAACCTGTCCCAATGAATGCCGAAACAATCGTCCTCCTAACGATCCTCGTCCCCATCATCGGCTCGTTCGCGGCCCCCCTGGCCGGTCTGTTGTCCAGGCGTGCCCGGTCGATCTGGTCCATCCTGGTGAGCGCCGTGACGGCAGTCCTGCCGCTGACCCTGATCCCCCTCGCTCTCCAAGGGGGGGAGCTCGTCGTGCGCAAGAGCCTGGCCCTGGGCCTCGACTTCGTCCTGATCATCGATCCGCTGTCGATCTTCATGGCCGGGGTGTCGTCGTTCGTCGGCTTTCTCATCGTCGTCTACTCCGTCGGCTACATCCAGAAGGAAGAGGATCAGAACGAGTACTACCTGATGGTCCTGCTCTTCATCGGGGCGATGATGGGCCTGGTCTTCTCCGGGAACCTCATCTTCCTCTACCTCTTCTGGGAGATCATCGCCATCAGCTGCTGGCGCCTCATCGGCTTCTACCGGGAGCCGGCTCATGTCCGCAAGGCCGACAAGGCCTTCCTGGTGACGTTCTTCGGCGCCGTGGTCATGCTCCTCGGCTTCATCCAGATCTACGGCCTCACCAACACCTTCGACATCACGGCCATGCGCGGCACACTCGTCCCGGGGACGGCGGTCCTGTTCATCCTCTTTGGCATGTTCTCGAAATCGGCCACCATCCCGCTCCACACTTGGCTGCCGGACGCCGGCGTCGCGCCGACGACCGTCACGGCCCTGCTCCACGCGGCCGTCCTGGTCAAGATCGGCGTCTACGCGTTCGCCCGCCTCTTCCTCTATACATTCCGGCTGCCCGAGGGTTGGCAGCAGGCCATCCCCATCATCGTCATGGTCTCCAGCCTCGTCGCGGCGGGCGCGGCCGCCGTGGAGAACGATATCAAAAGGATCCTGGCCTATTCGACGATCAGCCAGATCGGCTACATCTTCCTCGGCTTCAGCATGATGAACGCCGCGGGCATCTCCGGGTCGCTGCTCTTCATCCTGATGCACGGGCTGGCCAAGGCGGGGCTCTTCCTCTGCGCCGGGATCGTCATCCATGCCGTCCACACCAAGGACATCCGGGAGATGGGCGGACTGATCAAGACCATGCCGGTCACGGCCATCGCCTTCCTCGCCTGCGCCTTCTCGGTCATCGGCATCCCGCCCTTCGGCGGCTTCTTCTCGAAATTCCTGGTCATCATAGGGACCGTGCAGGCCGGCCAAACCTGGCTCGCCGCCTTGGCCCTCTTTACGGCCGTCCTGACGATGTACTATCTGTTCAGAGTGTTCAGCCTGGTTTTCCTGGGCGAGCTCAAGCATCCCGCCCCCGAGAAAACGAAATCCATGGTCTTCGTCGTCGCCCTCCTGGCCGTCCTCAGCCTGGCGGCCGGCCTGCTCGTCGCCTACCCGATGAAGCTCGTCAACATCGCGACGACCGAGATGAGTTGGTGGCTCCGATGACCCCCAAAATGCTTCTTCTCCCCATCCTCCTGCCCGCCGTCCTGGCCGTCGTCCTCCTCGTCATCCCGCGGACGCTCCGCCTCGTCCGGGACGCCCTGGCCCTGGCCGGCGCGGCCGTCCTTCTCTACTACGGCTTCGTCTTCTTCGCCCTGAAGGACCTGCGGTTCAACGTTCCCTGGCTCGGCATGGGCATCGACTTCGACCTCCGCCTCTACCATTTCTCGAGCTTCATCCTGCTCGCCCTGGCCGGGTTCCTCATCCTGATCACGCTCTATTCGACGGTCAAGATCAAGGACGCGCCGAGGGCCCGGGAATTCTTCGCCTACGTCTTCCTAACCGCGGCCTTCGCCAACGGGGCGGTGCTGGCCAATAACTTCGTCCCCCTCGTCTTCTTCTGGGAGGGCCTGCTCGTTACCCTTTACGGCCTCATCACCATCGGCGGCCGGCCGACGTCCGGCCGGACCGCGGTCAAGGCCCTCCTGATCGGCGCTTTCTGCGACTTCTCGATGATCCTGGGGATCGGGCTCCTGTGGACCGTGAGCGGCACGCTGACCATGTCCCAGATCTCCGTCGAACCGACGGGGCTGGCCGCTGTCGCCTTCATCATGATGATGATCGGAGCCGCCGGCAAGGCCGGGGCCATGCCCTTCCACACCTGGATCCCCGACGCCGCCATCGACGCGCCCGTGACCTTCATGGCCTTCCTGCCGGCCGCCTTCGAGAAACTGCTGGGCATCTATCTCCTGGCCCGGATCTCTCTCGATTTCTTCAAGATCCGGCCGGGGAGCGGCCTCGCCGTCCTGCTCATGATCGTCGGGGCGGTGACCATCGTCCTGGCCGTCCTCATGGCCCTCGTTCAGAAGGACTTCAAGCGGCTCCTGTCCTATCACGCCGTCAGCCAGGTCGGCTACATGATCCTCGGTATCGGGACGGCCATCCCGATCGGCATCGCCGGCGGGCTCTTCCACATGATCAACCACGCCATGTATAAGAGCGGCCTCTTCCTGAGCGCCGGCTCGGTCGAACACCGGACCGGCACGACCGAGCTCAAGAAGCTCGGCGGCTTGCGGAAAGAGATGCCGCTGACGGCCTTCGGCTTCACCGTCTGCGCCCTGGCCATTTCCGGGGTCTGGCCGCTCAACGGGTTCGTTTCCAAAGAGATGGTCTTCCACGGAGCCCTCGAATCGGGCTACACGATCTTCGCCATCGCCGCCTGGGTCGGGGCGATCTTTACCTTCGCCTCCTTCCTCAAGGCCGGGCATTCCGTGTTCTTCGGCGAACGGACGCGCGAGGTCCCGGCGGTCAAGGAGAGCCAGCCGGCCATCGTCGTCCCCATCCTCGTCCTGGCGGCCCTCTGCATCCTCTTCGGCGTCTACAACAAGCTCCCCCTGACCCTCTTCATCCAGCCGATCCTGGAGGGTCACGTGGAAGCGGGCGCCCATCTCAACTTTGCGAGCCATGCCCTGGACATCTTCACCCCGGTGGCTCTCATTTCGATCGGTTGTCTGGTCCTGGCCTTTCTCCTCCACCGTCACGGCTTCCTGAAGACCGGCCGCAAGCCCTACCTGGCCTCCGAGCCCATTCACAATCTCCCCGTCGTCCACAAGCTCTACGACCTGGCCGAGGCCCGGGTGTTCGACCCCTACGAGCAGGGCGTCAAGGTCCTCCACGGGCTGTCGCTCTTCCTGTTCAAGGCCATCGACCGGCCCATCGATTTCGTCTATGAAAAGGTCGTCACCTTCGCCGGGGAGAAATTCACGGCCATCCTGAAGAAGGCCCACAACGGGCATTACGCGAACTACCTCGCCTGGTGCCTGGCCGGCCTGATCATCGTGGCGGGCGCGATCAGCCTGCTGATGAAATAGAGGAGGAGCGTTGATCATACTTTTCGTTGCGCTGCCGCTCGTCATAGCGGGTATTCTCCCTCTCGTCGGCAAGGTCTCCCGGCGGGTCGTGCCGGACCTGCTGGCCAACGCGACCCTTCTCTTCCTGCTCGTCTACGCCGCGGTCGCCGGACGCCACTTCATCGCCGCCGGGCCCGTCCTCCAGCAGCTTTCCTGGTTCGGAGAGCCGGTCGCCATCCGGCTGGCCCTGGACGGATTCAGCCTGTTCATGCTCCTGGCCATCGCCCTCGTCGGGCTGGCGGCCTGCCTGTTCTCCATCGACTACATGGAGCACTACGGGGCCAAGGCCAATTATTACGCCCTGTTCCTGGTCATGGTGGCCGGGATGAACGGGCTCGTCCTGGCCACGGACCTCTTCAGCGTCTACCTCTTCATGGAGGTGGCGGCCGTCGCGTCCTACGCCCTCGTCGCCTTCGGGCTGGGGCAGGACGAGCTCGAAGCCGCCTTCAAGTACCTCATGCTCTCCGTCGTGGCCACGGCCTTCATCCTGGCCGGCGTCGCCGTCATCTTCGGGATGACCGGGAGCCTGGAATTTGCGGCCGTGGCCAAGGCCCTCCAGGAACTCAACGCCGGCGCCGTGGTCGGCGTCGCCTCGGCCTTTTTCATCATGGGCTTCGGCTTGAAGGCGGCCCTCGTCCCGTTCCACGCCTGGCTTCCCGACGCCCACCCTTCGGCCCCGGCGCCCATCTCGGCCATCCTGTCCGGCCTCCTGATCAAGGTCTCCGGCGTCTACGCCATGACCCGGATCTTCCTCAACGTCTTCGGCCTGACGCCGGCGCTGTCCACGGTCTTGATGTCCCTGGGCACATTGTCCCTGGTCGTCGCCGCCTTCCTGGCCCTGGGCCAGAAGGACATCAAACGGATGCTGGCCTATTCCTCGATCAGCCAAGTCGGCTACGTCGTCCTGGGGATCGGCATCGGTACGCCCCTCGGCATCGCCGGCGGGCTCTTCCATCTCTTCAACCACGCCCTGGCCAAGGGGCTTCTGTTCTTGACCAGCGGCTCCGTCCAGCAGGCCACGGGCACCCGGAACCTCGACGAGATGGGCGGCCTGGCCAAGCGCATGCCGGTCACGGCCATGACGAACCTCGTCGGGGCCTTGTCGATCTCCGGCGTCCCGCCGCTCAACGGCTTCTGGTCGAAGCTCGTCATCATCATCGCGCTCGTCCAGGCCGGGCACCCCGTCTTCGCCGTGATCGCCGTCCTGGCCTCGGTCTTGACCCTCTGGTATTACCTCCTCATGCAGCGGAAGGCCTTCTTCGGCAAGCTCAACGAGAAGTGGGCCGCCGTCAAGGAAGCGCCCTTCTGGATGACGGCCGCGACCGTCTTCCTGGCCCTCCTCTGCGTGGGGATCGGCATCTTCTTCTCGTCGACCGTCACGACCTGGATCCAGCCCGCCGCCGACGTGCTCGCGGACGGGATCCACGCCGCGATCGGATCGTGGGGATTTTAGACGATGATCGTGCAAACAGCTCTCCTCATCGGTTTGGTCCTGTTCTCGGTCCTGGCCATCCTGCTCCGCGACCTGCTCAAATCGGCCATCTCGCTCGCCGCCGCCAGCCTGCTCCTGGGGATCGTCTTCTTCCGGATGAACGCCCCGTACGCCGGCGTCTTCGAGATCTCCGTCGTGGCCGGTTTGATCACGGTCCTCTTCATCCTGACCATCGCCCTGACCAAGGCCGGCGACGAGGTCCGGGAATCCCGGGCCGTGAACTGGGTCTTCCCCCTGTTCTTCGTCGCCTTCATCATCATCGACGCCCTGGTCATGAAGGGGCTCCTCCGGAAGATCCCGGCCCTCGCCTCGGGGGCGGAGACGGGCACCTTCGGCGACGTCCTCTGGAAAGGGAGGACGTTCGATCTCGTCGGCCAGATCGCCGTCATCCTGGCCGGCGTGTTCGCCGTCCTGGCCCTATTCCGCAAGAGGGACAAACATGACTAACACCTGGTACTTCACCCTGTTTTTCGCGGCCGCGCTCGTCTTCGCGGGGATCCTCGGTCTCCTTCTCCGGCGCAACCTCATCAAGCTCTTCATCGCCATCGAGGTCGTCGCCAAGGGCATCAGCCTGCTCCTCCTGGGGACCGGATTCGCCAAGGATAACATTCTCGTCGCCCAAACCCTCGTCGTCACGTTCATCGTCGTCGAGGTCAGCCTCGTGGCCACGGCCCTGGCCCTGATCATCAACATCTACCGGCAGACGAAGAGCCTGGACATCCGGCAGCTGTCCAGGTTGAAAGGTTGAGCCATGAAAGGGATCGGATTCCTCCTCTCCCCGCCCGTCGCCTTCCTCTTTTTCCTGGGGACGGCCTTCGCCCTCTACGGCCTGGGGTCGAAAATGGCGCCCAAGCTGACCAAGGTCGGCGGCAAGCTCACGACCTACGCCTGCGGCGAGGACATCCCCGGCGTCAAGATCCAATTCGGCTACCGCCTGTTCTTTTTCGTCGCCCTGTTCTTCACCATCATGCATGTGGCCGTCCTGGTCATCGCCACCGTTCCTTCGGGCAAGATCGTCTTTTTCGCCGTCTTCTACCTGCTCATGATCTTCCTCTCCGTCATGGCCCTGGTCACAAGGAGTTAACATGCTGAACAAGCTCGCGCGCTGGTCCAGGATCAAGTCGCCCTGGATCCTCCATCTCAACTCCGGCGCCTGCAACGCCTGCGACATCGAGATCGTCGCCGCGCTGACCCCGCGGTTCGACGTCGAGCGCTTCGGCATCCTCCTCAAGGCCACGCCGCGCCACGCCGACGTCATCATCGCCAGTGGCCCGGTCACCCGCCAGATGAGGGAGAGGATCATCCGCATCTATGAACAGACCCCCAACCCCAAGTTCGTCATCGCCGTGGGGGCCTGCGCCATGTCTGGGTGCGTCTACCGCGGGTCTTATAATATTTTAGGAGGTCTTGACCAGGTCATCCCGGTCAACATGTACGTTCCGGGCTGCCCGGCCCGGCCCGACGCCATCGTCGACGGTGTCGTCAAGCTCCTGGGCAAACTCTAGGCTTCAAGGAAATGCCATGACCGACGCCGAACTCATCGAAACACTGAAAGCCGCTCTGGGGGATAAGGTCGAGGAGATCTCCAACCCTGCCCGCCGCCGGCTCTTCCTGAAGGTCGCGCCACGGAACCTCGTCGCCGTCACGGCCCGTCTCCGTGACCAGTACGGTGTCGTCTTCCTGTCCACCATCAGCGGGATAGACACGGGCGAGACATTCGAAATCCTCTACCATTTCTCCACGCCCGAAACGGACTTCAATCTTAGGACCGAGATCCCGAAGGCCCATCCCCATGTCGACAGCATCACGTCCGTCATCCCAGGCGCGATCCTTTATGAGCGGGAGATCCAGGAGATGTTCGGCCTGACCGTCGACAATATCCCGGACGGACGGCGCCTGCTGCTCTCGGACGACTGGCCTGACGGCCAGTACCCGCTTCGGAAAGACTGGAAGCACGTCCGGCCCCAGGAAGTCATCCCCGGAGGAAAGTCATGAGCTTCGAGATCCCGATCGGACCCCAGCACCCGGCCCTCAAGGAGCCGATCAGCCTGCGCATGACCGTCGAGGGCGAAGTCATCACCGGCGTCGACATCCGGCTCGGCTACAACCACCGCGGCGTCGAGAAGGTGGCAGAAGAAAAAAACTGGATCCAGAACCTCTACCTTACCGAGCGCATCTGCGGCATCTGCTCCCATTCCCATTCGACCTGCTACGCCCAGGGCGTCGAGAAGCTCATGGAGATCACCCCGCCCCGCCGCGGCCTTTACATCCGCTACCTCGTCTCCGAGCTCGAGCGGGTCCACAGCCACCTGCTCTGGCTTGGCGTCGCCGGCCACGAAGCCGGTTTCGACTCGTTCTTCATGTACGTCTGGCGGGACCGAGAGATCGTCATGGACCTCTTGGAGATGATCTCCGGCAACCGCGTCCACTACGCCATCAACACGATCGGCGGCGTCCGCCGCGACCTCGACGCGGCACAGGTGGCCAAGGCTCTCGAAGGCCTCATCACCCTGAAAAAGCGGAGCGAGTATTATTTGCGCATCGGCGCCACCGAGCCGAGCTTCGTCGCCCGGATCGCCGGGGTCGGCTTCCTCTCCTTGGAAAAAGCGATCGCCCTCTGTGCCGTCGGCCCGACGGCCCGGGCCTCCGGCTGGCCCCGGGACGTCCGCAAGGAGGATCCGTACGCCGTCTACGACGAGGTCGATTTCGAAGTCGCGACGGCCGACACCTGCGATGTCCTTGGCCGCGTCGTCGTCCGGGTCAAGGAACTCCTCGAATCCTACAAGATCTGCGAGCAGATCCTGCGGAACCTGCCGGCCGGGGACATCGCCGTCAAGGCGCCGCGCAAAGCCAAGCCGGGCGAGGTCGTCAGCCGCTACGAGGCGCCCCGCGGAGAGAACATCCACTACATCAAGTCCAACGGGACCGACAAGCCTGAGCGGCTCAAGGTCCGCGCCCCCACCCTGGGCAATTATCCGGCCACGGTGGAGATGCTCCGGAAGGGCTTCATCGCCGATATCCCGCTCATCTTCGCCGCCATCGACCCCTGCATCTGCTGTGCCGAACGGAGCGTGACGCTGGTCAGCGCCGCGAGCGGCGAGGAGTCGGTCGTCCGGATGAGCGATCTGCGCCGGCAGGCGATCGCCCGGCATCGAAACGCTCCCGTGAAAAGGAATGCCGTATGGCCGCTCTGAGAACACTCCTCTATCTCGTCGTCTATCCCGGACTTCTCTTCCTCTTCGTCTATTCGACCTTCTGCGAGTGGTTCGACCGCAAGGTCTACGCCCGCCTCCAGAACAGGATGGGCCCGACCCACACGGGCCGGTTCGGCCTCCTCCAGCCCATCGCCGACTTCGTCAAGCTCCTGGCCAAGGAGGATGTCGTTCCCGACGCCGCGGACAAACGCCTCTTCTCGGTCCTCCCGGTCATTGGCCTAGCCGTCGTCGCGACCGCGGGGCTGCTCCTCCCCGTCTGGAATTTCGACCTGGCCGCCCCGAGCTTCACGTCGTTCTCGGGGGACATCATCGTCATCCTCTACCTGCTCAGCCTGCCCACGCTTGTCCTCTTCCTGGCCGCCTGGTCCTCGACCAACCTCTTCTCCACGATAGGCGGCGCCCGCGTCCTGACCATGCTCTTCGGCTATGAGGTTCCACTCTTCCTGGCCGTGCTCAGCCCGGCCATCCTGGCCGACTCCTGGCGTCTGGCCGAGATCGCGGCCTTCTACCAGCAAAAGCCCCTCCTCCTCCTGACGAACCTGCTGGGCTTCGGCGTCGCCGTCATCGCCGTCCAGGCCAAGCTCGAGCGGACCCCCTTCGACATCCCCCACGCCGAGACGGAGATCGTCGGCGGCACGTTCACCGAGTACTCCGGTAAAAAGCTGGCCCTCTTCCGCTTGACCTTCGACATCGAAATGGTCGTGGCGAGCGGCCTCCTCGCGGCCGTCTTCCTTGGCGGTTTCCCCGGCGGGGCCGTCATCGGGTTCCTCCATTTCATCGTCAAGACGCTCTTCGTCATTTTCCTCCTGTCCCTTATCCGGGCCATGACCTCACGGATCCGCATCGACCAGGTCGTCACCTTAGCCTGGAAGTACCTGGCTCCCTTGGCGGTCCTCCAGCTTTTGATCACCATCCTCCTGAAGGGGTTGCTGTCATGAAAATAGCGGCCTTCCTCCCCGAACTCCTTCGCCATCTCGTCAAGAAGCCTGCCACCGTCGACTATCCCTTCAAGAAGCTCGCGGTCCCCATGGGTTTCCGCGGCACGCCCTACCTCAACCCTGAGATGTGCATCGTCTGCAAGGCTTGCGAGCGCGATTGCCCGGCCGAGGCCATCGAGATCACCTCGGTCAACGAGGCCGAGAAACGCTTCAAGATGGTCATCCACAACGACCGTTGCATCCACTGCGCCCAGTGCGTCGACTCCTGCCCGACGGTCCCCACGGCCATGCAGATCGACAGCCTCTATGAGATCGCGACCGACGACCGCCACAAGCTGAAAAGGGACTGGGTCTACGTCCGGGCCGTGCTCAAGCCCAAGGCGGCGGCCGCCGCGGCGCCCCAGGCCGGCGAACCGAAGGCCTGAGCCCCCGGCCCCGCCCGGGGCCGCCTGTTCTTCCCCTCTCTTCGCCGTCAAACCTTGCGGACCGGGCCGGGAATCTATAGAATCAAGCCATGGAATCGTGGGCCCGCGTCTTGCGCCGGGAGGTCCGGCAGTCCGCCCGGGTCGCCGTCATCGGCGTCGGGAACGCGGGCCGGGGGGACGATGCCGCCGGGGCTCTCGTCGCTCGAACGCTCCTGGCCGGGCGCGCCTCCCCTTCAAAAACCGCGCTGATCATCGACGCCGGGGACGTCCCCGAGAATTTCGCCGGCGTCGTCCGGGTCTTCAAGCCTGACCTCGCCGTGATCGTCGACGCCGCCAGGGCCGGCCGGACGCCGGGGGCGGTCTTCCTCGTCGACCCGGCCGAGGTCGCCGAAGAGGACATTTCGACGCACCGGGTCCCCCTCTCCCGTCTCGCCCGCTACATCCGGGAGACCATGGGCAGCCGGGTATTGATCTTGGGGATAGAGCCTTCCTCACTGGAAGAAGGCGGGGCGGTCGTTCCGGCCGTCAGCCGGGCCGTCAAGAGAGTCGCCGCGGCACTCCGGCAGGCGCTAGACTCGAAATAGGGATCCGGGCCGCCGGCTCGGTCAGATCTTCATCGGCATCAGGACGTAGATGTTGGTGATGCCTTCCTCGGCCTCCGGCTTGAGCAGGACGGCGCTGTTCTCGTCCTTGATCTCGAAGACGACCCGTTCGGTCGCGACCGCCGTGAGGAAGTCAAGCAGATACTGGGCATTGAACCCTATCTCCAGGTCCTGGCCCTTGTACTCGACGGCCAGCCTGTCGCGCGCCTCCCCGATCTCGGGGTTGGAGGAGAATAGCCGCATCCGGTTCTTCTCGATGGTGAATTTGATACCCTTCGACCGCTCGGCCGAGAGAAGGGACACGCGCCGGATGGCGTTGGCCAGCTCTTCGCGCGAAACGGCCAGCCGGCCGGGATTGTCCTTGGGGATGACCGCCTGATAGTTGGGGAACTTGCTGTCGATGATCCGCGAGATGAGGGTCCTTGGACCGACCTTGAAGAAAAGGTTGTTCTCGTCGAGGTCGAACTCGACCGTTTCATCCTCGAATTTCCTGATCTCGTTGAGCGTCTTCTTGGCCACGATGACGCTGATGTCCTGATCGAGCTTCAGGCCATCCTGTGCCTTTTTCGTGTACGACAGTCGGTGCCCGTCCGTGCTGACGAGTTCGATCTGCCGGTTCTTGAGCGTCAGTTGGGCCCCGTTGAGATAGTACCTCTGCTCCTGGGTGATAGCGTAGTAAACCCGGTCGATCATGTCGTTGAGGTCCTTCAGAGCCAATTGGATGCCTTTCTCGAATTTCGGCTCCGGCACTTGGGGATAATCCTCTTTCGGCAGACACAGGATTTTGAACTCGCTGTCGCCGGCCTTGATCTCGATGTTATCGCCGACCTTCTCCACTTGGACGCTCTGTCCTTCCGGCAGGGACTTGACGATCTCGAATATCTTCTTGCCGTTGACCGTTATCGCGCCTGCCTTATCGATAGCCGCTCCGAGATGTGTCCTTAACCCGACCTCGAGGTCGGTTCCCGTCAGTTCGATGTCCGACGTCGAGACATTCATCAGGATATTAGCCAGGATGGGCATGGTGTTCCGCTTTTCGACGATCCCCTGGAGGAGTTGGAGTTCTTCCAGGAAAGCTTCTTTGGGGATTGAGAATTTCATTTCGCCACCTCTCGAACCGGATTCTTGCTCTTCTTATTCTTATTATTTATTTCATAAAGAGAACTAAAATCAAGAAGAGAAATAATAAAGTCCTCTGGAAATGTGCATATCCCACCGAACATATTGATATTTCTCATTGGATGAAGGCCATAAGACTGTTGATCTCTTTGTTGAATTCGGGATCGTCCGCACGAAGCTTGTCGATCTTGCGAACACTGTAGATGACAGTCGTGTGGTGTTTTCCACCGAATTTCTTGCCGATCTCAGGAAGCGACGAATGGGTCAATTCCTTGGCCAGATACATAGCGATCTGACGGGGGAAGGCTATCTTGGGGGAGTTGTTCTTCGACTTGAGCTGGGAGGGTTTGATCTTGAACTTGTGACAGATGAGTTTCTGGATCTTTTCCACAGTGACGATCGTCGTCGACGAATCGAGAAGACCCTTGAGAGCTTCCTTGGTCAGGTCGAGGTCGATCTTCTCGCCCTTGAGCGAGGCGAACGCGATGACCCGCCTCAGGTAGCCCTCGAGCTCGCGGATGTTGGACTGGACTTTGTCGGCGATGTAGAGCCCCACGCTCTCGGGGAGGGAGACCGCCTCGGCCTCTGCCTTTTTCTTGAGGATGGCGATGCGCGTCTCGATGTCCGGCGGCTTGAGGTCAGCGATGAGGCCCCATTCGAACCGGGAGCGAAAACGCTCCTCGAGATGGGGGATCTCCTTGGGCGGGCAGTCGCTGGAGATGACGATCTGCTTCTGACTGTCATAAAGGTGGTTGAAGGTGTGGAAAAATTCCTCTTTCGTCCGCTCCCGGCCGGAGAGGTAATGGATGTCGTCGATCAACAGAACGTCGACGCTCCGGTATTTTTCGCGGAACTCGAGGACCTTGCCGTACTGGAGGTGGTTGATGAGGTCGTTCATGAATTTTTCGGTGGTGACGTAGAGGATCTTGTTCCGCTCGTTCTGCTGGAGGTTGAAGTGGCCGATGGCGTTCATAAGATGCGTTTTGCCGAGGCCCGCCCCGCCGTAGATATAGAGGGGGTTGTAGGACTTGGCCGGGTTCTTGGCCACGGCCAGGGCGGCGGCGTGGGCGAACTGGTTGCAGCTGCCGACGACGAAGTTCTCGAAGGTGTAGTTGGGGTTGAGGTTCGGATTGATGGCCTGACCCTGCTTGGTCTTCCTCTCGTCCGGCGAGCGCCTCATGAAAGACGATGGCGTGTCGTCGTGGATGTAGCGGACATCAAAGGTCTTACCGAAGAGATCGCGCGAACATTCGTTGATGATGGTCGAATAATGGAAGGACAGCCAGTCGCGGAAATAGGAATTCGGGACCTTGATGTACAGGCAATCCTGTTCCTGGCCGATGAAGCTCGTCGGGTCGAACCACGTCTCGAATGAATTGGGATCGACCTTGGTTTCGACGGCCCGGAGGATTTGAATCCAAAGGTTTTGATTTTCTTTGAGTTCCATGGGTACTGCTATTTTATCCACAGATTTTTCCACATCTGTGGAAAATCCTCTCCGGACAACCGATCGGACCGGGGGAGGCCTGCGAATCATAGCACCTCGTCGAGGTCATTTCAAGTTCTTTTTTAGGGGAAAACGGCATTTTGCGGCGGTCGGGGCAGCCCCCGGGCCCAGCGATCGGAAAGGCGATTCCGGAGGCCCCCCGCAGGGCCAAAAAAGGCCGAAAAATGGTCTCGGGCGAGGCCCCGGCGGCCGGGGAAAACCGTTCGTTTATACGCGCTTACAGGACGTCGTGGCTCAGCGCCGGAGGAGGGTCCTTTCCTCGACCGTCGGGGCGGCGAAAAGGACGGAAAAAAGCCGGGCCCGGATCCGGTCGGCGAGCTCGGCAAAAGCGAATTCGGCCGGTTTATCAAGCTCGTTGTAATCCCGTTCCTCGCGGAAGGTCTTTGTATAAAGGACCTCACCGGTCGCGGCGGATATGACGGAGAGGTCGACCGACAAGGTCCAGCGGCGCAGCTCGATGAGGCCGCGGCGGTCAACGTTGAACGGACCGTCCACGGGAAGCTTCTTTTTCTCCAGGGCTTTGCGGGTCTGGCCGACGAGGCCGGCCGAGCCGGTGAGGAAGGCCGCCTGTCGGCGGCCTTCGCCCGCATGTTTCCAGAACTCCGGGCCGCCCGCGGCGGCCTGGCCGTCCGGCGAGAGTTCCATGCGGGAGACCTGGCCCTTGAAGGCCCGCCCGAGTTCCGCCGCGAAATAGCCCTGGATCTCCCGGCCCAGCGCGAAATCCGGGGACGGAGCGTCGTCGCGGAAATCCGTCACGACGAACTCGCTGAAAAGGCCGGGCGGGAAGACCGGAACGCCGGGCATCTCCACTTTGACTTGGACGGGAGGATGAGATACGCAGGCGGCCGCCGCCAGCAGGACGGCCGCGATGATGAAGCTCCGCGGCTTCACGGCGTTCTCCCGCGCCAGGCCCCCAGGCGGGCCTTGAACTTTTCGTAGTTGTCCTTGATCGCGGCATTGGCCGGGTCGAGACGGAGGGCCGCCTCGTATTCCTTCCGGGCCTCTTCGAAGGCGCCCTGTTTTTCGAAGGCGACGGCCAGGTTGTTGTGAGCCGCGGCGGAATCCGGGCCCAGGTCCAGAGCGCTCTTCCATTGCCGGGCGGCCTCGTCCCAGCGGTCCGCGCGGGCCGCCGCGACACCGTTCAAGAGGGGTTTCGAGGCGGGCGGCAGCCGGCAGGCCGCGGCCAGGGGTAAAGAGAGGGAGAGGAAAGCCAGAAAAACACGGGGTCTCATGCCGGCCTCGAAGGAAAGCTACGCTTTTCAGGTCCCCCGGTCAAGCGAAAAACAAACTCCGCCCGCTTGCCTCCCGCCGGATTTTATGGTATAAATTCGGCTCATCCTGAGACGAGAGAGATACGACCATGCCGAAAACCTGCCAGATCTGCCAAAAAGGCCCGATCTTCGGGCATAACGTCAGTCATTCCCACAAATCGTCCCCGAAAAAATGGAAGCCCAACCTGCAGCACGTCAAGGCCCAGACGCCGAAGGGCGGCGTGCGCCAGATCTGGGTCTGCACGAGATGCCTGCGTTCGGGGAAAGTGGTCAAAGCGGCCTAGGTTCGGCTATACTCTCTCGACCGACACAACCTCTTTCAGCGCGGAGATGCGCCGCGTGATGTCCTCGAGGTGGCGTATGTCCCGGATCCTGATGTCCAGCCTGATCTTGGCTCGGCCCTCGGCCAGCATCGCCGCTTCGGCTTTGGATATGTTCCCCTCGAGCCCCGCGACCGCGGTGGCGACCTTGGCCAGGACCCCGGGCGAGTCCTCGGACTTGACCAGGAGGCGGGCCTTGAATGTCCCGGCGAAGGCCGGGTCCCAGGACACGTCGACCAGCCGCTGACCGTCCAGGACCTCCTTGGTCACGAGCGGGCAGCGGAGGGAATGCACGCTCAGCCCCCTCCCCGCCGTGATGTACCCGACGACGGGCTCGCCCTTGACCGGAGAACAGCATTTGGCCAGCTTGATCATCTGTCCGTCGATGTCCTTGATCCTGACCCCCGGCCCAGGGCCCGGAGCGAACCTGGCCGCCGCTTTCCCGAGCAGGCCCGGCCGGCGCGGCGTGACAAGTCCGTCCGGGAAAACGGTTGCGATAAGCTCGGGGTTGATGACGATCTTGCCGAGCCCCGCTAGCCGGTAAAACTCCTCCATGGACCCGGCCCTCGGGCCGAGGGCAGCAGCCAGCTGCCTGGCGAGATCCTCTTCCTTCCGGAATTCGGCGGGGAGGCTGTACTTGCCGATCTCCCGCTCCCAGAGCTTCCGACCCAGGGCGACGCTCGTCGTCCGGCTCTTGAGATTGAGCCAGCGCTTGAGCTGCTGGCGCGCGCCCGCGGTCGCGGCCGAAGCCAGCATGCCCCGCGTCGGCGTCCTCTCCTCCGACGTCAGGATCTCGACGATGTCCCCCGTCTTGAGAACGGTCTTGAGAGGGGAAGCGGAGCCGTTGACCTTGGCCCCGGACGCGTGCAGCCCGATCTCCGTGTGGATCTTGAAGGCGAAGTCGAGGGCCGTGGCGCCGGGCGGCAGGTTGACGACCTTGCCCTTGGGCGTAAAGACGTAGACCTCCTCCGGGATGAGGTTGGTCTTCAGGCTCCGCAGGAACTCCCGAGGGTTCTTCTGCTCTTCGAAGAGGGCGGCCATTTCGCGGAGCCAATGGAGGCGGCGGTCCTCTTTCACCGGGCCTGGCGGCGAGTCGTCCTTGTACCGCCAGTGGGCGGCGATGCCGTTCTCGGCGAGGTCGTGCATCTCCCGGGTCCGGACCTGGATCTCGAACATCTTCCGCCCCTCGGTGATGACCGTCGTGTGCAGGGCTTGGTAGAGGTTGGGTTTGGGCATGGCGATGAAATCGCGGAACCGCTGGGGCAGGTGGGGCCAGCGCTGGTGGATGATGCCAAGGAGAGCGTAGCAGTTCTTGACGGAGTCGGTGATGACCCGCAGGGCTAGGAAATCGAAGACCTGGTCGAAAGCGATGTCCCGCCGCTTCATCTTGCTCCAGACGCTGTAGGGGCGCTTGATCCGGGAGAAAACCTCGGCCGGGATGCCGTTCTCCCGGACGAGCTCTTCGATCGTCTTCTTCATGGCCTTGAGATCCGCTTCGGCCGCCCTTCTCCCGGGCTCCTCGGACGCGGCGATCTTGGCGAACTCTTCGGGGGCCACGTAACGGAACGACAGGTCCTCGAGCTCGGCCCGGATGCGCCCCATACCGAGCCGGTTGGCGATCGGGGCGTAGATGTCGAGCGTCTCGCGGGCGATCTGTCGCCGCCTCTCTTCGTCGAGGTGCTGGAGGGTCTTGAGGTTATGGATCCGGTCGGCCAGCTTGATGAAGATGACCCGGATGTCGTCGGTCATCGCCAGGATGATCTTCCTGATGGTCTCGGCCCGGCGGACTTCGGGAGACACCTCTTGGACCCGGCTGATCTTGGTCACGCCCTCGACCAGATCGGCGACCTCTTTGCCGAAATTCTCGCGGATGTCAACGGCCGTCAGGTCCGTGTCCTCGAGAACGTCGTGGAGGAGGGCGGCGACGAGCGTCGTCTTGTCGAGCTTCATATCGGCGAGGTAGTCGGCCACTTCGAGCGGATGGCTGAGATAGGGTTCCCCGGAACGGCGGACTTGCCCCTTGTGGGCTTTGCCCGCGAAGACGTAGGCCTTCTGGAGGACGAGGGCTTCTTTTTCGCTGATGTAGGAGGAGGCCTTGTCGAGGAGGTCGTCAAACCTGATCATGACAAGCGTTCGCCGTTGGCGAAGACCTCCGATTTGTCGGCTAAGATGAAGTCTTGTCGGGCTTGGGCTTGGCGGCCTCGGAGGGGGCGGTCTTCGCCTCGGCCTTGGCCTCGGCGGCGGGGGCTTTCGCCTCGGCCTTGGTCTCGGAGGGCACCGAGCTCTTCTTGGCGTAGTCGGTGATATACCAGCCTTTCCCCTTGAACTGGATGGCCGGAGAGGAAGCGATCTTGATGACGGGACCGCCGCACTTGGGACACTTCGCGGGCGGCTTGTCCTTGGCTTTCTGGAGCACCTCGCAGACCTCGCGGCACTTGGTGCACTGATATTCGTAGATCGGCATCTCGGCTAACTCCCGGCGTGTATGACTCTATAGGACACTTATTATAACAGAAATCGCCCCGCCGCATGACGCCACCCGGTACTTGCTGTGAGGGGGACCATCCGTATCCCCCGGCCCCCCGGGAACCAGTCCCGGCGGTTCCCCCATCAGCAAGCTGATGGGACCCCCTCCGCTACGGGGTCTCCGGACGGTCCCCCACACAGCCCGGGTGGCGTCAAGACCGTCCGTACCGCGGATGCGGCGACTGCTGTTCGCTGAGGCCGAGGGATATCGTCGACGGTAGCATAAAGCGGGGATTTAGCCGTCATGGGTCGGAACAGCCCCATGACGACGTTAAGAATCACCGCGCGGACGAAGACAACCGCTAAACCCAGGGCCGAGGGGGTCATCTGAGTGAGCATAAGCGGTAATTTCGTCGGTCATCGTGTCGGACGAGGGCAGTTTCAGGGGAAACCGCCAAAACGTGTTTGAGCTCGGCGTAGCGTACGCCGAGCGAGTTGTTTTGGCGCCGAGTTCGGCACGATGACCAGCGGAAAAAAATTACCGCAGCGAACGAAGATGACCCCCGAGGCCCAACTACTCGCGGAAGATGATGGCCTCGAAGACGTAGAGCTTGGCGCCCAGCCGCCAGGCGTCCCGCGGCAGGCCGGCCTTGAGCGAGGCCTGATCGAGGAAGGTCTCCCGGTCCCACTTGTTCTCCACCGGGACCTGAGGCAGGAGGACGCCCTTCAGGCCGTCCCGGGCGATGATCAACCCGTGCTTCCCGACCACGATCGTCCGCGGGTCGGAGATCTCCCGGACCGGCGTCAAAACGGAGATCTCGAACTTGAGGGCCCGGAGCTCGGCGGGCCGGACGGGAGGGAAACGCGGGTCCTCGGTCGCCGCGTAGACCGCCGCCCGGATGACGGCCAGTCCCAGCGGGGCGACAGGCTCGATGAATCCGATGCAGCCGCGCAGGTCCCCGTCTTTCGTGAGCGTCACGAACACGCCTCGCGGCTCCAGGAACTTCGCCTTTCCGGAGGTGTCCTCGACCGCCGCACGCCTCTCGACGAACGCGGTCACGGCCGCCCGGGCCATGCGCAGGAGCTCGGTTTTTTCGTCCGGGGCGAGCGAATACTCGCTCCCCTCCCCGGGACGGGGCTTCCCCGTCCCGGCCTTTCCAAGGCCGGGATCGGCGCCGGAGAGGACGACCGCGGCGAGATAGCCGACGACCGGGCCGCCGAAGCCGGACGAATCGGTCCGGGCGAGGACCTCGACCCGGGGTTGGCCCGCCTTCTCGGCCATGAGGAGGACGGCGGCGACGGGACCGCCGCCGCACATGATGTTCTCCCCGGCCTCGGTTTTGCGGATGAGACCTTCCGTGTCCACGGCTCGGATGAGCGCGGCCGTCGCGGCGTCGGTCGCTTGCGCTTCGGCCTTAGGGAGGAAATGGGACAGGTCCGTCGAGGCCACGACGAGGACGTTCTTCGCGAGGCAGGCTTTCCCCAGCGCGGTGGCCAGGGTCCGGATGGTCGAGGGGGTTTGACGGCCCATGACGATGGGGACGATGGCCGCCCCGGGCAGGGCTTTCTGGATGAAGGGGACCTGGACCTCGACCGAATGTTCTTCGGAGAAAGCTTCGGGCCGGAACCGGAAACCCGAGGCCGTGGCGATCTCCTCGGCAAGGGCGGAGTCGACGCGGGCGACCCCGAGCGGGGTTTCGAAGCCGCCGTCGGGCCAGATGGAACAACCCTCGAACGCGGCGCGATGGGACGGACCGATGATGACGACCGTGTCGATCCTCCTGCCCCGGACCAGGGCATAGGCCGCGGCGGCCGTCCGGCCCGAATACACGTACCCGGCGTGGGGAACGATGAGGGCCAAGATCTTGCCGGGTGGCGGGGTGGCCGGAGCGGCGGCCGCGAGATAGCTTTCGATCTCGGCCTCCAGAAGGGCCGGGTCGGCCGTATAGAACTGGCCGGCGAAGACCGCCGGCCGAAGCCCCTGGCCTGCGGCCTGGCTCAAGGCCATGACCGTCATCCCGGCCAGAAAACACAGGTTCTTCATCATGGGCGCTCTCCCCGGCGCGCTCCCCGCGCCGCCCGGATTTCAATATAGTGGCGGCGGAACGAAAAAGCAAATTGACTTTTTTCGGGAATTTTATAGAATAATGGAGGAAGGTTATGATGAAAGGCTTCTTCAAGTTTCTGCTGGGCGTGTTGACGCTGGGGTCGGTGTTCTTCCTCGGTCTTCACCTCGGGAAAGAGAAGGAAAAGTCCAAGATCCCGATATTCCAGGAAGAACCCGAAAGCCACGGCTGAGCGGTCCGCGGTTCGTCCGGCATAGAGTGAAATCCCTTTTTCCCCGCCCGGGGAAGAAGACGGGAGTCGAATGATGAGCTGGAGCACCTCTGTCATCCTGATCATCTTCGCGGCCTTCGTCCTTCTGCTCATCATCAACCCCAACATGTCCTGTTTCGGAAAACGCATCACCTCTCCGTTCTATCCGCTCCTCAGGAAAAAGCGGCTGAAGGGAAAGGCCGGCGCGGCGACGGGCGCCGGGGAGAAGGCGGCGCAGAAAACCGAAGATTATGGATTCCATTAATCCGTCACCCCGGCGTTTCGGTCTGCCCGGGCTCGTGGGTCTTCTCGCGGCGCTCGCCGCGTGCGCGGGCCGCGTTCCCGTTCTCGTCCCCCCGTCCTGCGGCGTCGAGGCCGTCGAGGGGTTCGGCTCGGCCTCCATGCGAGGAGAGGACGCGGTGGTCAAGGGAAAATTCGCCTTCCTCTTCCGCCGGCCGGGCTTCGGCCGGGTCGAAGCCGTCGACCCGATCGGCCGGACGGCCTTCCTCATGATCTTCCGCGAGGACCGGGCGTACTTCGTCGTGCCCGGGAAAAAAGCCTACGCCGAAGAGAGGCCGGAAGCCATGATGGAACGTTTCCTGGGGATCTCCCTTCAGCCCGACGAGGCCCTCCGCCTCCTCAGCGGCACATGGGCGGACGCCGGCGCCGGGAGCGGTTGGGACGTGGAACAGGACGAGCAGGGACGGGTCGCAAGCGGTGGGCGGGACGGCTTCGCGTTCACGGTCCGGGAGTTTTTCCCGGGGGCGGGGGTTCCGAGGGACATCGGACTTTCGGGGCCGGGGACGTCCGGGCGGATGAAGGTCCTCAAGCTCGGCTTCAATCCGCCGTTGCTGGAAGCGGCCTTCGACGTGTCCTTTCTCCGCGGCTATGCCTTGAAGACGTGGGCCGAGATCCTGGAGCTCCCGGACAGATGACCGTCAAGTCCTTCGCCAAGATCAACCTCGGCCTGGAGATCGTCGGCAAGAGAGCGGACGGCTACCACGATATCCGGACCCTTTTCCAGACGATCTCCCTCGCGGACGCGCTTCATCTCGAGACCGCCCCGGGCGGCGTCATCCAGCTGGCCGGGGACGACCCATCCGTGCCTTGGGACGAGACGAACCTCGTCCATCGGGCGGCCCGTCTTCTCAGGGAAAAAACGGGGGCTGACCAGGGAGCACGGATCCTGGTCAACAAGAGCGTCCCCGCCGGCCGGGGGCTCGGCGGAGGAAGTTCCAACGCGGCGGCGGCGCTCCTCGGGCTCAACCAAATGTGGGGGCTCGGCCTTGACGCGTCCGAACTGGCCGGGCTGGCCCGGCGCCTGGGAGCCGATGTCCCTTTTTTTCTACACGGGGGTCTTTGCCTGGGAGAGGACATCGGGGACCGCCTGACCCGCCTGCCCGACCTTGCCCCTCTCCCCTGCCTGCTCGTCTTCCCGCCATTTCCCATATCGACGGCGTCCATCTATGCCGGAGTCGGGCTGTCCTTGACTTCCGGCCGCAAAGTCAGTAAAATTATGCGTTTTCTGGAGTCCGGAGACTTCGGCCTTTTGGAAAACGACCTGGAGCATGTCATTCTCCGGGCCTATCCCGAGCTCGAGAGCTGGAAAAAGTTTTTCCGGGAGCGGGGGGCCATGCTGTCCCAGGTCAGTGGGTCGGGCTCGGCGGTTTATGGGCTTTTCGCCGACGCGGAGAGCGCCATGGAGGCGCAGAGGAGGCTCCCCGGAACGCCCGCCGCCCGGCTCGCGGCGACCTTGCCGCGGGAGGGCTATTGGGCACAGCTCGGTGCTGGGGCGTAGCCAAGCGGTAAGGCAACGGACTTTGGCTCCGTCATTCGGAGGTTCGAATCCTCCCGCCCCAGTTCGGACGATATAAGGCGAGGAAAAGACGATGAAGGTATTCACGGGATCATCGAACACGACCCTGGCCCGGGAGATCGTCGACTATTTGAAGATCGACCTCGGGCGGTGCGTCCTCGACCGTTTCAGCGACGGCGAGATCCACTTCTACATCGACGAGAACGTCCGCGGCGAGGACGTGTTCATCATCCAATCGGGGTCGACCGACGCGAACAGCCACCTCATGGAGCTGTTCATCATGATCGACGCCTTCAAGAGGTCGTCCGCGGGCCGGATCACCGCCGTCATCCCTTACTTCCCATACGCCCGGCAGGACTGGAAAGACCGGCCCCGGGTCCCCATCTCGGCCCGCCTGGTCTCGGACCTGATCGAAAAAGCGGGGGCCAACCGCATTCTGACCATGGACCTCCATTCGCCGCAGATCCAGGGTTTCTTCTCGATCCCCGTGGATAACCTCATGGCCGCGCCCGTCCTGGCCAACCACATCAAGACGCTGAAGCTCCAGGACCTGACCATCGTTTCCCCGGACGCCGGGGGTGTCGGCCGGGCCCGGGTGTTCGCCCAGCGGCTGAACGCCAAGCTGGCCATCATCGACAAGAGACGGCCAGCCCCCAACGTGGCCAAGGTCCTCCATGTCATCGGCGAGGTCGCCGACCAGAACGTCGTCATCTTCGACGACATCGTCGACACGGCCGGGACTTTGACCCTCAGCGTTGAAGCCCTGGCCAAGGAGAACGCCAAGAGGATCTTCAGCGCCTGCACGCATCCCGTCCTGTCGGGGCCGGCCCTCGACAGGATCGACAAATCGAAGCTGGAACGCGTCTTCGTGACCAATACGATACCGTTGACGGAAAGGGCCGCCGCCTCCGGAAAATTCGCCGTCCTTTCCGTCGCCGAACTCTTCGGAGAGGCGATCCGGAGGATCAACGAGGGGAGCTCGGTGAGCTCTCTCTTCGCTTAAGGAGAACAAGATGAACATCGTCGTCAAGAGCGAGAAACGCCAGGGACTGGGCTCCAACGCCGCGCGCCGCCTGAGGAAGCAGGGCTTCGTCCCGGCCGTCCTGTACGGGGAATCGATGGAGAGCCGGCCCCTTGTCGTGAGCAAGAAGGACATCGTCCAGATCCTGAAACTCGAGTCCGGGGAGAACACGATCTTCAAGGTCGCCGTCGACACGGACATGTATGACGCCATGATCAAGGACCTGCAGGTCGATCCGGTCACCGACGAGCTCCTCCACGCCGACCTCATCCGGATCTCCATGGACAAGCCGGTGCGGGTCACGGTCCCCGTCGTCCATCACGGCGAGCCCCTGGGCGTCAAGACCGAGGGCGGCTTCGTCGACTTCATCACCCGCGAAGTCGAGGTCGAGTGCCTGCCGCGGGACATCCCGGAGAGCCTGTCGATCGACATCTCCGAGCTCCACATCCACCAGTCGTTCAAGGTCGAGGGCATGGCCATCCCGGCCGGCGTCCGGCTGATCACCGAGCCCGCGACCGTCCTCGTCCTCGTTTCCCTTCCCCACAAGGAAGAGGAATTCCCCGGCGAGAAGCCGGAAGAGGCCGTGGCCGAGGAACCCAAGGAACCCGAGGTCATCAAGAAAGAGCGGGCCGAGAAGGAAGAGACGGAGAAATAGCCCTTGTGGCTGGTTGTGGGGCTGGGCAACCCGGGTGACGAGTACGCGGCCACGCGCCACAACGCCGGTTTCATGTTGGTCGAACGGATGGCCCGCGCCTGGGGGGTCCCTCTCCGGGGCCGGCTGTTCCGGGCCAGGACCGGCGTCGCCCGCCGCGGCGAGGAGGACGTCCTGCTGGTCCTCCCCAAGACCTATATGAACCGGAGCGGCCTGGCGGCGCGGGCGGCCATGGCCGGCAAGGGCGTCCCGCCCGAGCGGCTGGTCGTCGTCTACGACGACCTCGACATCCCGCTCGGCGAGATCCGGGTCCGGAAAAAGGGCCGGCCCGGAACCCACAAGGGCATGATCTCGGTCGTGGGCGAAACCCGGACCGACGAGTTCCCGCGCATCCGGGTCGGCATCGGGCCGCTCCCCGGCGGCCGGGACGCGGCCGATTACGTCCTCGAGCCCTTCAAGCGGGACGAGCGTCGGGCTCTCGAGCAAAGCCTCGAAGCCGCCGGCGAGGCCCTGGAGATGATCCTCGACGGCGAGATCGACCGGGCCATGACCCGTTTCAACCGTCACAAGGTGACGACGGGGGATCCTGAAGAATAATGATCCCCTGCCATCGCAGGGCGATGACGGGGAATCCAGGAACATAGATTCCCCGCCATCGTGAGGCCGAAGGCTGAAGCTCCACGGATCAACGTCCGTGGAATCCCGCGAAGGGGATTGAATTTTTCAGAGAATCGGTTAGAATGGTCGGTGCACTCCTTGTTCCTTCCCGAGGGGAGGAGCTGTTAAATCCATAAGGAGGTCTCCATGAGACAATACGAAACGGGGTTCGTTCTCTCCCCCACGCTCTCGGAAGAAGAGACGGCGCAGTTCGTTCAACAAATGGCCGATGTCGTCGCCCAGAAAAAAGGCCGCATGGTCAAGCAGGACATCTGGGGCAAGCGCAGGCTGGCTTTCCCGATCAAGAGGTTCCAGGAAGGCGTCTACATTTTTTTCACCTATGAAGGCGCGGGCGACATCTCCACGGAGCTGGAGCGCCGGTTCAAGCAGACCGACACCGTCATCCGGTTCATGACCGTCCTCCGGGACCCGCGGGACCTCATCGGGCGGAAGAGGAAAAAGCGCGCCCAGGAAGCCGTGCGGCCCGCCGCCGAACCGGCGGTCGAACAGCCGGCCGCCGCGCCGGCCGAAGTGAAAGAGGAGAAGTGAGATGCCGAGAGACGAAAGACCCGAAAGAGGCGAACGGAGCGAGCGGGGCGGCTACCGCAAGTATTTCACGCCCAAGAGGAAATTCTGCAGGTTCTGCCAGCGGGACGTCCGGGGCATCGATTACAAAGCCGTCGAGATCCTGAAGAAGTATATCCCGGACAGGGGCCGGATCACCCCCCGCCGGATCACCGGGACGTGCTCGTTCCATCAGAGGAAGCTCGCCCTGGCCGTCAAGCGGGCCCGGCTCATGGCCCTTCTCCCCTACGTCGAGGATTGACATGAAAGTCATTCTGAAACAGGACGTGGAAAAACTGGGCCGGCGCGGCGACGTGGTCAACGTCGCCCCCGGGTTCGGGCGGAACTATCTCATCCCCCGGAAGATGGCCCTCGCCGTCACGCCGACGAACGTCAAGATGATCGAGATCGAGCGCCAGGCCCTGAAGAAAAAAGTCGAGATCGAGCGGAAAGCCTTCCAGTCGCTCGCCCAGAAGCTCAACCAGGTCTCCCTGACGTTCACTCGCCGGGCCGGCGAAAAGGACGTCATCTTCGGCTCCGTTTCGTCCGGCGACGTCAAGGAAGCCCTCGACCGGCTGGGGTACGACATCGACAAGAAGAAGATCCTGCTCGACGAGCCGATCAAGCGGCTCGGCAATTTCGCGGTCCCCATCAAGATCAGCCACGATGACCGGGCGGAGATCAAGGTGGTCGTGGCCCGCGAAGAGGCCGAGGGAACCGAAGGCGGGACAGCCGACGAAAAGACGGAAGACCAGACGACCGGAAAGACCTGAGCGTTCCCCGGACCGGTCCTGGCCGGAGCGAGGTGGCCATGGAACTCGACACGATGTTCCTGAAAAAGACGCCGCCGCAGAGCCTCGAGGCCGAACGGACGGTCCTCGGCGGCATCCTCGTCCAAAACGAGAGCTTGAACGTCGTCCTGTCCACGATCTCCCCCGAAGACTTCTATAAGGATGCCCATCGGAAGATCCTGGACAGGATCATAGGGCTCGTCGACAGGGGGCTCCCCGTGGAATTGCTCAGCCTGACCGAGGACGCCCAGCGGGCGGGCATCCTGGAAGAGATCGGCGGCGCCGCCTATCTCTCGTCCCTGCTCGACGGCGTCCCCCGCAACATCAATATCGAATACTACGCCCAGATCATCAAGGAGAAGGCCCTCCTTCGCCGGTTGATCCTCTCCTCCACCCGGATCATCCAGGAGAGCTACGAGCAGAAGGAGGACGCCGACGAACTGCTCAACGCCGCCCAGGCGGCCATCATCGAAGTCGCCGAGCAGCGCATCAAACCCGGTTTCCAGCCCTTGAACGCCCTGACCGGGCCGACCCTGGAGATGATCCGGGTGCTGGCCGAGCGCAAGGAGGCCGTCACCGGGGTCCCTTCCGGGTTTCGCTACCTCGACGGCCTGACCGCGGGGTTCCACCCCTCGGAGCTCATCATCCTGGCGGCCCGGCCGTCCATGGGCAAGACCGCCCTGGCCCTGAACATCTCCCACCACGTCGGGATCAAGACGGACAAGGCCGTCGGCTTTTTCTCCATGGAAATGGCCCAGGAGCAGATCGCCATCCGGCTCCTCTGCGCCGAGTCCCAGATCGACATCAAGAAGACCAGGACCGGGTTCATCAGCGACCGCGAGTTCGAAAAGCTCAAGCTCGCCGGAGAGGTCCTCTCCCGGGCCCGGATCTTCATCGACGAATCGCCGGCCCTGACGGTCATGGAGATGAAGGCCAAATGCCGGCGGCTGAAGATGGAACAACGCCTCGACATCGTCTTCGTCGATTACATCCAGCTCATGCGGACGGGCGGGCGGTTCGAGAACCGCAACCAGGAAATGTCCTTCGTCTCCCGGTCCCTCAAGGAGCTGGCCAAGGAGCTGCGCATCCCGGTCGTCGGGATCTCCCAGCTCAGCCGGGCCCCGGAGAAGGGGCGGCGCGAACCCAAGCCCATGCTCTCGGACCTCCGCGAATCGGGAGCCCTCGAACAGGACGCCGACGTCGTCATCTTCATCTACCGGCCCGAGTTCTACCACCCCGACGACGAGTCTCTCAAGGGCGTCGCCGAGGTCAGCATCGCCAAGCAGAGGAACGGGCCGATCGGCAACCTCCAGATGGCGTTCATCCGCGAGTACGCCCGCTTCGCCGACATGGAGCAGTTCGCCCCGGAGTACTGAACGATGGGGCGGTGATGAAGGACAAGACGGTTTTCATCTGCCAGGGCTGCGGCTCCCGCTCGCCGAAGTGGATGGGCCGCTGCCACGCCTGCGGCGAGTGGAACACCCTCGTCGAAGAAGTCGAGGACGAGACCCCGTCCGGCGGCATCAGCTACGCCCCGACCGAGCCCGTTCTCTACAAGGACATCCAGGACATCCCCCGCCAGAGGCTCACCGTCGGCATCGAGGACTTCAACAAGGTCCTCGGCGGGGGCCTCGTCTCCGGCTCTCTCGTCCTCGTCGGCGGCGAGCCCGGCATCGGCAAGTCGACGCTCCTCCTCCAGGTGGCCCGGGACATGGCCGTCGGAGAGACCACGATCCTTTATGTTTCCGGGGAGGAATCCCTGGAGCAGATCAAGCTCCGGGGGGACCGGCTGGGGGTCCGGGACGGTCGTCTCTTCCTCCTGGCGGAGACCAACCTCGAGCGCATCCTGGCCCAGGCCGAGCGCCTCGCGCCCAAGATCCTCATCGTGGATTCCATCCAGACCGTTTTCTCGGCCAAGATGACCTCGGGACCGGGAACGATCAGCCAGGTCCGGGAAGCGGCCAACCAGATCATCCGCTACGCCAAGAACAGGCAGGTCCCGACCTTCTTGGTCGGCCACATCACCAAGGACGGAACGCTGGCCGGGCCGAAGTCCCTCGAGCACATCGTCGACGTCGTCCTCCTTTTCGAGGGCGAGCGGGACCATAGCCACCGCGTCCTCCGGGCCATGAAGAACAGGTTCGGGCCCGTATCGGAACTGGCGGTCTTCGAGATGACGGCCGCGGGGCTCCAGCCCATCCTCAACCCGTCGGCCTTCTTTCTCCGCGAACGGCCGCGCGAGGAGGCCGGCAGCGCCGTCGTCTGCACGGTCAAGGGGACCCGTCCCCTCCTCGCCGAGATCCAGGCTCTTGTCTCCTCGACGATCTTCACGGGGAACCCCAGGCGCATGACCATCGGCCTCGATCATTACCGGACGGCCATGCTTCTTGCCCTGGTCGAAAAGAAGGCCGGCTATAGCTTCGCCGGCGAGGACATCTATCTCAACGTAGCCGGGGGGATGTCGATCGACGAGCCGGCCGTCGACCTGGGAGTCGTCATGGCCGTCGTCTCCTCCCTCAAGAACGCACCCTTGCCGCAGGACATGGTCTTCTTCGGGGAGGTTGGCCTCAGCGGCGAGATCCGCTCCGTCAACCAGCCGCTGGTCCGGATCAAGGAGGCCCATTCCCTGGGTTTCGGGACCGTCCTTCTTCCAGCCGGCAACCTGGCCGCGCTGGACAAAAAGGACCTGCCGGCGATCCAGTGCGTGGGCGCGAAGACCGTCCGCCAGGCCATCGACCACGTTTTCTGATCCCGTGGATATAGTGAATAGATAAGGAAAGAACCAATGGGCCTTTTCATCTTCCGCTTCTTCATCATCGGCCTGATCACGATCGGCGGCTACTTCTATCCGCCCTTCAAGCTCACCGGCGTCTACGGAGCCGCCGCCGCCTTCTTCCTGGGCGCCCTGATGATGTTCCTGGAGACCCGGATACGGAAAGCCCAGTTCCGGGTCATCTGGAGCGCCGGCACCGGCCTTCTCGTCGGCATCATCCTCGGCTGGATGCTCGGCGCGATCTACCAGTCCATCGTCCACACGCAAGAGATGGCCACCTTCATCCGCATCTTCTTCCTGGCCATCATGCCCTACATCGGGCTCCTCGTCGGGACGCGGAAGCCGGAGTGGCTCGACCCAGCCCACCTCATCGGGCTTTTCAAGGAGAAACGGGCCGGCCGCAGCTTCAAGATCCTCGACACGAGCGTCATCATCGACGGCCGCATCGCCGACCTCTGCGACACCGGGTTCGTCGAGGGCGCGCTCGTCGTCCCCCAGTTCGTCCTCAAGGAGCTCCAATTCGTGGCCGACTCCGCGGACGGGCTGAAGAGACAGCGGGGACGGCGCGGCCTCGACGTCATCGACCGGCTCCAGAAATCCTCCCAGGTGGAGGTCATCATATCCGATCTGGACTTCCCCGAGACCCCCGACGTCGATTCCAAGCTCATCGAATGCGCCAGGTCCATGGACGCCAAGATCGTCACTAACGACTATAATCTGAACAAGGTCGCCCGCATCCACGGCATCAAGGTCCTCAATATCAACGAGGTCGTCAACTCGCTCCGGCCGGTGGCCCTGCCGGGCGAGACCATGAGCGTGTTCATCCTCAAGGAGGGCAAGGAAAAAGAGCAGGGCGTCGCCTACCTCGACGATGGCACCATGGTCGTGGTCGACAACTCGCGGCGGATGATCGGCCAGACGGTCGACATCACCGTCACCTCCGTCCTCCAGACGACGGTCGGAAAGATGATTTTCGGCCGCTTCAACGGGGAGCCCAAGTGAGCCTGGCGTCGGCGATCGTCGTCGCAGCCGGGGCCGGCAAGCGCTTCGGCGAGATGAAGCAGTTCGCCTACCTGCGGGGCAAACCCGTCCTCGAATGGACGCTCGAGGCGTTCCAAGCACATGACGAGGTGAACGCCGTCGCCCTCGTCCTGCCCGACGAACAGGACCTGAAGCACTATCGGATGCGCTACCCCAAGATCGTCGACATCGTCCGCGGCGGCGAAAGACGCCAGGACTCGGTCTGGCAGGGCTTCCGTCTTCTCGATGCCGCGACGGCGGAGGTCGTTCTGGTCCACGACGGGGCCCGGCCGCTCGTGAGCGCCGGCCTCGTCAGCCGGGTCATCGCCGCGGCCCGCGCCGCCGGGGCGGCCGTGCCCATCCTGCCGCTCGAAGAGACCGTCAAGGAGGTCCGCGACGGTCGCGTCGTCGGGACGGTCGACAGGACCTTCCTTGCCCGGGCGCAAACCCCCCAGGGGTTCCTTTACGCCGTGCTGAAGAGAGCCCTGGACCAGGCCCGTCGGGACAGGTTCTACGGCACGGACGAGGCGATGCTCGCCGAGCGTGCGGGCATTCCGGTGAGCGCCGTCGAAGGCGACCCGCGTAATATCAAGATCACGACACCGGTCGACCTGAAGATCGCGGAGGGGCTTATCGATGCATAAGACAGGTTTCGGCTACGACATCCATCGGCTGGAAGCCGGGCGCACGCTCGTCCTCGGCGGCGTCGACGTCCCCTTCCGGGCGGGCCTCGCCGGGCACTCCGACGGCGACGCCCTCGTCCATGCCGTCATCGACGCCCTACTCGGGGCCCTTGGAGAGGGCGACATCGGCGGCCACTTCCCGGACACCGACCCGCTTTTCAAGGGAGCGCGGAGCGTAGACCTCCTCGGGCAAGTCGTCGGGCTCATGCGGCAACGCGGCGCAGAGATCGTCAACGTGGATTCGGTCGTCGTGGCCGAAGAGCCGAAAATGGGCCCGCACATCCCGGCCATGAAGGCGGTCCTTTGTCCCGTCCTCGGGATCCCCGCGGCCAGCCTGGGCATCAAGGCCAAGACCAACGAAGGGCTGGGGCCGGTCGGCGAAAAGCGGGCCATCGCCTGCTTCGCCGTCGCCCTCATCAGGCTTCCGGACTGAGCCTCTTCCCACTCACAACCGCTTGGGATATTCCCCCTGTCGGCCGCTGAGGGGCCTCGGGGATCATCTTCGTTCGCTGCGGTAATTTTTCCCGCCGGCCAGCGCGCCAGACTCGGCACCAAAACAACTCGCTCGGCGTGCGCTACGCCGAGCTCAAACACGTTTTGGCGGTTTCCCCTGAAACTTCCCTCGTCCGTCACGCTGTCCGACTAAATCACCGCCTATGCTCACTCCGATGATTCCCTCAGCCCCTTTATCCCGCGGCCTCTTCCCGTCAGCGCCCCGTTGCTGACGGGAAGCAGATATAGAGAAGATGCAAGGAGCGGGGCCTTTGCAACGGCCAGCAGAATTTTGGCGGAGTATCTCGAAGCCGTAATAATCGCAAATATCTTAAATTGGTTTTGAGGTGTAATAGCAGCGAGATTCGCCATCCTCTGAGCAGCGATGCCAAGCGGGCCCGAGGGGTGTCGTCGGAGGGAGCATAGAGCGGTGATTTAGACTTCCCGGGACGGATACGCGGCATCCCCCATCGAATCCGGCCCGGGAAGGCGTAAAGAATCACCGCAGCGGACGGAGACGACCCCCGAGGGCGACGCGGGCATCGCGGCGGTTGACTTGGCGGCGCATTCCGAATATCCTCCGCTTAACATACTCGTGAGGAGGTCACATGAATAAGCCCGCTTTGAAACTTGGCCTGGCCGCGGCGATCGCCGCGATCGTCATCATCGCCGCCGCGGCCCAAGAACGGGGGCCTCGGGAACAGGGTCCTCAGGCGTCGAGGCCGACGAAGATGTATACGGTTGGCGGTATCCGACATGGGATCAGCTACTTCCCGAGGGTCGACACGCCCTTCACCCGGCCCAAGGTCGCCGGCGAGATGGACTTCGTCCACTATCACACCTATGACGAGGTCAACGCTTTCCTCCGGAAATGGGCGTCCGAACACGCCAATCTGGTCGACCTTTATTCCGTGGGCAAGTCGTTCGAAGGGCGGGACATCTGGCAGATCACGATCACCAATAAGTCCACGGGCAAGGACACCGACAAGCCGGCCATGTTCATCGAAGGGAACCGCCATTCGGGAGAGGTGACGGCGGCCGAGTCGGCCCTCTGGTTCGCCTGGCACATCCTTTCCTCGTACGGCAAGGACCCCGAGATCACCCGCCTCGTCGACACCAAAGCCATCTATGTCAGGGTCGAGAACAACCCCGACGGCTCCGAGCTCTATCTCAACACGGCCCAGTCGAACCGCAGCACGGTCCGCCCGTATGACGATGACAGGGACGGCCTCCTCGACGAGGACCCGGCCGATGACCTCAACGGCGATGGCTTCGTCCTCCAGATGCGGAAAAAGGTCGAGCCCGGCAAGGGCACGATGGTCCTCGACCCGGCCGACCCGTCGGGCCGGCTGATGAAGCGGGCCACCGACGGCAAGGGCGACTACATCGTCTCGGCCGAGGGCGTCGACAACGACGGCGACGGACGGACGAACGAGGACGGCATCGGCGGCTTGGACCTTCACCGCAACTACCCGGAGAACTGGCGTCCGATGCCCGGCCTGGACCAGACCGGCCGCGGCTGGACCCAGGGCGGGGCGGGCGAGTACCCGCTCTCCGAAACCGAGACGCGGGCGGTCTTCACGTTCCTCCTCGAGCACCCCAACATCAGCGTCGTCCAGACCATGGACACGACCGTGCCCATGCTGCTCCACGGTCCGTCGACGAGCCGCATGAGCGAATCCATGTTCCCCGAGGACATGAAGATCTACCAGTACTTCGACGAGCAGGGGAAAAAGATCACCGGCTACCCGAGCGCCGGCGACACGTACTGGGACTACGCCAATCAGGGCCGGGACGACCGCGACATGCGGGCCAGGGCCGCCGAGATGGGCTTCGAGATGCCTCGCGAGCCCCAAGGTTCGCCGCTCTTCGGCCATTCGCCGGACTTCGGCTACCTCTATTACGGCGCCGTCTGGTACGGCGACGAACTGTGGAACGGCGGCCGGGTCAAGGACTACGACGGCGACGGCCGCATCACCGATCTCGAGAGCCTTCGTTACATCGACGAGGAGCTCGGCGGCCGCTATTTCAAGCCCTGGACGAAGACGAACCACCCGACGCTCGGCGAGGTCGAGATCGGCGGTTTCAACCCCAAGTTCTGGCGCCAGAACCCGCCCGTCGAAATCCTCGAGGAGTGGATCAAGAAAGAGGCCCTCTTCAACCTCTTCATGGCCAAGTCCCTGCCCCAGGTGAAGATCGTCTCCGCCGAGATCAAGCCGGTCAAAAAAGAAGCCGACACGTTCGAGGTCGTCGCCGTTTTCACCAACGAAGGCTTCCTGCCCACGGCCCTCAAGATGGCCGACCGGGTCAAGATCGTCCGGCCCGACACCGCGGAGGTCCGTCTTCCCGCGGGCGCTGAGCTCGTCGGCGTTAGGGGGCGACAGGACATCGGCTTTATCAAGCAAAACGAGAAAAAAGAGGTCCGCTGGAAGGTCAAGATCAAGCCGGGCACGACCGGCGAGGCCGACGTCGCCATCCTCTCGACACGGGGGGGTATCGCCCGGACCAAGGTGAAGATCGGTTAGTTCCGCCCGGGCCCGCGCCGGGCGCCGGATCAGGCGGCAAGGCCGTACGTCTTCATCTTGTAGGAGAGCATCCGTTCGGTGATGCCCAGGGCTTTGGCGGCCCGGCTCTTGATCCCTCCGCTTTCCCGCAGGGCCTGACGGATCTCCTGGGTTTCGAGCCGCCGGACCTTGCCGAGCAGGGAGTCCCCGGCGGAACCGGCGTCGGTTTCGGCGGTTTCCCCGAGGACAAGGGGCATGTCGGAGATCCCGAGGACGTTCCTTTCCGCAAAAACGACCGCCCTCTCAACGATGTTCTCGAGCTCCCGGACGTTGCCGGGGAAGGAATGAGCGACGAGGGCGCTCAGGCCCTCCCGCGTGATCCCCTGGATCTTCTTGCCTTCCCGTTCTCCGTATTTTCTCATGAAGAAGTCCACCAGGAGAGGGATGTCCTCTTTCCTTTTCCGGAGCGGGGGCACGGCGATGGGGATGACGTTCAGCCGGTAGAAGAGGTCGGCCCGGAACTTGCCCTCTTTCATCAGGGCGTCAAGGTCCTGGTTCGTCGCGGCGATGACCCTGACGTCGGCCCGGAGAGTCTGGTTCGAGCCCAGCCGGTAGAATTCCCGGTCCTGGAGGAAGCGGAGGAGCTTGACCTGGGCCTCCGGAACAAGGTCGCCGATCTCGTCGAGAAAAACGGTGCCTCCCGCGGCCGCCTCGAACTTGCCGATCTTCCGTTCGTGCGCGCCCGTGAAGGCCCCTTTCTCGGCGCCGAAAAGCTCGGCCTCGATGAGAGTCGCGGGGAGCGAGGGGATGTTCAAGGCGACATAGGGGCCCTTCTTCCGCGGCGAGGATTGGTGGATCGTCCTGGCCACGATGTCCTTCCCCGTGCCCGTCTCGCCGGAGATGAGGACCGTGGCCTCGCTCCGGGCCGCCTTCACGATGAGACGGGCGACCTCCTCCATCGGAGGGGAGGCGAAGATGAAGTTCCGGGCGCTGAAGCGCTCGTCGAGTCGGTCCTGGAGAAGGGAGATCTCCTTCTTCAGTTTCTGGCGCTCGACCGCGCGCTCGAGGATGAGGAGGAACTTCTCGAAGTCCAGGGGCTTGACGATGTAATCATATGCCCCGGCCCGGACAGCCTCCACGGCCCGTTCGATGTTCCCGTAGGCGGTGACCATGATGGGCGTCACGAGGGGGTTCCCGGCGAGCATGTCCTTGATGGCGTCGATCCCCGTTTCGTCGCCTAGCTTGTAGTCGACGACGGCCACGTCGACGGGGTGGCGAAGCACGGCCTCCAGGGCGTCCTTACGGGCCGCCGCTTCGATGACGGGGAAGCCGCGCGCCTCCAGGTTTTCCCGGATGAGTTGGCGTTGGACCGGGTCGTCCTCGACGACCAGGATAAGGGGCTCGTTCATCTCACGCTCCTGGAAGCTCGATCCGGAATTCGCTCCCCTCGCCTTCCCGGCTCCGGGCCTCGATCGTTCCGCCGTGAGCTTCAACGATTTTTTTGGCCATGAAGAGGCCGATCCCCATGCCCTTCTCTTTTGTTGTATAGAAGGGTTCGAAGACCCGGGCGACAACCTCCGGCGGGATGCCCGGCCCCTCGTCCCGGACCCGGATCTCGACCCTTTTTTTATTCCGGCGGCCTTCCACCCAGATGGGAGTGGACGACGATGCTTCCACGGCGTTTTTCAGGAGGTTGAGCAGGGCCATCGACAGCAGTTCGCCGTCGCCCGTCAGCCGAACGCCGGACTCCGCGTCGATACGAAGACGGGTCGAGACTTCTGGGGCTTCCGCGGCGAGGTTTCCCGTTGCGCGGCGCAAGACGTCGTCCAGGAATAGGATCGAGGGGACCGGTCGGACCGGCCTGACCACGCTCGAGAATCGGTCGACGATGCGGGCGATCGTTTGGACCTGGGCCTTCCCGAGCTCCAGGCCGCCCTTCGCTTCCGGAGGGGTCTTGTTGAGAAGCAGTTCGAAGAGCAGAGAAAGGCTGTTCAGGGGGTTCTTGATCTCGTGGGCGACGCCCGATGTGAAGGCCGAGATTTCCCGGAACCGCTCCTTCTCCAATCGCTCTGTCTCGGCCTCCCGGGTCTTGGCCACGTAGCCGGACTGGAGCTGGAACAGGCCTCGGAAAAAGAGCGCGCCGGCAAACAGGATGAGTCCGGAGAGAAGGAACGAGGTCCGCCGAGATAGAGCGATCATCTCTTCCATGCCGGCCAGGGCGTATCCCAGATAGAGGTGATAGCGGCTGCCGTCCGGGCGGGGCATGGCCGAAAAGGAGCTGAAGATCTTGCCGGCCGGGGAGTCGATGATCCCCGATTCCTCGTTCTGGGCCTCGCGGATCGAGATGGGCAGGTAGCCTTCATAGCGGGAGTTCCAGGCCAGGACGTTCTTGTCGCCGTCGAGGAGGGCGATGAAATAGATGTCCTCTTCCGTGAGGAGAAAGTCGAGGATCCCGTCGGGGGATATTCCTTCGTCAAGGAAGTGGGAGACCGTCGCCCGGAGGATGCCGGCCGTGGCCGTGAGCTGGTCGCGGACGAGGGCTTCCGTCCGCCTTTTCAGGTCGGCCTGGCCGAGGAAGGAAGCCAGGAAGAAGAAAACAAACACCCCCAGGAACGGGAGGACAAAGAACAGGAAGACGCTCCGGCGTTTCAAGAGCCGCCGAACCTCCGTATGCCGCGCTTGTGCTGAGGCCCGCCCTGCCAGCTGGGGAAGCCGCGCTTATCCCTCAGCTTGAACGTCTCTCCCCGGAGCTGGAGCTCCCGGGCGATGATCGTGGGCACGCTTTTGGGGGTTTCGGAGAGCGAGCCGACGACCTTGATCTTCTCGCCGCCGTGGATGTCCTGACCGAAGAACCAGGAAGGGCTGACCTCGACGTTGTATCTTTTCGCGCTTGCCGAATCCTCGACGCCGAGGACGAGGAAGGGAGCCGTGCCTTTGTAGCGGGGCTCGAGGATGATCTCCCGGACCGTGCCGTCGATCCGGACTTCCTTGTCGACGTTGTAGAATTGTCCGCCGGATTGGGCGGCCGCGGTGCCCGCTACGAGCACCGCGAGAAAACGAAGAACGACGGCCTTGTGACTCATGAGACGCCTCCCTTGCGGCGGGTCGGCAGGTTCCACTCGAACCCGCCCATGACATAATGGCTCTTCCATATGAACAGAGGATCGGTCGAGCGGTTGTCGACCCACGAATAGGCCAAGAAAACCGTGACCCGGCGGAAGTTTTTTTCGATCCGGGCCTCGAAGAGGTGCCGGAGGTCGTTCCGGACGATGCCGAGCGGCACGCCTTCGAAGCTCATGCTCTCGACTCCGGGGAACGTCTTGTCGTTATAAGTATAGCCGGCCTTGAGCTCGACGCTCCAGGGGACGTTCAGGGTGACCCGGCCGGTGAACTGGCTGCCTTCCCAGGAGAATGAATCGGTGCTGGGATTTTGGACCAGGTAAAATTCCTCGATGGAAAGAAAGGGATTTTCGCCCGAGACGATCCATTGCCTCAGAGCGGAAACGCTCAGCCCCAGCACATCGCCGATGCCCTGGGCCGCGAGCAGGGACAGCGAGACGTGCCCGATCCCGGCTCCGCCGCCTTCGCTGCTGGTGCGCGGGATGAAGCCGTTCCCGCCCTGGTAATGTTGGACTCCCCCTCCCTGACCGGATCCGCTCCCCGTTCCCATTCCCATTCCGTTAGGCGCGGCGATCGTTACGACGGGCTCCGCCAAGGGCTCGACCGGTTCCGGCAGGAAGGGGTGAAGGAAATATTTGTATCCCCATTCTGCGTCCGCCTTGAAGGTGGTCCGGGTCTTGAAATACTTGTCGATCGAAAGCGTGGCGATCTGGCTCAGGAAATCGAAAAGGGGATCGTTGTAGGCGGCATACATGCCCTGCCCTTGGAGCTTCAATATCGAGGAGGGAGCCAGATATGTTTTAAAGGCACCGAGCAGATTGGCGCCGAGAGAGCTGAAGGCCCCGTATGCCTGGCGATAAAAGGTCCCCGCGCCTCCCGCGGCGAAGTAAAAAGCGCTCTTCGCGCCGGCCGGGAGGAGATAGTCGAACCCGGCGTCGGCCGCGAAAAAGCCCAGGCCGGACGCCTGGCGAAAAGCGGAATATTCCAAGTTGGCGAGAAAAGAGAGGGCCGAGAAGTTCTGGTCGATGGCCAGCGAAAACGCCGAGATCTGCTCGGCCACGGCCTCCCGCGTCTGGAATAGGTTCTGGGTGGAGTGCTGATTGAAAGACAGGTAGACCGTACCCCCTTGGGCGGCGCCGGCCGCGATCAGCAGAACGGGAACGATGAAGCGCATCTTCCGTATCATCATGATGCAAAACCCCCGATCATTCAAGAAAAAAGGCCTCCTCTTCGCGAGAGCGGAGAGGAGGCCCGTTCGAAGTTCAGCCGCGACCCTTTCTCTTGATAGTGCCCTTGGGGCCCGTGCCGTCGCAGGCGCCTGTCCCGGTCGTTCGCCCGGCGGCCGTCATTCCGGTTCGGAAGGAACCCTTGCCGAAGCTGGACTTGGTGACCTTCCCGGCCTTTTGGCCCTGGGTCATTTCCGTATCGTCCGGGAGGCCGATCCGGTTCTGGTCCTTGTAGCCGCTGCCGTCCAGCGGTCTCGTCCAATCCGGGTCCTGCCCATTGGGGATACCGTCGCCGTCGGCGTCCCTGGCGAGGTCGTTGATCCCGTCGCCGTTCTCATCGACAAAGGCGATCCGATTCCGATGCCGGAATTCCGCCTTCGTCTGCGCTTGGGCCTGGGTCTTCGTCTGGGCCTTCAGCTGGGTCTTGGCCTGGGCTTTCGCCTGGACCTGTTCCTGGATCTTCTCCTGGGCGGCCGCAAAAGCGAGGCCGACGAGAAGGATCCCGACCGATAGTGCCAGTACTTTTTTCATCTTATGACCTCCTTGTGTCATGAGGTCTAAAACAAATGCCACTATCGTGCCAAGATCTATGTAAAAGAAAACAAACAGAATAAGAAAATATTCAAGCGTGAAAACCGACAATTTTGTCGGGCTGGCCGACATTATTGCCGGATGACGGGCCCCGGCGGCTCCGGGTTCAGCGCTGTCGCCGAGGGGCCCATTTTCCGGGCCCGACGATTTCCTGTATAATAGGATACGCCGGCCAGGGAAAATCGGGAGGCGCCGCTGCCGATCCCGGGCCCCGGCGAAGAGGTCAGCCCCCTTGTATCTCTGTTGAAACCGGATCCTAAGGGCCGGCGTTCGAGAAAAGGAGCCGGCACCGGGAAGAATTGGACCCTCCCCCCGTCTAACAGGGTGCGGAGGACAAGTGAGCATATTCGAATGGAAGAACGACAACTTGTCCGGCTGGCTCAAGAAGGAAGCCCGGCGGCCTTCGAGGAGCTGGTCTCGAAATACCAGTCCAAGGTGTTCAGCATGGCTTTGAGTTTCACCCGGAACCGGGAGGTGGCCGACGACTTGGCCCAGGAAGTTTTCCTGAAGGCCTACCTGGCCCTGCCCCGCTTCCACGGGAAATCGGAGTTTGGGACCTGGCTGTACCGGATCTCCATCAACCATATCAAGGACTATCTCCGGAAAAAGGGCCGGGCCAAGGAAGTCTCCCTGGATGACGTCCAGGAGATCGCCTTTTCCAACAAGGAACAGACGGAACGGGCCGAGCAGGAACGGGAGACCGAAGCCCGGCGGACGCTCGTCCAGAAATTCGTCCAAGGACTGCCCGAAAAATACCGGGTCATCGTGACCCTCCGGGACATTCAGGGCCTGGCCTACGAACAGATCTCCCAGGTCCTCCATCTTTCGCCGGGGACCGTGGACTCCAGACTCCACAGGGCGCGGAGGATGCTCCGCAAAAAGCTGGCTCCTTATCTGTTGGGAGAGGGAGGGGCAAATGAACTGTAAAACGGCCGAAAAACGGATCCTGAGGTCTTTCGACGGGCGCCTCGACGAGCGCTCGGCGGGCCTCCTCGGGAAGCACCTCGAGGCCTGTCCGTCCTGCCGGAAGGCGGAAACGGAATACCGGTCCATGCTCGCCCTGCTGCGGGACGGAAAGGGTGCCGCCCCGCTCCCCCTTTTCTGGGAGCGCCTCCAACCCCGGCTTCGGGAGGAAAGGGAGGCCGCGCCTTTTCTTTTCTGGGAAAGATGGAACCTGCGGGCCATCCCGGCGTTCCTGGCTATCGTGTTCGTGGCCGGGGCGGCCCTCGTTTTCACCCCGCGGGCCGGCGAGCTGACCGCGTCCGAGGCCCTTCTCCTCGAAAACACCAACCCCATCACCGCGGCCGAGCAGCTTTTCGGTGAAGAAAAATCGGACGAAAGGAACATGATGCTCCTCTTCGCCTCGCTCGATGACAAGACACCGGCCAGGAGGCCGACGCCATGAAAACGAAATACAAGATCCTCATCGCCCTGACGCTGCTCGTCGTCTTCGGCCTCGGCGTCGCCGCCGGAGTGCTGGGGGAGCGATACGTGGTCCATAAGAAATACCGCCGGCCCACGGTGGAGCGGCAGCACGCCCCCACTCTTGACGCCTGGTCCAAGGAGCTCCAGCTGACGCCTGACCAGCAGGCGAAGATCCGGGAGATCTTCAAGAAGAACGAAGAGCGGATGAAGGCGTACTGGAGCGATGGCACGAACAAGCTTCAGGAGATCCGGAAGGCCCTGAAGGAGGAGATCGACTCACTCCTCACGCCCGAACAGAAGAAGAAGATGGAGGAGATCATCCGCGCGCACGAAGAGCGGCGGAGAGCCGAATCCAATCGACACAACCCCAACCGGAACGATACGCGTGAACGGCGGGAGCCGGATAGGCAGCCTCCGGACAGCGAGAGATAAAGGAGACAAACCATGAAGAAAAAGATCATCTGGATCATCGTCGCCCTGGTCATCGTGGCCGGGGCTATCCTCGGCCTGACGGTGTTCCGTAACGGCAAGAACGGCGAGATCAAGTACAAGACCGAGACACTCGCCCGCGGCGATGTCGAGGCCCTCGTTGTCACTTCGGGCACCCTGAACCCGATCGAGATCGTCGACGTTGGAGCCCAGGTATCGGGCAAGATCGAAAAACTCTACGCCGACTTCAATACGCCCGTCACCAAGGGCCAGATCGTGGCCGAGCTCGACCAAGAGCCTCTGAAGATGAAGATCGAACAGAACGAGGCCAACTACAAGAGCCGGCTGGCCTCGCTCGAGCGGTCCAAGGTGAGCCTGTCCCAGGCGGAAAAAGGCTACGAACGGGCCAAGTCCCTGTTCGCCAAGGAGCTCATCTCTATCGAGGAGATGGACACGGCCGAAGCCTCCTACCTCGGCGCGAAGAGCGACCTCATTTCGGCCGAAGCCACCCTTTCCCAAGCTAAGAGCACGCTCGACCTGAGCAAGGTCGATCTGTCCTACTCGGTCATCCGCGCCCCGGTCGACGGCATCGTCATCGTCCGGAAGGTCAATGTCGGCCAAACCCTCCAGTCGAGCATGACGGCCCCCCTCCTGTTCCAGGTGGCCACCGATATGACCAAGATGAAGGTCGAATGCAGCGTCGATGAGTCCGACATCGGCAAGGTCAAGGAAGGGCAGAAGGTCCGGTTCACGGTCGAGGCCTACCAGAACGAAACGTTCAACGGCATCGTCCAGCAGGTCAGGTTCTCGCCCGAGACCGTCCAGAACGTCGTCACCTACACGACCATCGTCAACGTCGAGAACCCGGAGAAAAAGCTCCTCCCCGGCATGACCGCGACCGTGTCCATCATCGTCGGCGAGGCCAAGGGCGTCCTGCGGGTCTCGAACGCGGCCCTTCGCTTCACTCCCAACCTGAGCCCCGAGGAACTCGCCAAGATGGCGCAGGAGATGAGGGACCGGATGATGGCCCAGCGCCAGGCGCAGGGCGGTCAACCGGGCGCGGCCACGCCGGGCGCGGCTACGGCCGGGGCCGGCGCCCAGCCGAGCCAG
>JBFYOD010000133.1:0-29267 GCA_041303965.1 Candidatus Aminicenantota bacterium
GGGGGGGGCGCGGCTTTCATGACCCTCGAGGTCCGGCAGTCGAACACCGCGGCCTTGGCCCTCTACAAGAAACTCGGATTCGATGTCCTGGGCACGCGGAAGAACTATTACACGAAGCCCGACGAGGATGCCTTCGTCTTGGGCCTCGTCCTCGATCAGTAGTCGACGCGGACGAGCGTCAGGCCTTTGGCGGCGGCCGTCGGCCCGGCCAGCGCCCTGTCTTTGCGGCTGAAGATCTCCTCTAATTGGCCGGGCGGGATCCTGCCTCGTCCGACCTCGATGAGCGTCCCGACGATCGTCCGGACCATGTAGCGGAGGAAGCCCGCGGCTTCGATGGTGTAGACGATCTCGGGTCCGGCCTTCCGTATCTCCGACCGGCCCACGGTCCTCACCGGCGAGCGGTCGCGGTTAGAGGAGAAAGCCGTGAAATCGTCGGTCCGGACGAACAAACCGGCCGCCTGCCGCATGGCCCTCAGGTCGAGGGGATAGGGCCAGTGGAGGACGTAGCGCCGGTCGAGGGGGCTCGGCTGGGGAGCGTGGACGATGCGGTAGCGATAGAGTTTGGAGCGGGCCGATCTCCGGGCGTGGAATCCGGCCGGAACCTCGTCGAGCGTGAAGACGCGGACATCGGCCGGGAGGACGGCGTTGAGGGCCCGGAAGAGGTCGGCATCGGCCAGCCTGAAAGCGCCGCGGAAGCTGGCCACCTGACCGAGAGCGTGGACGCCCGCGTCGGTCCGCCCCGCCCCATGGACGACGGTTCTTTTCTGGGTGACCTTGCGGATCGCCTCCTCGATAACGCCTTGGACCGTGCGGCCGTCCGGCTGGCGCTGCCAGCCGCGGAAATCCGTGCCGTCGTAGGCGAGGACGATCCTGTAGTTCTTCATCTCAGGAGGAGAGGCCTTCGAGGGCCAGCCGGACAGCTTCCTCGGCCGTCTCCGCGACGGTGACGCCCCGGACGTCCCAGGTCCGGAGGCCGACGACCTTCTTGCCGTGGATCAAGCCGTGTGCGATCTCCGAAAGCGTGCCGTACTCGCCGTCTACGGCGATGATCGCGTCGGCGTTCATGACGACCAGCGCATTTCGGGTGTAGCCGAGGCCCGTGGCGATGGGGATGTCGATCCAGGGGTTGGCGTCCGCCGGGGAATTGCCGGGCAGGATGCCGACGACGAGGCCGCCCTCTTCGCGGGCCCCGCGCGAGGCCGCTTCCATGACCCCGCCGAGACCGCCGCAGACGACGACCGCGCCGGAGCGGGCGATGAGCCGACCGACCTCGAGGGCCGTATCCAGGGCCTGCCGGCCAGGCCGGCTGCCGCCGATGACGGCGATGCGGATCCTCTTCCGGATGTCTTTCATGGGGTGTCCTTTCCTGCCGTTCCGGGCCTCATTCTATCACAGCCGCGGCCTTTTCGGGACCTCCCCATTTATACGTTCGCCGCCACCAACCCCTTTTTCAAACTGGGTTGGTGACGCTCAGTATTAACCCTGAGCATGCCCCGGGCTTCAGACCGGGGAGGCGTAGGGTTGATTGACTTCAGGCGGTGAGTGTGCTAAGGATTGAGAATATTATCAGGGTATTACAGGTATGTCCTTCATCAACTATGCCACTAAAACGATCGCCATTAAGATCGTCTACTACGGTCCCGGCCTGAGCGGGAAAACGACCAACCTCCGCTACATCTACTTGAAGCTCGACAGTGCCTACCGGGGGGACCTGGTCTGCCTCGAGACCGACACCGACCGGACCTATTTCTTCGACCTCCTGCCCATCCGGGCCGGGATGATCGGGGAATACAAGGTCCACTTTCAGCTCATGACCGTCCCGGGCCAGGTGTTCTACGAGGCCTCCCGCAAGAGCGTCCTCCGCGGCTCCGACGGCATCATCTTCGTCGCCGACTCCCAGATCCCTCTCCTCGACGCCAATCTGGAGAGCTTCGACGGACTCCGTCGCAATTGCGTCCAGCACGACATCGACCTTATGAAGATCCCTCTGGTCTTCCAATACAACAAGCGGGACCTCAACTATCTCATCCCGGTCGAGACCTTCAATAACCTCCTCAACCCCCGCCGCTCACCCTGGGTCGAAGCCGCGGCCGTCAATGGCGTCGGCGTCTTCGAGTCGCTCCGCGAGATCTCGAAGCTCGCCGTCCCCGTCGTCAGAGAGCGGCTTTTCGGGGAAAAACCCCGCGAGGAGTCCGACGCTACCCAGTTCTCCGCCCGGGACCTCGAAGACCTCCAGGGCAGGGGACAGGAGGCGGGCGAGGAGGGGGCCGGACAGATGACCCAGGTCAAGGTCAAGTCCAGGCAGGACGTCGAGGACGAGCTCGACAAGCTGTCCAAGGAATACCACAGAAAGTAAGGGCCGGCCTCCCGGCCGGCGAGCGGCTTTCTTTCTCCCCAGGTGACACAAACAAGGGGCCCGTTCGTCCTTACTATCGGGCCCCATGCTGTTCAAGATCACGAGCGCAGCTCTCCACGGGATCGAGGCTTTTCCCGTCGAGGTCGAGGTCGACATCTGTCCCGGCTTCCCGACGTTCGTCACCGTCGGCCTGCCCGACGCGGCCGTCCGGGAGAGCAAGGAGCGCGTCCGGGCCGCCCTCAAGAACTGCGGCTACGACATGGAGTCGAAGAGGATCACCATCAACCTCGCCCCCGCCGACAGGCGGAAGGAGGGCTCGGCCTTCGACCTGCCCATCGCCCTCGGTTTTCTGGCCTACCTGGAGGTCGTCCCGGCGGCCCGCTTGCGTGACTATCTCTTCGCCGGCGAGCTGGCCCTCGACGGGCGCCTCAAACCCGTGCGCGGCGTCCTGCCCGTCGCCCTGATGGCCCGGAAGGCCGGCTTTAAGGGGGTCGTCGTCCCGAACGCGAACGCCCGGGAGGCGGCGCTCGTCCGAGACCTCGACGTCTACGGCCTCGAGGACCTCGTCCGGGTCGTCCGGCTTCTCCGCGACCCCGGCGAAGTCCCGCCCTGCCGCTTCGAGCAACGCGAGCTCGTCACCCCGGCCGTCTACGCGGTCGATTTCGAGGACGTCAAAGGCCAACAGCACGTCAAACGGGCCCTCGAGGTGGCCGCGGCCGGCTCCCACAACGTCCTCCTCATCGGGCCGCCGGGCGCCGGCAAGACGATGCTGGCCCGGCGCTTGCCGACCATCCTGCCCGAGATGTCCTACGAAGAGACGATCGAAGTGACACGCGTCTACAGCGCGGCCGGGCTGCTCGCGGGCTCGGGCACGGTCAGCATCCGGCCTTTCCGCTCCCCCCATCACACGGTGACCGACGCCGGGCTCGTCGGCGGAGGAAGCGTTCCCAAGCCGGGCGAGGTCAGCCTGGCCCACCACGGCATCCTCTTTCTCGACGAGCTTCCCGAGTTCCGCCGCCGCGTCCTCGAGGACCTGCGGCAGCCCGTCGAGGACGGCCGGGTCACGGTCGCGCGCTCGGGCTATTCCGTCACGTTCCCGGCCTCCTTCATGCTGGTCGCGGCCATGAACCCCTGTGCCGACATTCGGCGCGGCCTCGGCGCGAGCGGGGCCGACTGCACGGATAGCGAGAAGGCCCGCTATTATTCCAAGATCTCCGGGCCTCTCCTCGACAGGATCGACATCCAGCTCGAGGTACCCGAGGTCAAGTTCCGCGAGATCGTCTCCAGGATGCCGTCTGAGAACTCTGCGGCCATCCGGGCTCGGGTGACCCGGGCCCGGGAGCGGCAGATCGCCCGGTTCGCCGGGCGCCGCGTCTTCGCCAACGCCCAGATGGGTCCCAGGGACGTCAAGCTTTTCTGTCCCATCCCGGACGAGGCCGAGAAGCTCCTGGAGATGGCCGTGACCAAGCTCGGCTTCAGCGCCCGGGCCTTCGACCGGGTCCTCAAGGTCGCCCGGACGATCGCCGACCTTGACGGGAAAGACGCGATCGAGACGCCCCACGTCTCCGAGGCCATCCAGTACCGCATGATGGACAGGCTTGGCTAATCCTCTGCCGTCGGAATGGTCAACGGCGGAGGGTGGGTTTTGTTGAACGAACCTGCCGATTGCCAATTTCACCGGCACTTGATAGAATTCCTGGCAATGAACCCGGCCCCGGAAAGGAGACGAAGGGAATGGAACAAGACTTAAGAGCCTGCCCCGCTGTGGATAAAACGAAGATCGCCCTGCCCCGGGTCCTCAGCCTCTGGGACGTCATCATGATCGTCGTCGGCGGCGTCATCGGCTCCGGGATATTCCTCTCGCCCTCCGAGATCGCCGCGGCCGTGCCCGCGCCGCTTCTCATGCTGGCGGTCTGGGTCGTCGGCGGCATGTTCAGCTTTTTCGGCGCCGTCGCCTTCGCCGAGCTCGGCGCGGCCATGCCCGAGGCCGGCGGCATCTACGTCTATCTCCGGGAGGCCTACGGACCCCTCCTGTCCTTCCTCTTCGGCTGGACCCTCTTCCTGGTCATCGACTCGGGCTCGATCGCGACACTGGCCGTCGCCTTCTCCCATAACATGCTTCCCCGCTTCGTCGACATGACGCTGCTCGAGAAGCAGCTCATCGCGGCCGGCTTCGTCGCCTTCCTGGGCGCCGTCAACTATATCGGCGTTCGCTGGGGATCGCGTCTCCAGAACCTCCTGACTTACATCAAAACGGGCGCCATTGCCATCGTCGTCGTGGCCGTTTTCTTCTTCACCAAGGGCAATGGCCATGCCGCGAATTTCGTCGAGCCTTCTCCCGGCCCCTTCAATTTCGGCCTGCTCGGGGCCTTCGGCGTCGGTTTGATCGCCTCCCTGTGGGCCTACAAGGGCTGGGAAGCGGCGACCTATAACGCGGGCGAGGTCAAGAACCCGCGGAAGAACCTGCCCCTCGGCATCCTCATCGGCACGGGCGCGGTCATTGTCATCTACATCATCGCCAACCTGGCCTACCTCTACATCCTGCCGGTCGGCAAGATCGCCTCGTCCGAAGGGCGCGTCGCGCTCGACGTGATGCAGATCGTCACCGGGCCGTTCGGGGCCTCGCTCATCGCCTTCCTCATCCTCTTCTCCATCCTCGGCGCGGCCAACCAGAACATGCTCACATCGCCTCGGGTCTACTTCGCCATGGCCCGCGACGGCATGTTCTTCAAGAAGATCGCCGAATGCCACCCGAAATTCCTGACCCCCCACGTCTCCATCATCGCCATCACGGTCTGGAGCATTATCCTGACCCTGACCGGGACGTTCAAGCAGCTTTTCACCTATGTCATTTTCGGGGAATGGATCTTCTTCGGCCTGACCGTGGCCGCGGTCATCGTCCTGCGCAAGAAACGGCCGGATCTCGATAGGCCCTATAAGACCTGGGGCTATCCGGTCACGCCGATCATTTTCGTGCTGGCCGCGCTTTATGTCGCCGTGGCCGCGCTGCTCAGCGCGTTCTGGAACGCCCTTGCCGGGCTGGGCATCATCTGCCTCGGCATCCCGGCCTATCTCTATTGGAAGGGCAAGCTCGATAAAGCCCCGCAGGCGTGAAGTACACCGTCCTCGGCTCGAATTACGTCATCCGGCTGGAAGCCGGAGAGAAGATCATCGAAAACCTGCTCTCGCTCTGTGCGCATGACGGGCTTGGTTCCGGCTTCTTCAACGGCCTGGGAGCCGTAGGCGAGGCCGAGCTCGGCCACTTCGACCCGGCGACCGGGGGCTATTCCTGGACGAAGCTATCCGGGTCCTACGAGATCGTCGCGCTTTACGGTAACATCACCGTCGTCGACGGCAAGCCCTTCATCCACGCCCACGCCTCGCTAGGCGATGAGACGTTCGCCGTTAGGGGAGGACATCTTCGGGAAGCCGTCGTCTCGGTGACCTGCGAGATCACCTTGACCCGGTTCAGGGACGATATCGGAAGGAAAAGGGACGAGGCGACCGGCCTCTTCCTGCTCGACCTGAAGTCGGGCGGGGATTGAGCGCGATGGCCGCATAGGCGGCCCGCCGGCCGAGCCAGGCGAGACGAAGGACGTAATAGCGGGGACTGTAACGCGGGGACATCAGCGGGGGCCGACCCTCCGGCCGTCCGCGACGGCGACGCGGCCGTTCTTGATGACCGTGTGGACGGGGTTCCGTCCGGCTTCGTAGGCCAGCGACATGTAACCCGCGACGTCGCAGAGGACGAGATCCATCTTTTTCCCCGGCTCGAGGCTGCCGACCGTCCCGTGCCGGCCGATGGCGAAGGCGGCGTTCCCCGTACAGGCGTTGACGGCCTCTTCGACCGACATCCCCAGGGTGAAGACGCCGAGTTGGAGGACGAACGGCATCGCGCTCAGGTTCGAGCTCCCGGGATTGAAGTCCGTGGCCAGGGCCACGGCCGCGCCGGCGTCGATGAGCCGCCGGGCGGGGGCGCGCTTGTCGAGCATCAGGAAGAACGAAACGCCGGGGAGGAGGATAGCCGCCGTGTCGCTCGCCGCGAGCCGGGCGATGCCCTCGTCGGAGACGGCGATGAGGTGCTCGGCCGACGCTGCCCCGACCTCCGCGGCGAGCTCGGCCCCTCCCTGGCTGACGAATTCGTCGGCGTGGACCTTGATCTTGAAGCCGGCGGCCTTGGCCGCCTGAACGAGCGTCCGCGTCTCCTCGGCAGAGAAAACACCGGGTTCGCAGAAGATGTCGAAGAATTCGGCCAAACCCAGCTTGCCGACCTCGGGGATCAATGAGTCGATGAGCAGGCGGACATACTCTCCCCGCCGGTCGCGGTATTCCGGCGGGACGTCGTGGGCCCCCATGAAGGTCGGGACGATGTCCACGGGGTGAAGGGCGGCGAGGTCGCGCAGGACCTCGAGCTGTTTCACTTCGTCCTCGAGGTTGAGGCCGTAGCCGCTCTTGGCCTCGACGGTCGTCGTGCCCGTGAGCAGCATCCGGTCGAGACGGCGGAGGCAAAGGGCGAGGAGGTCGTCCAGGCTGGCCGCGCGCGTCGCCTTGACCGTCGTCTGTATGCCCATGCCCCGTTCGGCCAGCTGCTGGTAGGTCAAACCCTGGATCCTGAGACCGAATTCCCGGGCCCGGTCCCCGGCGAAGGGGAGATGCGTGTGGGCATCGACGAAGCCGGGCAGAGCGACCATGCCCCGCCCGTCGATCGTAACTGCGTCCGGCTCGGGCGAGACCCGGGCCAGGAATTCATCTTCGGTCCCGACGAAGACGATGATACCTTTGGACGAAGCCGCCCAGGCGTTCTCGACGAGGCCGACCTGCCGCAGGGCCCGGCCGCGCTTGGGCAGGGGGCCGGCGCAGGTCAGGAGCTCCCGGCAGCCGGCGACGACGCAATCAGCTGATATCATGCGGTGTCTTTCTCACGGAGGAGTGTTTCGTCCTGCGGATGAACGACGGCGTTTCGTAGGACTCCCATTGCTTGTCGGAGACCGAGGGCTCCCAGGCCGGCGCCCCGCCCTTGCTTTCGAAAACGTAGGCCGGCGTATCCTGGATGACGGGGAAAGGCTGGAGTGCTTTTCGGGCGGCCGGCCGCGGGGCCGGCTCGGCCGGGGCCAGCGTCTGGGCCGGATTCTGGTCGAAGCCGGTGGCGATGACGGTCACCTTGACAGTGTCCTTCATGCTCTCGTCGATGACCGTGCCGAAAATGATGTTCGCGTCCGGGTCGGCCAGGCTGTGGATGAGCTGCGAGGCTTTGGAGACCTCATGGAGGGTCATGGTCTTGCCGCCGGTGATGTTGATGAGGACGCCGTGCGCGCCCTCGATGGACGTGTCGATGAGAAGCGGGCTGGAGATAGCTTTCTCGGCGGCCTCCAGGGCCCGGTTCTCGCCCGAGGCCAGGCCGGTCCCCATGAAGGCCATGCCCATGCCCTTCATGACCGATTTGACGTCGGCGAAATCCAGGTTGATCAGCCCGGGCTTGGTGATGAGGTCGGAGATGCCCTGGGCCGCCTGCCGCAGGATGTCGTCGGCGAGGCGGAAAGCGTCTTGGATGGAGGTGTTCAGATTGACCGTCTGGAGAAGCCTCTCGTTGGGGATGGCGATGACCGTGTCCACGGCCGACTTGAGCTCCTGGAGGCCTTCCTCGGCCTGCTTGGCCCTTACCCGTCCCTCGAACTCGAAGGGCAGGGTGACGATGGCGATGACCAGGATGTCGAGCTCGGCGGCGATGTTGGCGATGATCGGGGTCGCGCCCGTGCCGGTTCCGCCGCCCAGGCCCGTGGTCAGGAAGACCATGTCGGCGCCCTCGAGGATCTCGAGCAGCCGCTCCGTGTCCTCCATGGCCGCCTGCTTGCCTACCTCCGGGCGGCCGCCCGAGCCGAGCCCCTTGGTCAGCTGGTTGCCGATCTGGATCTTCGTCCGGGCCCGGTTGCTGTTGAGGGCCTGGAGGTCGGTGTTGACGGCGATGAACTCGACGCCCTGGACGCCGTGCTCGATCATCCGGTTGACGGCGTTGCCGCCGCCGCCGCCGAGGCCGATGACTTTGATCTTGGCCCCGAGGTGTTCCTCGACGAGATGGAATTTCAGCCGGCTCGATTCGTCGCTCATGTGTTCTCTCCTTATCCTTCCTTGAACCAGTCTTTGAATTTGGCCCAACCGCCCTTTTTCCTGTCCCTGGCGAGACCCCTGTCCTGCCAGATATGAAAACCGTAGAGGATGAGTCCCACCGCAGTGGAGAAGTCCGGGGTCGAAACGCGGTCGACGAGGCCGCCGACACCGCCGGGGTCGCCGCGCCGGACGGGGAGGTCGAAGATCTCTTCGGCGACCTCTTCCAGGCCCTCGAGAAGGGCCGTGCCGCCGGTGAGGACGATGCCCGAGTTCAGCGACTTGTCATAGCCCATGCGCTTGATATCGGAGTCGACCAGGCGGAAGATCTCCTCGGCCCGGGGCTGGATGATATCGGCCAGGAGCTGGCGCGACAAGACCCGGGGCTTGCGGCCCTTGCCGACCGAGGGGACCTCGATCGTCTCCTGGTCCTCGACCGGAGGCCCGGCGATGCAGCCGAACTTCTTCTTGATCCGCTCGGCCTCGGGGATGGGCGTCCTCAGGCCGACGGCGATGTCGTTGGTGAAGTTGTCGCCCCCGATGGGGATGGTCGATGTGTACCACAGGCTGCCGCGCTCGTAGATGGCCACCTCGGTCGTGCCCGCGCCGATGTCGATCTGCCCGACGCCAAGCTCCCGCTCGTCCTGGGTCAGGACGGACTGGGCCGTGGCGATCTGGTTGAGGACGACCTCCTCGACGCCGATCCCGGCCCGCCCGACGCAGCTCTTCAAGTTCTGAAGCGAGGTCAGGGCGGCGGTGATGATATGAACGTTGACCTCGAGCTTGATGCCGCTCATCCCGGCCGGGTCCTTGATCCCGTCCTGGTCGTCGACGATGAACTCCTGGGGGATGATGTGAATGATGTCCCGGTCGGGGGGGATGGGGATGGCCTTGGACTGGTCGATGACCCGCTTCACGTCCTCGCGGGTGATGACCCGGTTCTTGCCCGAGACGGCGACGACGCCGCGGCTGTTGAAGCTCTTGATGTGAGAGCCGGAGATGCCGAAGAAGGCCGAGTCGATCTCGACGCCGGCCATGAGCTCGGCTTCCTCCTGGGCTTTCTTAATGGCCGTGGTCGTCGCGTCGAGGTCGACGACGACGCCCTTGCGCAGGCCGCGCGAATCGGCCGTGCCGATGCCGATGATCTCGACCTTGCGTTCCTCGGTGACCTCGCCGATGACGGCGACGACCTTCCGCGTCCCGATATCGAACCCGACGATGTAATTGTTCTTGGGCATTACTCAGTCTCCTTTGTCAGGTTGGGGACGGCGTCCCCGGCCGGCTCGGCGGCCCTCAGGTAGATCCGGCCGTCATAGCACATGTTGACGGCGACCAGGGGGCCGAAAAGCCGCTCCCACTCCGGCCGCCGGCGCCGGAACAGGGCCAGGCTTTCGGCCGGCGATCCGCGGTCCACCACGACACGGACGGGGTCGTCCTTGAAGATAAGCTCGAGCGACCCGTAGTCGCTGCAACGGACGCCGGCGAGGCGGTCGCGTTCGGCCTGCGGCAGGGTCTCGAGCGAGCGGCAGGCCGCTTCCCACTTTTCGAGGAAGTTCGAAGCGAACCCGCTCTCGTCGGAGATGACCGGCAAGCGGTACTCCTCGAGCGAATAGACCTTCTCGAGGACCCGCCCCTCCTTATCTGCCAGGCAAAGCCCGTTCCGTTCGAGGATGGCGAAGGGCGTCCGCTCGACGATCGTGATGCGCAGCTGCGAGGGAAAGACCTTTTGGATGCTGACGTCCCTGACCCAGGCCAGGCGCCGGATGTCGCCGCGCAGGGCCTGAAGGTCGCAAAGGAGGATGTTGCCCAAGCGCGGTACGGCGAAATGGTTCTCCAAAGTCCGCCTCAGGTTGTCCTTGGCACAGACGACCTCGACTTTGCGGATGGCCAGCTGGTCCCAGGTGATGAGGAAGAGATAGGCGCTTCGGACGGCCAGGAAGAACCCGGCCTGGAGGCCGAGCAGGAAGAGGACGTGCTTGAGGCGGAGCGCCCGGCGGCGCCTGTTCTTCTGGAGGGGCAGGTCCCGCTCTCCCGGACGGAGGAATGGGCGGCGGGCGAAGAGGGGCCCGTTTTTCGCCCGCTTCAGCTCGCCGATCACGGTGGCCATGTCAGCCCCTCGCCTCCAGCCCGGCGATGATGTCCGGGATGGTCCGGTTGATGTTCCCCGCCCCGAGGACGAGGACGATGTCGTCCGGGGCCAGGATCTTCTGAAGGACGGCCCCGACCTTCTTCAGGTCGGGCTCGAAGAAGACCTGCTTGTGGCCGAACTGGCGGACCTCTTCGTAGAGCGCCCGGCCGTCGACGCCTGGGATGGGGTCCTCCCCGGCCGGGTAGACCTCGGTCAGGACGAGGACGTCGGCCTGGTTGAAAGCGGTCGCGAACGCCGTCATGAGCTTGGCCAGCCGGGTGTAGCGGTGGGGCTGGAAGACGGCCACGACGCGGCGCGGCCAGCCCCGTTTCGCGGCTTCGAGCGTCGCCTTGATCTCGGTCGGGTGATGGGCGTAGTCCTCGACGACCATGACACCGCCGACGGTCTTGCGCAGTTCGAAGCGGCGGCCCGTCCCGGTGTAGCTCTCCAGGGCCTCGAGGATCGTCCGGGCCGGCATGTCCAGGTCGAGGCCGACCGCCGCGGCGGCCATGGCGTTGAGGATGTTGTGCATGCCGGGGACCTGGAGCTTCAGCGCCCCGAGCTTCTTGCCCTTGGCGAAGAGGACCGACGCGCTGCGGAATCCGTCGAAGGCAAAGTCGCGGGCGAAAAGATCGGATTGGGCGGAAAAGCCGTAGGTGATGACCCGGCGCTCGATCTCGGGGATGATGCTTTGGAGGTTGGGATCGTCGAGGCACAGGATGACCGGGCAGTAGAACGGCACTTTGTTGGCGAAGTTGACGAAGGTCCTCTTGAGGTCGTCGAGGCTCTGGTACTGATCGAGGTGCTCCTCGTCGATATTGGTCAGGACGGCGATGAAGGGGGAGAGGAAGAGGAAGGAGCGGTCGCTCTCGTCGGCCTCGGCCACGATGAAGTCCCCGGCGCCGAGCTTGGCGTTGGCCCCGATCGTGTTCAGGCGTCCGCCGACGATGATCGTCGGGTCGAACCCGCCGGCCTCGAGGACGAGGGCGGTCATGGACGTTGTCGTCGTCTTGCCGTGCGAGCCGGCCACGGCGATGCCGTACTTCATCCGCATCAACTCGGCCAGCATCTCGGCCCGGGGGATGACCGGGATGAGGCGGGACCGGGCCTTCTGGACCTCGACGTTGTCCTCGCGTACGGCCGAGGAGATGACGACGACGTCGGCGTCCTTGAGGTTCTCGGCCCGATGTCCGATGGCGACGTCGGCGCCGAGCTTGGCCAGCCGGCGGGTGGCGTCGTTCTCCTGGATGTCGGAGCCCGAGACCTTGTAGCCAAGGTTGAGCAGGACCTCGGCGATGCCGTTCATGCCCGTGCCGCCGATACCGATCATGTGGATGTGGTTGAGCTTGCGGTAACCTTTCTTGGTCACGAGGGGATCTCCTTCGGCGCGTGCTTCATCAGGGACAGGCAGAGCTCGGCGATGCGGCCGGCCGGGTCGGGCGACTGGAGCCGGGACAGGTTCCGCTCCATGGCCTCGAGTTCCCCGGCGTGGTCGAGGAAATGGAGGATGCGGGCGGCCAGGGTTTCGGGCGTGGCCTTGTCCTCGGGCAGGACCTCGGCCGCGCCTGCGGCCTCGAGTTCACGGGCGTTCGAGGACTGGTGGTCTTCGGAAGCCCCGGCGAAGGGGATGAGCAGGGCGGCCCGCCTCGCGGCGACGATCTCGGCAAGGGTGGTCGCCCCAGCCCGGCTGACGATGAGGTCGGCTCGGCCGAAGTAGGCGGCCATACCGGGGAAGTAGGCGGCGACCTCGGCCCCGTCGAATCCGTTGGCCCGATAGGCGGCGCGGACTCGCTCCAGGTCGTCCGTTCCGGTCTGGTGGGACATCCGGAGCCGGCCCTTGGCCGCGGCGAGAAGCGGCAGGGCGGCCATGATCCGGTCGTTGAGGAAGCGCGATCCCTGACTTCCGCCGAAGACGAGGACGTCGAGCCCCCCCGTTCGCTTTTTTGCCGGGAGAACGTAGAAATCCTCGCGGACGGGATTGCCGAGAACGACGCCCTTGCCTTTGAAGGCCGGGAGCGTCGAGGGGAAGGCGACGACGGCCCGGTCGACCCGGCGGGCAAGCAGGCGGTTGGTGAAGCCGGGCCGGACGTTCTGTTCGAGAATGATGGTCGGGATGCGGAACAACGAGGCCAGGAGGACGATCGGGCCCGAGCTGTAGCCACCGACGCCGATGACCAGGCCGGGCCGGGTCCGGACGAGGATGGCCAGCGAATGGACGAAAGCCAGCGGCAGGATGACGAGGGCCCGCAGGCTCTTCAAGCCGCGGCCCTTGAGCCCTTCGATGCGCAAGGGGATGAACTTGACGCCGTGCTCGGCCATGATCCTCTGTTCGACGCCGCGTCGCGTCCCGACGTAGGTCAGGCCGAGGCCGGGCCTCATGCTCAGAAGCCTCCGGCCGACGACGAGGGCGGGGTAGAGATGGCCCCCCGTGCCTCCGCCGCTGATGATCACGTCGTGGTCCTTCATATCCTCACCGCGGTCCCGCTGTCGCCCTTTTTCTGACTGATATGGAGCAGCAGGCCGATCGCGGCCAGAGTGCAGATGAGAGAGGACCGGCCGTAGGAGAGCAGGGGGAGGGGGGTCCCTTTGGCCGGTCCGAGACCGAGCACGATCGAGATGTTCATCAGGGCCTGGGCGACGATGGCCAGGGTGACGCCCGCGGCGATCATCTTGTACGTCGGGGTGGGGGCCGCCGTGGCGATCTTCAAGCCTCTCCAAAGGAAGAGGAGGTACAGGGCGAGAGTGACGAACGTCCCCAATAGCCCGGTCTCCTCGCCCAGGATGGCGAAGATGAAATCGGTGTGGGCGAAAGGCAGGAAGTAGAGCTTCTGGGTGCTCTGGCCGAGGCCAGCGCCGACGAGCCCGCCCGAGCCCAGGGCCAGCTTGGATTGGTCGACCTGGTAACCCGAACCGAGGAGGTCTTTTTGCGGGGAGAAGAAACCCTGGAGCCGCTCGACCCGGTAGTCGGCCTGGAAGAGATAGAAGGCGAACAGGGCGGCGAAGAGACCTCCGGCGATGACGAAATAGCGGACCTTGACCCCGCCGAGGTAGAGCATCATCGCCGCCAGAACGGCCAGCAGGACGGCCGTGCCGAAATCGGGTTCGAGGAGGACGAGGACGACCGTGACGACGAGCACGGCCAGGGGGATGGCCAGTGTCTTCTTCTCGTTCAGCTTGTCCTTCTTGCTTTCGATGTAGGTGGCCAGGAAGAGGATGAGGCTGATCTTGGCCAGCTCCGACGGCTGGAAGCGGAAGCCCATGAGGATGACCCAGCGGTTGGTCCTGGCCACGGTCGGCATGGCCAGGCAGAGCATCAGCAGGAAGACCGTCAGGGCGAGGAGCCCGTAGACAAAAGCGGGCTGGAGGAAAAAGGATTTTTTGACCGAGACAAGAAACGCGATGATGACCAATCCGGCCACGGCCCCCAGGATCTGCTGGGTCATGAAATGGAAGGACTGGTCGTACTTTTCCCTGGCCATGAAACTCGACGAACTGAAGACGAAGAAGATGCCGATCGCCACGAGGGCGAGGGTGATCACGAACAGGGGCACGTCGAAGCCGAACCGTCTGCGGCCGATCATGCCCGGGACCCTTTCTTCCGCAGGCCCGCGGCGAGGAGGCGCACTTCGCGCTTGAAGGTCCGGCCGCGCTGCTCGAAGTTCTCGAACATGTCCCAGCTCGTGCAGGCCGGGGCCAGGAGGACGACGTCGCCGCGAACGGCCCTTTCGAAGGCCGTGCGGACGACCTCGCGGTAGGTCGAGGCGCGGTCGACAGGCACGACGCCGTCGAGCGCCGCTTCGATCTTGTCGGCTGCCTGCCCGACGAGAACGACCGACCGCACTCTCTTGCGGATCCCGGCGCGGAGGGGCGAGAAGTCCCCGCCCTTGCCGCGTCCTCCCAGGATGAGGACGATCGGGCGGTCGAAGCTGGCCACGGCCTTGAGGGTCGCGTCCACGGTCGTCGCCTTGGAGTCGTTGACGAAGCGGACGCCCTTGACCCGGAGGACGTCCTCGAGCCGGTGCTCGAGTCCCCGGAAGGCGAGGATCGACCGGCGCATCGCCGGCGCCGGGACGCCCAGGAGGTGGCCGATGAGCGCGGCGGCCAGGACGTTCTCCAGGTTGTGCGAACCTGGAAGGGTGATGCGTGAGGCCGGCAGGACCGGCTCCGGTCTCCCGTCGCGGACGACGATCCGGCCGTCCTCGATGAAAGCGCCGCGGCGGAGGCGCCTCTTGCGGCTGAAGCCGAAGACCTCGGACGCCGCTTCCCCGGCCAGGCTCCAGACGAGCGGGTCGTCGCGGTTGAGGACGGCCCGGCCTGCTCGGCCCTGCCGGAGGACGAGTTTTTTCTTAGCCCCGAAATAGTTGTCGAAGGTCTGGTGCCAATCGATGTGGTTCTCGGAGACGTTGAGGACGGCCGCGACGGCCGGGGTAAACCTCTCGGTGTATTCGAGCTGGAAGCTCGAGATCTCGGTCACGTAGATGTGGTCGTCGCGGCTCTTGTCGACGAAGGAAACGAGCGGCGTGCCGATATTCCCGGCCAGGCGGGCCTTGAGCCCGGCGTCCCGGAGGATGCTGTGGACAAGGGTCGTCGTCGTCGACTTGCCGTTCGAGCCGGTGATGCCGACGATCTTGCCCCGCAGGAAAAGGTAGGCCAGTTCGATCTCGGAGATGACCGGGACGCCTTTTTCGCGGGCGGCCAGGATCTCGGCCAGGGGCGGGACTCCCGGGCTGGGGACGATGAGGTCGGCGCCGAGGAAGGACTCCGGGCGGTGGCCGCCGGTCTCGAAGATGACCCCACGCTCCGTCCAATCCCGGACCTTGTCGCCGAAAGCGTCCGCGGCTTTCTTCTCGGTGACGCGGACCCGCGCCCCGCGGTCGAGGAGGAAGCGGCAGAGGGCTTCCCCCGTCCGTTCGAAGCCGACGATGAGGACGTTCCTATCCCTGAGTTCCATGTCTATCTCAATTTCAACGTCGCCAGGCTGAACAGGGCGAAGATGATGCCCAGGATCCAGAATCGGATGACCACCCGTCCCTCGGGCCAGCCGGAGAGCTCGAAGTGGTGATGGAGCGGGGCCATCTTGAAGATGCGCTTGCCCTTGCTCACCTTGAAATAGGAGACTTGGAGGAGGACCGAGGCCGCCTCCAGGATGAACACGCCGGCCACCGTGAAGAGCAGGAATTCCTGCTTGATGAGAAGCGCGATGACAGCCATCGTCCCGCCCAGGGACAGGGCGCCGACGTCGCCCATGAAGACCTGGGCCGGGTGGCAGTTGAACCAGAGGAAGCCGAGGCAGGCGCCGGCGAAGGCGCCGACGAAGACCGTCAGCTCGGCGGCAAGCGGCACCCGGGCGATATTGAGGTACTGGGACCAGAGGGCGTGTCCGGCCACATAGGTCAGGGCGGTCAGGGCCGTGGCGCTGATCAGGGTCAGTCCAATGGCCAGGCCGTCCAGCCCGTCGGCGAGGTTGACGGCGTTGGACGAGCCGACCAGGATGAAGACGATCCAGGGCAGGTAAAACCAGCCGAGGAACGGGACCCACTGCTTGAGAAAGGGGAAGCTCAGCGTCAGGTCGAACTCGCCGCGCGAGCCCAGCCATAGGAAGACGAGGCCGATCGCCGCCGCGAGGAGCGTCTGGAGGAGGAGCTTCTGGCCGGTCCTGAGGCCCAGGGACCGTTTCCTGCGGACTTTGAGGACGTCGTCGATGAGACCGACCAGGCCGAAGAGGACCATGGACAGGACGGCGACCCAAACGTAGAGGTTGTCCAATTTTCCCCAGACGAGCGTCGGGACGAGCGTGCAGACGATGATCATGAGGCCGCCCATGGACGGCGTCCCTTTCTTGGCATAGTGGGACTGGGGCCCTTCGGGCCTGATCTCCTGTCCGATCTGACGTTTATGGAGGAGCCGGATCAGCCGGGGTCCGAGGAGGAAGCTCAGGACGAGGGCGGTGATCCCGGCCAGGGCCGTGCGCACGGTGATGTAGCGGAAGACGTTGAAGAAGAATATGTCGCCGCGCAGGGGGACGAGGAGCCAGTACAGCACGGCCTACTCCTTTCCTCTCGACTTGAGCTTGTCGACGATCGTCTCGGTTCTCATGCCCCGCGAGCCCTTGACCAGCACGAGGTCGCCATCCCGCACGATGTGCGAGATGACGGCCGCCGCGGCCGCGGCGTCAGCGAAGCGGTGGATGAAGGCGACGCTCATGCCCGCCGCGGCCGCGCCCTCGGCGATCAGGGCGGCGAGGGGGCCGACGGCGACGAGGACGTCCCACCCGGCCCGGGCTACGGCTTCGCCCGCCAGCCGGTGGAACTCATTTTCGCCTTCGCCGAGTTCGAGCATGTCGGCCAGGACGGCGACCTTCCGCGCGGCCGGGAGGACGGCCAGGCTTCTCAAGGCGGCCTCGAGGGCGCGGGGATTGGAGTTGTAGGAGTCGTCGTAGACCCGGATGCCGCCTTCCGTCTCGACCAGTGTGCCGCGCCCGGAGAAGGGCTGAAGAGCGAGGATGGCCGGCCGGACCTCTTCGAGCCGGAGGCCGAGGGCGAGGCAGACGGCCGAAGCCGCGAGGAGGTTCGAAACGGCAGAGTCGTTGACGAACGGAAAAGCGATACGGGCGGATTCCCGTCCGTAATTCAGGAGGAACTCGAAACCCGAATAGCCCAGGGATCTGACGTCCTCGGCCCGGACGTCGCAGCCCCGCGTCCTGCCGAAGGTCACTCTCCGGCCGGGGAAGTCCGAGGCGATCTTCATGACCAGAGCGTCGTCGCCGTTGAGGACGGCCGTCGCGCCCGGCCTGGCCCCGTCGAGGATCTCCTTCTTGGCCAGGGCGATCCCGTCCAGATCTTTAAAGAACTGCAGGTGGACGGGGCTGACGTTGGTGATCACGGCGATGTCGGGCGGGGCGATCCGGGTCAGGGTCCGCAGCTCTCCGGGGGCGCTCATGCCCATCTCGAGGACGGCCGCTTCGTCGTCCGGCCGGAGCCGGAGGAGCGAAAGGGCCAGTCCCAGGTGGTTGTTGAAGTTCGCCTCGGACTTGAGGAGGCGGAACCGGCCGGCGAGCAGGGCGGCCGCGAATTCCTTGGTCGTCGTCTTGCCGACGCTCCCGGTGATGCCCACGACCTTGATCGGCCGCCGGGCGAGGACGTCGCGGGCGAGCGCCTGGAGGGCGGCCACCGTATCCTCGACCTGGACGATGCCGAAGTCCTTGCGGGGGAGGGGGACCGGACGGGCGACGACGGCGCCCGCCGCGCCCCCGGCCGCCGCGGCGCCGACGAAGTCGTGGCCATCCCGCTTCCCGATGACGGCGAAGAAGAGCCCGCCCGCGGCGGCCAGCCGGGAGTCGATGCCGTAGCTTTCGAAGGTCAGCCCCGTATAACCATGCAGGATGGCCCCGCCGGCGATCCGGGCGATCTCGTCGAGCCTCAGACTGGCCATGCTCAGACGGCCTCCATGTTTCGGATCGTCTCTTCGACGACTTCGATATCGCTGAAGGGAACGGTCCGGTCCTTGAAGATCTGGTAATCCTCATGCCCCTTGCCGGCGATGAGGACGATGTCGCCCTTGTTGGCCGTGGCCAGGGCCCGGACGATGGCCTTTCTCCGGTCCGGCTCGACCTCGTAGGTCTTGACGGCTTCTTTCTCGAAGCCCTTTTCGATGGCGGCGATGATGTCCATCGGCTCTTCGGAACGCGGGTTGTCCGAGGTCAGGATCGTCCAATCCGCCAGCCGGGCGGCCACCCGGCCCATCCGCTCCCGTTTCTCCCTGTCCCGGTTGCCGCCGGCCCCGAAGACGAGGATGACCCGGCGCGGCTTGAACTCGCGGGCCGTCGTGAGGATGTGTTCGAGCGCGTTGTCCGTGTGGGCGTAATCGACGACGACCTGGAGGCCGCGGCCGTTCGGGACCCGCTCGAAGCGGCCCGGGACGCCCTTGAGCCCGGCGATACCCCTGCCGATGGCGTCCGGGGTGACGTTGAGCGCCAGGGCCGCCGCCGCCGCGGCCAGGATGTTGGAGAGGTTGTGCCGCCCGACGAGGGCCGACTGGATCCTCATCACACCGCCGGGGTAGGAGACCTGGGCGTCGATGCCGTCCTCGGACATGGCGAATTTCAGGGCCCGGACGAGGGCCTCCGGTTCGAGACCGAACGTGACGGTCTTCATGGGCAGTTCGGCGACGAGCTTCTGGCCCCAGGGATCGTCCACATTGACGACGGCGGCGCTCCTTTTATGATTGAGATAGAAAAGTTTTTTCTTGGCCTCGAAGTAGGCTTCCATGGACGGATGATAGTCCTGGTGCTCGCCGCTGAGGTTGGTGAAAACGGCGACGTCGTAGCTGACCCCCCAGACCCGCTTCTGCTCGAGGGCGTGGGAGGAGACTTCCATGACGCAGTGGGTGACGCCGGCGTCGAGCATGTCCCTGAGCAGGGCTTGCAGGTCGGGGGCCTCGGGGGTCGTCCGCGGCGCCGGGACCTTCCACCCCGGCCGCCGGTATTCGATCGTGCCGATGACCCCGGGCGCGGCGCCGGCCGCGCGCAGGATCTCTTCGAGGAGGTAAGTGGTCGTCGTCTTGCCCTTGGTCCCGGTGACGCCGACGATCTTCATCCGGTCGGAGGGGTGTCCGTAGAAATTGGCCGCGGCCAGGGCCAGCGCTTCGCGCGCGTCGGCGACCTGGAGCCACGGCGTCGTGCTCGCCGCGGGCTTGGGCCAGGTGGAGAGGACGGCTGCCGCTCCGTTCGCCTCGGCCTCGGCCACGAAGTCCATGCCGTTGCGGGCCGCGCCGCGCAGGGCCGCGAAAAGGAACCCCGGCCCGACGGACTTGGAGTTGTAGGCGATCCCGGAAATGTCTTCGTCCCCCGGCTTGCCTCCGGCGAGGATGTCGATGTCCCGGATGACGTCCCGGAGCTTCATGGCTTCTCGCCTTTCGCCATGCCCGCGGTCAGGACGCGGGCGGGCAGCGGCCGTTCCGGGGGGACGCGGAGGTAGCGGAGGACCTGGCGGGCGATGTCGCGGAACACCGGGGCGCAGACCTGGCCGCCGTAATAGCCTTCTTTGGGTTCGTCGAGGACGACGACTATGGACAGCCGGGGCCTCTCGACGGGGACGAAGCCGACGAACGAAGCCGTGTATTTCCTGGTGTAGGATCCCAGGGCGCTGTCGTACTTCTGGGCCGTCCCGGTCTTGCCGGCGGCCCGGAAGCCGTCGAGCCGGCCGTCCTTGGCCGTGCCCTCCTCGACGACGCGCTCGAACACGCGGCTGACGAGCTCGTTGGCCGTCTTTTCGCTGATGACCCGGACCGGCGCCTCGCCGCCGCCAAGGACGGGGCGGCTCTCTTCGTCCTTGACGACATGGGGCCGGACGAGCAGACCGCCGGTGGCGTAGACGTTCATGGCCCGGAGGATCTGGAGCGGCGTGACCATGATCTCGTAGCCGATGGCGATGTGCGGGAGCGAGTTCTTCTTGTTCCACGCCGCCGGCGGATGGACGAGGCCCGAGGCTTCGGCCGGCAGGTCGATGCCCGTCTTCGTTCCGAAGCGGAAGGCTTTGATCGTGTCGTAGAACTCGGCGATCGTCAGCCTCTGGGCGAAAAGCACCGTCCCGACGTTGGAGGACTTGATGAGCACCTGCGGGAAACTCAGCACGCTCTCCCTCTCGTGGTCGGTGATGGTCAGTCCGCCGACCCTGATGAACCCGGCGGTGCAGTCGAAGAGATCACCGAAGCCGACGCGGTTCCTCTCCCGGGCGGCCGCCGCCGTGACGATCTTGAACGTCGAGCCGGGCTCGTACATGGACTGGACCGGCCGGTTCATCCAGGAGTCCTTCGGGCCGGGGAACCGGTTGACGTCGTAAGCCGGCAGGCTGGCCATGGCCAGGATCTCGCCCGAGGACGTCTCCATGACGATGACCGCGCCCCAGGCGGCCTCGTGCTCGGCGACCGCCCGGAGCAGCTCTTTCTCGGCGTAGTACTGGATCGTAGCGTCGATCGTCAGGACGAGGTCCCGGCCCGGGACGGGCGATTTGATGACCTGGGTCTGGTAGTCGCGGCCGCCCCTGACCTTGTAGACGACCTTCGCGCCCTCTTCCCCCTTCAGGATGTCGTCGTAACGGGCCTCGACCCCGGTCTTGCTGTCTTCGGTCAGGCTGAGGCCGCCGAGAACGTGCGCGGCCATGCTCCGCAGGGGATAATGCCTTCTCGTCGCCGGCTCGAACTCAACGCCCGGAAGCTTGAGGGCCATGACCCGGGCCGCTTCCTCCTCGGAGATCTTCTTTTTCACGTAGGTGAAGTTGCTCTTATCCTTCAGCCGGCCCAGGATGGTGGCGACTTCTTTCTCGGACAGCCCGAGAAGGCCTTGGAGAGAGCGGACCTTATTCCGTTCTGCGGCCGGCGTTTCATTCTCGACCGGCCGGATATTGACCGAAACGGCGGGAAGGCTGCACGCCAGGATCTCGCCGTTACGGTCGAGGATCCTCCCCCGCAGGGGCTCGATCGTGATCTTGTCCCGGTTCTGGCCGACGACGGCCGACTTGGCCCGGGCGTGGCCGAAGACCTGGATCTGGACGAGCCGGAGGGCCACGACGGCCGCCCAGGCGGCCAGGATGAAGCTCAGGACCAGGGTCCTCTTCCGGATGTCGCTTCCGTAGAAAGTTCTCATCGACGGCGCCTCATCGGGACGTGTCCCTTTTCTCGTAGATGACCTCGTCGTCCTTGGGGTCGATGAGTCCCAGGGATTCCCGGGCGATCTTCTCGACCCGCGCCGGGTCGAGGAGGGCGGCCTTGCGCATATTGAGCGCTTCGATGGCCTGCTCGAGCTCCCGGATCCTGTCCTCGCTTCTGCCGATGTCGATGCCGAGCTTGACCGATTCCGTCTGGTACCACACGTAGAAGGTCAGGGTGCCGATGACGGCGACGAGGAGGGCGGCGCCCAGGGCGATCCCCCGCGGGCTCCATTTTCGGCGGACCATTCAGAGCCTCTCCGCGGCCCGCAGCTTGGCCGAGCGGGACCGGGAATTGGCGGCGACCTCCGCCTCGCCGGCCATCACGGGTTTTCTGGTCAGGATGGAAAGAAGGGGAGTGCGTTCGGACGAAGAGGCCAGGCCGGCGAACGTGTGCTTGACGATCCGGTCTTCGAGCGAGTGGAAAGAAATGGCGACGAAGCGCGTCCCCGGGGCCGAGAGACGCACCGTCTCCTCGATGAACGTGCCCAGCCCCTCGAGCTCCCGGTTGACCTCGATGCGGAGCGCCTGGAAGGCCTTGGCCGCCGGATGGATCCGGCCTCTCTGCGGACGCCACCGATAGACCGCTTCGGTCAGGATCCTCAGGTCGGAGGTCGTTTCGAGCCGGCCGAGCTTGCGCAGGTGGACGATATCCCGGGCCAGCCGCCGGGTCTGGGCGAGTTCACCGTACTTGGCGAATATTTCGGCCAGCTTCTGTTCCGGGTAGGTGTGGAGGACCTTCCCGGCCGTCGTCTTGTTCCTCAGGTCCATGCGCATGTCCAAAGGCCCTTCGTGGGTGTAGCTGAATCCCCGCTCCGGGGAATCCAGCTGGAAGGACGAGATCCCCAGGTCGACGAGGACGCCACGCACGTTCTTGAAAGAGACCCCGAGCTCGGGGAGGCACTTGAAATCCGCGTGGAAGAGCTTGACCCTGCCGGCGTGATCCGCGAGCCTCGCCCGGGCCTTTTCCAGGGACTGCTCGTCGCGGTCCAGGCCGATCAGCCGGGACCGGGGATTGCTCTCCAGGATGGCACAGGCGTGTCCCGCCAGACCCAGGGTGCAGTCGATGTAAGTCCCTTCCCGCCCCGCGTCGAGGAACTCAAGGACTTCCGTCGGCAGGACCGGGCAGTGTCCTAGCTCCGTCATTCCGGCTTTCCTCGAGGGATGAGGCGGGCGATGCTCTCGAAATCCTCGTCCGAGAGCGGTTTCTCCTCGAGAGTTCCGTCGAGAACGTCCTTGTTCCAGATCTCCAAATGGTTCGATAGGCCCAGGACTTCGACCTCGTCCCGGAGCTTGGCTTTTTCCCTGAGGGCTTGGCTGATCAGGACCCTCCCCTTGGAATCGAGTTCGTGCCGCGAGCCATGCCTGTTGACGCGGAGCATGAACTTGCGAACGTCGGGACGAAGATGGACGGCGCCCTCGGCCGTGAGGTCCGTCATCGACAGCCAAACGGACAGGGGATAGATCTTGATCGAATCGTCGGAGAGCGAGGTGACGAAGAGGTCCTTGCCGTAAATCTGCTCGATGACTTCGCGGAATTTTTCCGGAATTTTGATCCGCCCGGAGGCGTCCAACCGAGCGGTGTAGCTGCCGATCAAAACATTAGCCATTGATGTGCGTCCCGATTTGTCCCGTTTCTTCCCAAATATATGAGAGAAATTAGCAAAAGTCAAGCAAAAAAAGCCCAAAAAAAGACTAAAGAACAGGGACGCTAAATAAGGCCCAAGATCGGGACAAGAGGGCTAGGAGTTGGGGGGCCGGTCGGGGAACGCGGTCAGCCGGTCTTTCCCGAGCCGTTTTCCTCGTCCCCGGCGGGTAAGGCGGTCAGCAGGTCTTTGGCTTTTTCCAAGTCCTTTTCCTGGACCATGATCTTGAACTCGGCCATCCCGTCGACAGTGAGGGGATAGACGAAGGGAGCCGTGCGACCACGGGTGATCGAGACGATGCCGTGGCTTTCGAGGATGTTCTTGATCAGGTCCGCTTCGAACGGGCCGAAGACCCGGGCGGCTTCGGCGAGGTCGGCGTCTTCGTCCGGAGGCCTTTTCTTGTCGTCGAGTTCAGCCATGGGTCACGACCTTTCTTGAATTCGAGATAATCATCGAGGATCTTCCGATGGTCGAAAGCCAGGGGAACATCGTGCGCCCGCGGATCGATCACCACCGTGTTTCGGGCGTCGTCGCCGGCCTTCGGCGCGCCTCCGGCCTGGGCGATGAACACCGTCGATACCGTATGCAGTCTAGGGTCTCGCGCGGGATCGGAGTAAGTGTGGAACTGACCGAGGAGCTTGACGTCGAGCGACGTCTCCTCGCGGGCTTCCCGGACCGCGGCCGCCTCGAGCGTCTCGCCGTAGTCGACGAAGCCGCCGGGCAGAGCCCAGCCGGGCGGAGGGTTCTTGCGCTCGATAAGGACGATGCCCCGCCTTTGCCGGCCGTCCATGACTTCGATGATGATGTCGACGGTGGGCACGGGGTTGCGGAATTTTTGACGGCGCATCTTGCTGCTCGGTCGGTAAAAGCCATTGTATGGGCCCGTTCCGCCCCTGTCAATGAGGGGCCTCGGGGGTCGTCGTTGTCCGCGCGGTGATTTTCACGTCTTCCCGGTCCGGAGTCGATGGGAGCGACAGGGAGCGAACCTTGGGTAGCGACCGATAGAAGTGCGGCAAAGCGACTCGGAGCCGCACTTCTAGGAAATCTCTGGAACGAGTCTAGTGAAAGAAAAAACACTCATTTCAGATATTTACCAGAATTGTGGCTTCGAGCGCTCTGCCACAATTCTGCTGGTCGCTCCGATGACTTCGCTCCCCGCCGCTCCGACGACCCCCTCGGCCCCGGTGTCAGTGGTCGTCGTCGTCCGCTGCGGGCCCGGGAAAGGGGACATGTTCCTCTGGTACGTGTCCCCTTTTTGAGTCACTCTTCGAGGGGGGGATTTGGTTACAGGCGGAGGCGATTGGCACGAAAAATGCTATTATAGATGATGTGAAACGCCTGAGATCGAGGAGAAGGCCATGAAAAATGGGGGGGTTCGAAAAGTCGTTTTAGGCATGGTTTTTCTAGCCGCGTCTTCCGGGCTGTGGGCGGCCGAGCATTACAAGGTCCTCAACGGCCCGAAGAATTTTTATTACGGTCACATCAGTTTTATCGAGGCCACACCCGATGGGACGGATCCGGTCGTCCTGCGCGAAGGGCGATCGGCTCCCGAACAAGCCGTCCTCAACCTGCCCGTCGGTCCCGGCGACACGGTCCGGACCTCGGCCGATCGGCGCTGCGAGATCCAGTTCGACACCGGGACAGTCGTCCGGCTTGACTTCGACACCGTGGTCCGGGTCGAGACCATCCTGGCCCGAAGCCTGAGCAGCCTCGAGCAGATCTCCAACCTGGCCCTTGACAAGGGCCGGATCTATGTCATGTACAGGGAGTACGACGGCCGCGAAATATTCCAGGTCCTGACCCCCAATGCGGCCGTCAAGATGAAGCACAACGCGGTCGCCCTCGTCACCGCGGCCGAGGACGGCTCGACCGAAGCCCAAGTGAAATACGGCAAGGCCCACTTGCGTTTTGGAGCGAGCGAGAGACTCCTCGATGACCAGGCGGTCAGAAAGGGCGAGCGGCTGATCGTCCAAAAGGACAACCAATTCCAGCTCGCTCCCGCCATCGAGGGCACCGCCTTTGAACTCTGGAACAAAGAGGTCAACGCCCATTTCGAGGATCTTCATGAGGGCCTGACCGCGCTCCCCAAGCCCATCCAGCGACTCCCCGCGGCCGTCTTCTACTTTGCCCAGACCTATGGCAACCTCTACGGCGAATGGCTTTGGGACGAATTCTACGGCTATGTCTGGCGTCCTTCCCTTGATAACGGAATGTATCCCTGGGGCTGGCAGCCCTATTACTACGGTCAATGGGCCATGAGCGGGGGTCAGATGTTCTGGGTGCCCCAGGAACCCTGGGGCTGGATCCCGTACCACCTCGGTATTTGGCAGTGGGACAAGAAGCACGGCTGGCTCTGGCTCCCGGGCTCGATGTTCGCGCCCGCGTGGGCGACGTGGGATTTCTATTTCGGGTATGCCAGCTGGCGGCCCTGGGGCCTATACGATTGGATGGGTGGCTCCTACTACTTTAACGGCGGCGGCTTCAACTATCTCGACGGGGCTTGGGGCTATAACTGGCCCTATGGGGAAACCGGCTCGGGGAAACCCGGGAGGCCGGTCTCGCACATCGTCCGGAAAGACCAGCTCAAGCAGGCGGGCTCGGTCACTTTTCCCGTTCCCTCCGAACTCAAAGGCGCCCTCAAGAAAGTGACTGCCGCTTATGAGCAGGGCGATGCCCGGATCCGGGATTCGGCGAGCGCCGTTCCCGGGCATCTTGTCTTCGTCGCCAAAGGCGACCTCAAAACCCGCGCGGTCAATGAAAAGGCGATGACCTGGCAGGAAGTCCCCAAAACCGGCGCGCCTCCGGCCAAGGAAACCGGAGTCCTGCGCCGTCCCGCCGACCCGGTTCGCGAGGCAGCCCGGATTTTCCGCGGCGGCGACAGGCCGGCCGTGAACCCGCAAACGCGGCTGGATCCGGCGTCGAGGCCGATCGAAGTCGGGAACTACGTCGCGATCCCGCTGGCTGCCGAAGGGATATGGGACCCGGTCAAGGGGGATGATGGCCCCCGGCTTGAAAGGAACACCACCGGGCCGGGTGCCGGCGGGAAGATGGAGAGGGGCCCGTCCGGACGGGACGCCGGTCCCGCCGTCCGCTTCCGCGACTGGAACCCCGACGTCAAGATCGCCCGCGAGCTGGGCGTTCACATCGAATATTCCAGCCAGAAGAACGAAGTCCGCTGCCCCGAGCTGAATATCTCCTCCCGGGACAGGGAACGCGGTTCAGGCATCGTTCCGCACATGACGTCTCAAGGCGTCAGCTACGGGCCGTCCGGCTCGACGGCCGCTGTCGGTTCCGGTTCGTACGGCTCGTCGGGCACCGCCGTTTCCTCCGGGGACGGGGGCAGCTCCGGCCGTACCTCCTCCGGGTCGAACGACAAGGGCGGCAAGGGGAAAGAAGGCGGGACGATCAAAAACTGATCGAGGGGAATAATGCCCGGGAGAGCCGGGGAACCTCGAGGGCGAGCCGAAGCCGCCTGACCTCTTGCTTGTAAACATCCAGGAATTCCTTGCGCAGCGGGTCGGCCGGTTTGAACTTGTGCCCCAGCGGATTGACGGGACCGCCGTGGTAGTAGATCCGGTAGTCGAGATGGGGCCCCGTCGAGTCCCCCGATGTCCCCACGTACCCGATGGTGTCTCCCCCCTTGAGCTGGGCGCCCTTGCGAACGCCTTTCCCGAAACCTCTCAGGTGGAGATAGGCCGTCTCATAGGAATTCTTGTGCCGCATCTTGACCATGTTCCCCGCCCCTCCGTCCCGGCCGGCGAAGGTCACTTCCCCGTCGGCCGTCGCCTGGACCTCCGTCCCGACGGGGGCCGCGTAGTCGACGCCGTAGTGCGGCCGGTAGATCTTGTAGATTGGATGGAAGCGGCTCGAGGAGAAGCGCGAGGTGATGCGCGGCGTCACGAACTTGATGGGCGAGCGCAGAAAATCCTTCCTCCGGGAGCCGCCGTTCTCGTCGTAATAATCGGAGGTTTTGGTGTCGGGATAGGTGAAGCGGAAAGCCTGGAAAACGTTGCCTTCGTTCGTGAACTCGGCGGCCAGGATGTCGCGGTATCCGGTGAAGCGGCCGTCCAGGTATTTCTTCTCGACGTAGATCCGGAAGGAATCCCCCTTGCGCAGATCGGTGTTGAAATCGATGTCCCAGCCGAAACAGCGCTCGACGAGGTCGAGGGCCAGGCTGTCCTCCTCGCCGGCCCTGTTGAGGGCTCCGATCAGGCTGTCCTCGATGACGCCCCGGACGAAGGCCTGCCGGATCTCGAAGGGGACGAGCTTGACCTCCGCCTTGATCCCGTCTTCGTCGTTGCGGACGACGAGGAAGCGCGTTTCGTCGATATCGTATTCGAGCGTCTTCCACGGCCCGCCCGGCAAAGAGGCCAACCGCAGCTGCTGTCCCGCCCGGATCTTGCCCAGGTCGTAGACGGGCTTGACGGCTTCCTTGATCCGGTGGATCTCGAGGTTGTCGAAATCGCGTCTCTTGAGCAGGTCGGCCAGGCTGGACCTCAGCGGGATGACGATCCTCTCCTCCTCGAGCGCCGGGGCAGCGGGGGCCGTGACGATCGCGGCCTCGGCGGGTCCCTGCGGCGCATGCCCATCCGGTACGGCCGCTTCCGGCTGAAAGACGGCCCGGATGACGAAAACGAGAGCGGCGGCGGCGCAGGCGAAAAGGACGAAGGCCGCGGCGACGCGCGCCAGATTGATCCGTCTCCGCGGTTTGCCGCGGCCGGCCCCCGGGTCGATGGTCAGCTTGAGTCGTCCCATCCTGAAGTCGTCGTCATGAAGGGATGACTTTCGGCTCCGGTTTTTTCCGAGGGTGTTTCCGGAAAGCCCGGACGAGCGCGACCGTCGGGCCGGAGAGGACGTTCAGCCCGAAGTAGAGGAGGAGGAAGACGCGCGTGTAGAAAAGCACGCCGAAAAGCGAGACGGCGAGGAAGAGGGCGGTCCGGATGTCGATCCGGTGGCCGATGAAGGCCTTGACGAAATTCCGGTAGGGGAACGTGCTGACCATGCACAGGGAGACGAGGAGGGTCAGGACGGCCACGAGGAAGCCGGATTGCCGCGTGGCCTGCGGGAGGGGTTGGAATTTGACGACAGCGGACTTGAACTTGGCCGCCGAGGGCACCGTCAATCCCTGGTAATGCTTCCGGTCCGAGGGGACCCGGCTGCGGACGTTGTAACGGGCCAGCCGGAGGACGCCGGCCGTCAGAAAAATGAAGCTGAAGAAAACGGCCGGCGGTCCGGCCATCTCCATGCCCCAGAAATAGAGGAGCACCGACGTCGCCAGACCGAAGGAAACGGCGTCGGCCAGGGAATCGAGCTCGACCCCGAAATCGGACGGCGTGTGCGTCGCCCGGGCGACCAGCCCGTCCAACCCGTCCATCAGCGCGGCTATTATGATCAGGAACGCGGCCATCCTGTACCGCCCTTGGAAGGTCAGGAGGACGCTCATGAAGCCGAAGAACAGGTTGGTCAGGGAGAACAGGCTGGGCAGGACCAGGACTCCCTTGCTCGGCTTTTTGACTTTCATGGCTGGACCTCGGCGATGACGGTTTCGCCGGCCTTCACCTTCTGGTGAAGCCCGACTTTTAGGACGATGTTCCGCGGCAGGGTGAGCTCGACCCGCGACCCGAAGTACATCAGGCCGACCTTCTGCCCGCGGGCGACGGCCGCGCCGACCTGGACGAAGCACTTGATGCGGCGGGCGGCGACGCCGACGATCATCTTCATGACCAGGTCCGTCCGGCCGCCCTTGAGGACCAGGGTGTTCGATTCGTTGTGTATGCCGGCCTCCGGTTTGTAGGCGGGCAGGAACTTGCCGGGGTGGTAGTCGGTGCGAACGACGGTCGCCGCAAGCGGCGAGCGGACGAAATGGACGTCGAAGAGGGAGAGAAAGATCGTGACCTTGTTGACGGGCCCGGCGAGGTCGGCGTGGGAGGGGAGGGCGTCGATGCCGAGGACCTCGCCGTCGGCGGGCGATACGAGGAGGTGATCGCCCGGCGGCGGGACCCGGTCGGGGTCGCGGAAGAAGAAGGTGAAGGCGGCGGCGAGGAGAAAGAAGAGGGCGGATAACGGCCACCAACCCAGTGCCAGAAAAGCGAGGGTCAGAGAGAGAGAGGAGAGAATGAACGGAAGTCCCTCTTTGGCGATTCTCACTCAAAGATGATAGACCCTTCTCCCTCAAAAGTAAATGCCGCTGCCCGGGCGGCGTCCCGCGAGGAAGGGTTCGGGGACATGTCCTAAAGGGCCCGGTAAAGGCCCTTTAGGGCGTGTCCCCATTGGGGGTAGGCGCTCTTACTTACGGCGAAGAAGGACGGCTCCTGACGGCGATCGTCCTCGCA
>JBFYOD010000134.1:0-3452 GCA_041303965.1 Candidatus Aminicenantota bacterium
TGCTCAACACGCTCGGAATCGGCCTCTTCATCTCCACCATCTCGAGGACGCAGCAGCAGGCCATGCTGACCTCCCTATTCTTTATCCTGCCCATGATCATGCTCAGCGGTTTCGTCTTTCCCATCGAGAACATGCCGCGTTTCTTCCAGCTCGTCACCCACGTCATCCCGATCCGCTATTTCTTCGTCATCATCCGCGGCATCATGCTCAAGGGAGCCGGCTGGCCGGAACTCTGGGACCAAGCCGCGGCCCTCCTCGTCCTGGGGACGGCGATCCTGGGACTCAGCGTCGCCCGCTTCCAAAAGAAACTGGATTAGCTTCCCGGTCGTTTTCGACGGCTCGATAACGGACCCTTGACTTTGGGAGTCGCGGGGAATAAAAAGAAGCCGGAGGCGGGCTGGAAGCCGGAAAGGAACATAGGCGGGATGATCATGACTCAGCTGAGGTGGCCGAGGGATCGGACGTCCGGCGGGAAAAGCGCCGGTTTCTCGGTCGCCATCGCCGGCGACTGGGCCCCGATCAGGGCTCTGGAGCCCGTCGTCAGATCGGCCCGGGATTCCGGCTTCGGGGACATGCTTCCCGTCCTTCGCGGCGCCGACCTGAGGATCGTCAACTGCGAGTGCGCTCTGACGGCGGCCCGGAAGTCCGTTTGGAAAAGCGGCGCGGTCTTCAAAGGCCTGCCCGTCCATGTCGCCGCCTTGACCCGGGTCCCGTTCGATGTCGCCTGCCTGGCTAACAACCATGTCCTCGACTACGGGGTCCGGGGCCTCCGGGATACGCTGGATATCCTCCATCGAAACGGGATCCGAACGGTCGGAGCGGGCCTCAGCCCTACGGAAGCCTTGTCGCCATTGACCGTTCGCGTGAAGGGGACGAGGGTTGCTGTCCTGAACTTCAGCGAAGGGGAGGACATGACGGCCTCCCGGGGGGGGGCCGGGGTATGCGGCTGGGAGATCGACCGGCTTCTTGTACTCGTCCGGAAACTGAAGAAGCGAGGCGACATTGTCATCGCCGTGGGGCACGCCGGCCTCGAATACATTCCCTTTCCCCCTCCGTATGTCGTCGAAGCCTACCGGGCCCTGGCCGAGGCCGGGGCGGACTGCGTCGTCGGCCACCACCCCCATGTCCCGCAGGGCTTGGAAGTCCGGGGCGGACGGCTGATCGCCTACAGCGTTGGAAACTTCGTATTTTACCAGACAGCCGACCTTTATTATCGCAGGACCGGCTTCTGCCTCCTGCTCCATGTTCAAGGAGGTCGCCTGTCCTCCTACGAATTACACCCTTACAGGATAACGGAACGGGGGCTCCGAAAGCTCGGCCGTCCCGAGCAGTCGAAGCTCCTCGACAAGATCGGCCGGATCTCGGCACCGCTTCGGTCCGCTTCGGGGATCGCCCAAGCCTGGCAGGCCTACCTCGCTTACTACGGGCCCGCCGGTTTCAAGAATGAGGTCCGCGGCATCCTGGAGAAGATGGGAACCGAACCCCGGAAGGGCGCGGCCATGTTCAGGAACAGGATCACGACGCTTCAGCATTCCGAGCTGTGGCGGGACGCCTTGACCCGGTTCATGTCCGAGAAAGGCGACCCCATCCCGGCCCGATTGACCCGCCTCATCAAGGAGTGGTTCACAAGACCCACGCCCCGCAGACCCGTCTAGAGGCCGTAGCGGATGCCGGCGGATCCGACGATCGCGCCGATGAGACGGCGGTAATCCTCGTCCTCCCCCAGCGGCGATCCGTGGTAGAGCGTGTAGATCTGGGGGGCCCAGCTCTTGTGGGGCTTGAGGCCGGGTATGCCGTTGACCTCGATCGTCCGGAGCTTGCCGGTTTTGTCGACCCTCATGTCGATGCGGACGTTGTCCAGGCAGCCCATGGCCTCGGCCGCGTCGTCGGCCAGCCGCCGCGCTTCCTCCGTCCTCTTTCCGGCCAGGCCGATCCTGGTCAGGCCGACCCCCCGCAGGTCGCTCCGGAGGATACGGTAGTTCAAGAAATGCTGATCTTCGACGGTGACCAGGCCGGGCAGGCACTCCCGCGTTTTTCCGTTCCCCAGGACGAGGGCCGTATATTCGGCGCCCGGCAGGAATTCCTCGACCAGGGCGGGCTCGTCGAATTCGCGCTCGATGTAGGCCACGCGCCGCTTGAGCTCCTCTTCGTTGTGGACGACGCTCTCGTCGGAGATGCCGACCGACCGGGACTCGCAGATGGGCTTGACGAAAGCCGGGTAGGTGACCGGCGCGGCGTCGTCTCCCGGCTTGAGAAGGACATGGGAGGGGACGGCCACCCCGCCGGCGGCCAGGATCTCGTGGGTCTGGAACTTATCGATCATGGCCTTCATGGTCCGGCTGTCCGAGCCGATATAGGGGATCCGCCGGACGTCCAGCTCGTCGGCCACCCACGTCCCGGCCGCGTTCCTGCCGATGAACTTCTCGTTGGGCGTGATGTGGTAAAGGGCGCTCCAAACGATGTCGAAATCGGGCCGATCGACGAGGCGGAAGAACTCCGCTTCGTCCTGAACATAGGCGATCTTCGTCGGGTGGCCCAAGGACTCGGTGGCTCCGCGGATGGACTCCGTGACCTTCATGTCCCCCCAGCCCTGGGCGTCCCCGCCGGGGCCGGTCAACAGGACGATCCTCATGCTGGCTCTCCGTTAAAAAAGTTCGGGGATATGGGTGTAGGCGATCAGGGCGCGCGCCGTCCGGGCGGAAACGGGCTCAAGACGCCGGGCCACGGCCCTTCGCTGGGCCTCGGCGAGCTCGACCTTGGAGACGACCTCCACTTCGATGTCCGCTTCGGCGCCCTTGGGCCGCACGTTTCTCATTCCGGACGTCAGGCTCCTGACAAGATGCGCGTTGGGGTCAAGGATCTCGACCTTCGTCCCGACCCGTCGTTCGAGCGATTCACGGAAGAGACCGGCGACGTAGGAATAGTGGGTGCAGCAAAGGCCCGCATAGAGCGTGCCCTCGGCCGAAATACCCTCGACGGCCCGCGAGACGCAGGCCTCGACCAGCCCGGCTAGGGCGGGAGCGTCGGGGTCTTTGTCGATGGCGCCGGCCAGGCCGTGACAAGCGGCCGAGAAGACGCGCCGGGCGTCGATCCCGCTCCGGGTCAGCCGGCGGACATGCTGGCCCGATTCTATCGTCGTCCGCGTACCGAATAGGACGAGCGTTCCCCCGGGGTCTTCCGTCAGGGCTCGGCGAAACAGGCCGACTCCTTCTTCGATGATGCCCGTCACCGGGATCGTGGGCGTCCGGCTGAATTCGGTCAGCTCGTAAAGCACGGACAGGGTATTGCAGGCGAGGAGTATGAGGCCCGGCCGGAAGGCCGTCATCGCCGTAAGGGCCTTGTCGAGGACGGCGGCGCGGGAGGCCGCGTCCGGGAGATCGTTGTATCCGCTAAGGGCGTCGGGCCAGGCGTTCACGTAGACGAGACGGACGGCCTGCTTCCCGGGGGCGTTG
>JBFYOD010000135.1:0-3411 GCA_041303965.1 Candidatus Aminicenantota bacterium
TCCTTTCCCCGCCTCGGCGCAGACAACTCCCGCCTTGGCCAAGACCCTGACCGATAAGGCCGCCGCCTGGGTCGATACGACCCTGGCCGGCCTGACGCTCGAAAATAAGATCGGCCAGATCGTCTGTTCGGACGTCACCGGCGGCTACATCGCCGCGGACGATCCGCGGCTCGCCGCCTGGCTCGCTCTCGCCCGCGACCAAGGCTTGGGCATGTTCGTCCTCTACGGCGGGACGCCGCGCGACGTCGCCGATCTCCTCAACCGCTTGCAGAAAGCGGCCGATATCCCGCTCCTTATCTCCGCCGACTTCGAGGGTGGCCCGGGCCAGCAGGTGACGGGCGCGAGCGAATACCCGGCCAACATGGCCTTCGCCGCCGCCCGCTCCGAGGACCTCATGTACCGGGCGGCCTCGGCTGCCGCCGTCGAGGGCCGGGCCATGGGCATCCATCTGACCTACACGCCCGTCGTCGACATCGCCTGGCGCCCCGACAACCCGGCCGAGAGCGTCCGCTCCTTCGGCGGCGACCTGGCCCTGCTAGGGCGCATGGTCAGGGCCTATGTCCGCGGCTACCACGACAACGGCATGCTGACCTCGGCCAAGCACTTCCCCGGCCGCGGCGACGTCGAGACGATGCCCACCAACCCCGGCTGGGCCTGGATCAATAAGCCCGCGAAAGACGTCGAGGCCCAGGAGTTCCGGGCCTTCAAGCACGGCATCGACGCCGGCGTCGATTTCGTCATGACCGAGCACATCGCCGTGCCCTCCGTCACCGGCGGCTCCGAGCTCCCGGCGAGCGTCGAAAAGAAACTGGTCACGGATTGGCTCAAGGGCAAGCTCGGCTTCAAGGGCGTCGTGACCTCGGACGACCTCTGGTACGACAACGTCATCAACCGCTTCGGCGCCGAGGACGTGGCCGTCAAGGCCTTCGAGGCCGGCCACGACGTCATCCTCAAGCCGAAGAACCCAGCCGCGGCGATCGCCGCCCTGGCCGCCGCGGTCCGTTCGGGACGCATCCCCGAAAGCCGGGTCGTCGAGGCCGCCCGCAAGATCCTGACCTTGAAAGCCCGGCTCGGCCTCCACGAGAACCGCTTCGTCGACGAGTCGCGGGTCGGGGAGTCGGTCGGCACAGCGGCCCATCAGGCCATCGTCCAGGAGGTCGCCGACAAGTCGCTGACCCTTCTCAAGAACGACAAGGTCCTGCCGCTCAATGCCGTCGCCCCGGGCGGCCCCGCGCCCAAGCTCGTCAACGTCAATGTCCAAAAGCTCGACGGCGATCCCATGCCGGCGGCCCTTTCGGCGAAACTCGCCGCCGCCTTCCCCGGGACGCCGAGCTTCACCCTGCGCCCCGACATGGACGCGGGCTATTACGAGACCGCCATGAAGGCGGTCGCCGGCGCCGACCTCGTCGTCCTGTCGCTTTTCGTCCCGAGGAACAGGATGGGCGACGCGGCGCCGTTGCGCGAAGCCGACCTGGCCTTCCTCCTGAAGGTCATTGCCGCCAAGCCCAACGCCGTCGTGGCCATGTCCTACGGCAATCCGCATCTCATCCGCAAGATACCGACGGTCGGCGCGTTTCTTGTGGGCTACGGCGAACGCGGCTGGTTCGGGAACCAGGCCGTCTATTTCGATTCGTTCATCAAAGCCCTCAAGGGCGAGCTCAAACCCTCCGGCCGGCTCCCGGTCGCGGTCAGCAAGGAGTACCCGATCGGCAGCGGCCGCTAAATTCCCTCCGGCCACATCCGGACCATGACGACGCCATGGCGGGCGACGAATGCCGTGAAGGAGTCTTTGTGGACCCCGAGGTCCTTCTGGCGCCAGAGATCGCGGACCCTCTGCCCGCCCTGGACGCCGACGTCGGCCCAGAGGGCGGTGACTTCGGCCAGGCCTTCGCCGCGGTTGAAAAGCCCGATGGCCTTGGACCCGTTCTCGAGCTCCCTGACCCAGACTTCGAGGTCGCCGTTCTTGGCGACGCGCTTTCCCGGCTTTCCGAGCGGGTCCTGGTCGACGTCGATGACCTCGTCGTTCGTCAGCAGGCCCAGCGTGAAGTCGTCGAGGCGGGTGATGTCGCCGCTGAAGATGAGCGGCGCCGCGACGAGCGCCCAGAGCGAAACGTGGGCGTACTGCTCGTTCGGCGTGAGCGGGGTCATGGCCGTGCCGCCCTTCCAGTCGCTCAGGTATCCGAGCAGCAGGTAGTCCGGGTCGTTCCAATGCCCCGGGCCGCCGTAGCGGTGGAGCTCGTTTGCGGAGTAGACGTCGAAGCCGTCGCGGAAGAGCGCGGCCGGGATGCCCTCGAACGAGCCGCCCAGGTCGCCGGCGGTCCGCCAGCTGTTGCCCCCGACATCGGCGCCCCATTCCCAGACATTGCCCATGCCGTATTGGCAGAGGTTGAGAACGATGTCGCGCGGCTGCTTGGCCAGGATGGCGCTCGCGAGCCGGTAAGGCTTCTGGAGCTCCTCGACGCTCTTGTCCTTGGCCATGCCGTTGTAGGAGCACCAGTCGTACTTCAGGAAGTCGTAGCCCCACTCGACGAAGCGGCGGACGTCCTGCTCCTCGTGCTGCCAGGCCGCGACGTGCCCGGCGCAGGTGTAAGGCCCGGGCGAGGTGTAGATGCCGGCCTTGAGGCCTTGGGCGTGAATGTAGTCGGTGAGGCCCTTCATGTCGGGGAAGCGCCCGTTGGAGTTGATCATGCCCATGGCGTCGCGGGGCTCGCCCAGGAGGGACGGGTCCTTCGCGTCCGGCCGGATCGACCAGCAGTCGTCGATGTTGACGTACTGGTAGCCGTGGTCGATCATGCCGCTCGAGACCATGGCGTCGGCGGCGGCGCGCATGATCGCGTCGGTGACGTGGTTCTCCCAGACGTACCAGCTGTTCCAGCCCATGTGCGGGGTGAGGGCCAAGGTGTCGCCGCAGACGATCTTGAAGCCGCGGTCGATCGTGCCGAGGCGGTTCGTGGCCTTGAATGTGACGGGGAATTCGCCGCGGGCGGCGAGCGTCCCCGTGATCCGCCCGGTGGCGGTGTCGAGCGTGAGGCCGTCGGGCAGGCCCTCGACGGCGAAGGTCATCGGCCGCTCGCCCGTAGCCGGGATGGTGAAGAGGAAGGGCGATCCCGGCCTGACCCCGAAGATCCGGGCGCCGTTGATGCGCGGCTCGGGGGCGGGCTTGGGCGTGAGGACCATTTTCTCCTCGGCGGCGAGGGGGGCCGCGAGCGGTGCGAACGCCGCGAACGCGAGGGCGCACGCGGCCAGGGTCAGGACAAGCAGGCGGGATGTTCGTTTCATCGGATGGCTCTCCTTCATTTTTCCGAAGTCGGCGCGGACATTATTGCCCGCCGAGCCGAACAAGTAAAGAGGGGGATAAGATGGGGTCAAACCTATTTTTTACGCAGAAATGCGTAAAAAATAGGTTTGACC
>JBFYOD010000136.1:0-8249 GCA_041303965.1 Candidatus Aminicenantota bacterium
GAAGCTGGCCGAACGCGGCCAAGCCGACCTGGATACGGTCGTCAAGGCCTGCGGCCTGGACCGGCGCGGCGGCCGCATCCTGCTCGACGCCTGTGTCGCCCTCGGACTCCTCGAGAAGCAAGACGGGATCTACCGGAACAGCCCCGAAGCGGCCCTATTCCTCGTCCCGGATTCGCCGGCCGACTTGAGCGGGGCCATCCGCTACAACCGCGATGTCTACGGCGCTTGGGGCCGGCTCAAAGAGATGGCCGTTAGCGGAAAGCCCGTCGAGCGGCCGGAGACGCACCTCGGCGAGGACGAAGAGCGCACCCGGACCTTCGTCCTGGCCATGCATGGCCGGGCCCTTGGGATCGGCCGGGCCGTCGTGCCTCTCCTCGACCTCGCGAAGTGCCGGAAGCTCCTCGATGTCGGCGGCGGCCCGGGGACCTACTCGGCGCTCATTGCCCAGGCCTATCCCGGTATCGAATGCACCGTCATCGACCTTCCCGAGGTGGTCAAGACCGCCGCGGCGCTCATCGGCCAGGCCGGCATGAGCGGGCGGGTCAAAACGCTGGCCGGAGACTACCACACCGTTTCTTTCCCCGGCGGGAACGACGCCGTTCTCTTCTTCGGCGTGCTCCATCAAGAAAAAGAGGAAGCGGTCCGCGACCTCCTTCGGCGCGCCTACGAGGCCCTGACCCCCGGCGGCCTGGTCTACGTCCTGGACATGATGACGGACGCGAGCCGGACCCGGCCGAAATTCTCGGCCCTCTTCAGCGTCAATATGGCCCTGACGACCGACAACGGTTGGGTCTTTTCGGACGAAGACCTCGAGGGCTGGCTCGCGGACGCCGGCTTCCGGGATTTTTCGAGCCGACCCCTGCCGCCACCCATGCCGCATCGCCTGGCCTGGGCGAGAAAATGATAATTTGACAAAATCTTAACATCTTCTTGACAACTGCCGGCCGCTCCCCAGGCATATTGTGGCCAAGATGAACGCCTTGATGGGAGACCAAAGATGACCGGATCGAAATTGACGGCGGCCATGATCATGATGGGCTTGTTTCTCGGGAACGCGATCGCCGGAAGCGTCCCTGGGGAAAGCACTATCTTAACCTCATACCTCATCCGCTCGTTCTCCCTCTCTTCCCGGCTTCCGGCGGATGTCGCTCCGTCCGCAACCCGCGTCTTGGTCGAGTCCCCGCTGCCTCTTTCGCCGTCCTGGCCCGGCTTCACGCCGCCGGCGCCGCAGGCGCGGGCCTTTCACCCGAGGCCCTGGCTCGCGGCGGCCGAGGTCGCAGGCATCAACCTCGGCGTCTGGGCGTTCCTCCACTACGCCGGGGATGCGCACTACGCCTACATCAGCTGGGAGACGATGCGCGACAACTTCCGCGACGGCTTCGAGTGGGACCAAAGCCGGTATTTCGTCAATTTCTATCATCACCCCTATCACGGTTATCTTTATTACTCGGCCGGCCGGGCCAATGGGCTCGGCTACTGGGGGGCATCCCTCTGCGCGTTCGGCGGCAGCCTGATGTGGGAAACAGTGATGGAAAAGTTCAGGCCCAGCATCAACGACCTGGTCACGACGACGTACGGAGGCATCGTTTACGGCGAGATCGGCTACCGCTTCTCCGCCCTGGTAAGGAAAAGGGAGGCCCGCGGCGTCGGGCGGATCTGGCGGGAGGCGGTCGGGGCGATTTTCGATCCGGTCGGCGCCCTCAACCGGCTCCTCAACGGCCGCGACGACAGCGTCTCCGGGGCTCCCGGCCGCCCGGACGACGAGACCCCGCTCCACGGCGAGATCCTCCTGGCGGGGCCTGTCATCCTGCGAAGCGCCTCGCTCGAAGGCGCGAAAGCGGTCCCCCTCGTCGCCTTCACTCTCAACTACGGCGACTCGGCCGGCAAAGGATGGGGCGGAAGGCCTTTCGACCTCTTTACGGTCCAGGGCCGCCTGCGTTGGGGGCCGGACAGGCCCCATCTGTCCCTTTCGATCGCCGGCGTTCTCACCGCCAAGGACCTCCCGTCGACAGGCGGTTCCTCGCACGACCTCGGCGTCTATCAGTATTACGAGTACTACGGTATCGACACCCTGCGGCTCGGCAGTTCGTCCATCGCCGGCGGCTTGACTTCTCTCCACGTCCTATCCGCGAAGACCCAGCTGAAGTTAGCCGCCCGCCTCGGTTGGCTGGTGCTCGGCGGCACGGACGACTTCTATTACAAGGGCCCCGAGAGGCGAGAATACAATTACGGGACGGGCTGGCTGGCGGGAGCGGAGGCGGGCTTCGGTTCCCGGCGCTTCGAATACCTCTCCGCGACCTGGCGTCACTACGGGCTTTTCACCTTGCAGGGCCAGAAAGGGTCCGAGTCCTGGGACATCTTCCAGGGCCAGGCGAGGATCCCGGTCTGGAGGAAGCTCGGGGCGGGGCTGCAGATCGAATACTGCGAGCGGAATATCAAATTCGAGGACCAGGAGCCGGGCGAGCGACGGGTCTTCGAAATCCGGGCCTTCGTGACCTGCCAATTCTGAGGAGGAGCGACATTATGAAAAGCAAGAGCCTGAAGCGGATCTTGACACTGATCCCGGCCCTGACCCTCGCCGCGGTGTTCCTTCTCGCGCCGCGGCCCGGCCGCGCGGAGGACGGAAAGTCCCTTTCGGTCGGATTGAACGCCGGGGCGGCGTTCGTCACGGAAAAAGGGTACGGTCACGGACTTCGGTACGGCGGCGGCATCCTCTGGCAGCCCTCCCCGAGGTTCGGGCTCGAAGTCCTCTTCGAGAAATACGACGTCCCCGTCAATGAAGGAGCAGAAGGCCTTACTCCCGGAGAGATGAGAACGAACGCTCTTTTGTTCAACTGCCTTTTCTATCTGACCGGCCGCGGGCTCCTGCGTCCCTACGCGATCGTGGGCGTCGGGTTCTATTTCATCGGCTACTCGCCGGACGACCCGGTCGTCGGCCCACCCGAGCTGGACTTCGTCGACCGCATGGCCCTTCAGCTCGGGGGCGGGCTCGACGTTCGGCTCTCTTCGCGTCTGGCCATCACGGGGAACGTCCGTTACAACATGGTCAAAACATGGGTCGAGACCCTGCCGAGGACCGATCCCATCCGCGATACCGACCCCACCCTGCAGAACATTCTCCATCTTTACGCCCTGGCCGCGTCGCTCGGCCTCAAGCTTTCTTTTTAGTTCCGGGATACAATATCTATTTCCGAATTTCTCCAGCTATTTCGCCGGGCGAACCTGCCAAGAACATTGCTTCGCCGGATGAATGTTGGTATATACTCGGATCACCAGACGGATCAGGAGGACATCGATGAAATCCTTGCGGAAGCTGATCATCCTGTCATCGGTCATCGCCCTCGGCTTGTCGTGTGTCCCGGCAAAAGACGCCGGGAGCGAGTCCCTGGCCGTCACTTCGCCCAACGGGAACCTGGCCATCGCGCTCTCGCTCGAAGCCAAGCCCCAGCCCTACCTCACCGGCGAGCGGGCCTATTATCGCGTGACCTACAAGGGATCGTCCGTCCTGGCCGATTCGCCGCTCGGGCTCGACATCCAAGGCGCCGACCCTCTCGAAAAGGACCTCGAGGTCGTGTCGACCGACAAGCGGTCGCACGATTCCGATTGGGAGAACGCCTTCGGGACCAAGCGGGTGGTCCCCGACCGATACAACGAGTTGACCGTTTCTTTGCGCGAAAAGAACGCTCCCAACCGGCTCGTGGACATCGTTCTCCGCGCCTATGACGAAGGCGTCGCGTTCCGTTACGTCCTGCCGAAACAGGAAGCGATCGGCGATTTCACGCTGGCCGCGGAGAACACGAACTTTTATTTTGCGGGCGAAGCATCCGCCTACGCCCTCAACATGGGCCGCTTCAACACCCATAACGAAGGCGAATATGCGAAGGTCGCCCTGCGTGACATCAAGCCGGCCTCGATCGTGAACCTGCCCCTCCTCGTCGAGATGCCAGGCGGGATCTGGGCGGCGCTTCTTGAGGCCGACCTGACGGACTACGCGGGCATGTACGTAGGCGGCGTCCCGGGCATCCCCAACGCCTTAACATGCAGGCTCTCGAGCCCGCCCAAGCGGAAAGCCGACGAGCCCGTCGTCGGGACGACGCCCAAGGCCACGCCCTGGCGCGTCCTGATGGTCGCGTCGACGCCCGGACGGCTCATCGAAACGAACTACCTCGTCCTGAACTTGAGCGCGCCCTGCGTCCTGGCCAGCACTTCCTGGATCAAGCCGGGCAAGGCGGCCTGGGACTGGTGGTCCGGGAGCTACGCCACGAATGTCGCCTTCAAGCCGGGCATGAACACGGCGACGATGAAGCACTACATCGACTTCGCCGCCGCCCGCAAGTTCGAGTACATGCTGGTCGACGCCGGCTGGGCCCCGATCTCGCCCGACGGGCGCATCGAGGACATCCTGAGATACGTCCCCGAAGTCGACATCCCCGGCATCATCGCCCACGGCAAGGCCAAGGGCGTCGCGGTCCTCCTCTGGGTCGAATGGCAGGCCCTCGACCGCCACCTGGACGAGGCCATGGCGCTCTATGAAAAATGGGGCGCGGCCGGGATCAAGGTCGATTACATGAACCGCGACGATCAGGAGATGGTCAACTACTACGAAAAGGTCGTCAGGAAGGCCGCCGAGCATCATTTGACCGTGGATTTTCACGGCGCCTACAAGCCGACCGGGTTGCGCCGGGCATATCCGAATCTTCTCACCCGGGAAGGGGTCATGGGCATGGAGTACAGCAAGTGGAGCGAGCGGGTGACGCCCGAATATGACGTGACCATCCCCTTCACGCGGATGCTGACCGGGCCGATGGACTTCACGCCGGGAGCCATGCGCAACGCGGCCCGGGGCGAGTTCAAAGCGCTCGACGTCGCGCCGATGTCGCAGGGGACGCGGGCCCACCAGCTGGCCATGTACGTCGTCTACGAAAGCCCGCTCGTCATGGTCTCCGATTATCCCGAGGCCTACGAGGGCCAGCCGGGCCTCGAGTTCATCGAACGGGTTCCGGTGGTGTGGGACGACACCCGCGTGCTCGGCGGCGAACCGGGGAAATTCGTGGCCATCGCCAGGCAAAGCGGTGATAGCTGGTACCTGGGCGCGATGACGAACGGGGACGCGCGGGATATCGAGCTGACGCTCGATTTCCTCGGGACAGGCGAATACGAGGCCCAGATCTTCGCCGACGGCCCGGACGCGGACAAGGCCGCGACGAGCCTCGAGATCTCCAAGAGGCGCGTCACCGCCACGGACAAGCTCGCCGTCCATCTCGCCCCGGGGGGCGGCGCGGCGGTCATCCTGGCGCCTATCAAATAAGAAGGGGTCAAACCTACGGCAGGGAGCGGAGTCATAGGAGCGACCGGCAGAATTGTGGCGGAGCGGCTCGTAGCTACAATTCTGGGAAATATCTGGATCGTGTTGTTTTCGGAATAGCTAGGAGGAGGACATGATGGCCAAAAAACGCACCTTCGGCATTATGATCGGCGCGATCACCTTCGCCGGCGCGCTCCTGTTATCCTGCGCGTTCATCGTCGCAGCCACGCTCCCGGCGAACAGCTACAAGCAGGAGGGTTGCACGGTGATCGGGGTCGGCAAGAACGCCACCGTCGACGGCTCGGTCATCACCTCCCACACCGACTGCTGCTCCGAGTGCCGGCTCCAGGTCATCCCCGGACGGACCTATCCCAAGGGGGCCATGGCCCCGGTCCACTGGGGCATGGTCTACTTCGGCGCCGAGGACGACCGCAAGACTCTCCCCCTCGGCGACTTCGGAAAGGTCATCGGGACGATCCCGCAGGTCGAAAAGACCTACACCTATTTCCATACGGGCTACTCCCAGATGAACGAGAAGCAGCTGGCCATCGGCGAGAGCACCTGCTCCCAGCGGGCCGAGCTCGACGTCCCCTTCGTCGAGGGCATCACCCGCCAGATCATGACCATCGAGCAGGCCCAGGTCTTCGCCCTGGAGCGCTGCTCGACGGCCCGGGAAGCGCTCCGCCTCATCGCCGGACTCGTGGAGAAGTACGGTTTCCTCCCTTCGTGCGGCGGGTCCGAGGCCCTGTGCATCGCCGACCCGCGCGAGCTCTGGGTCATGGAGATCTGCAGCGTCGGCACGGAGTGGACGCCGGAGAGCGGCAAGCCGGGCGCCATCTGGGCGGCGCGCCGCATCCCGGACGACCATGCCGTCGTCATCGCCAATTATTTTCGCATACGCGAGGTCGACCTCAAGAACCCTGAAGTCCTGGCCTCGCCGAACTACATGCGGGAGGCAATCGACCGGGGCTGGTACGACCCGAAGAGCGGCCGGCCGTTCGTCTGGCAGGAAGCCTACGCCCCGGCGATCCGGGAAGGCAACCTCAGCCGGATGTGGCTCATCTATAGCACGCTGGCCCCGTCATTCAAGGCCTGGCCCAAGCGCGCGCTGAACGACGCGGCCGGCCCGGGGACGCTCTACGCCCAGCCCATCGAGGGAGCCGCGTTCTATCCTCTATCGGTGAAGCCGGAGAAAAAGATCTCGGTCCAGGACGTCATCGCCTTCCAGCGCTCCGCTTTCGAGAACACGATCTACGACATGACCTGGGACCCGGCCTGGATGGTCCCGGCCGGCGGCGGCAAATCCGAAAAGAGCCCGATGGCCTCGCCGTTCATTTCTCCGGAAATGGAACGGGTGCTCGGCATCCGCCATCACCGGACGATCGCCACTCAGGGTTACGGCATGGTCGCCCAGCTTCGGTCTTGGCTTCCCGACGCGGTCGGCGGCGTCTATTGGTTCTATGTCGACAACCCCTTCGTCAGCCCGTACGTCCCGGTCTATGCCGGCGTCACGGCCGTTTCGCCGCTCTACCAATCGTACGACTACCGCGAATTCAGCGAGGACTCGGCCCGCTGGGCGGTCGATTTCGTCGAGAAGCTGATGCTCCTGCGCTGGCAGCCGGCCGTCAAGGACCTGAGGGCGGCCCGCGACCCGGTGGAGAGCGGCTTTTTCGCCGAGCAGGCGGCTGTCGATGCCAAGGCCCAAGAACTCGTGAAGGCCGACCCCGCCGGCGCGGCGAAATATCTGACCGATCTGACGATCTCGCGGATGGAAAAGCTGGTCAAGCTCTACCGCGAGCTCCGGAAAAAGCTCCTGACGAAATACTCCGGCGACGGTGTCTGATCGAAGGGGGCAAATTGATGGAGAACTTGAAGGATATCTCCAAGGAAGAACTTCTCGGCCTGCTCCGGGACGGGGCTCTCAACTGGCTGGCCCACGATGGGCTCTGGTTCAGGGCCGCCGAGGAGCGCTACGGGATGGAAGCGGCCATGGACCTGGACAGGGAGGCCTGGAGGGGCTTCACCGTCATCGAGGCCAAGCGGATCATGAAACGCCTGGGAATGGCGCCGGGCGGCGGCATCGCGGCCCTGGTCCGGGCCCTCGGCTACCGGCTCTACGCCCGGGTCAACGAGCAGGTGGTCGTCGAGCAGAGCGCGACTCACTGCGTATTCCGGATGACGGCCTGCCGCGTCCAGGAAGCCCGGAGACGGCAGGGCCTGCCCGACTTTCCCTGCAAATCCGTCGGCATCGTCGAATACTCCGGCTTCGCCCGGACGATCGACGAGCGGATCGAAACGACTTGCCTTTCGTGCCCTCCCGATCGGAAGCCCGACGAGGCCTGGTGCGTCTGGGAATTCCGACTGAAGGCGTAAAAGGCCGGAGCCGCGATCCGGTCAAAAAGGGGCTTGACAAGACGTCCTGTTAGTAGTATATTCTTACTTAAGAATTTTTCTTATTTGAAGATATCGCCCGATGACACGCAGCCCGGCCGAACTCAAAAAGATGCTTGGACACTTCAAAGCCGTGGTCCGGAGCGCCAGGGTGAAGATGACCCCGCAGCGCCTCGAGATCTACCGGGAAACGGCCCGGACGGACGACCACCCCGCCCTCGAAACGATCTATCGCAACGTCCGCAAAAAGATGCCCGGCGTGTCCCTCGACACCGTCTACCGGACATTGGATCTTTTCCGGGAATTGGGGCTGGTTTCGACACTGCGGCCCCTCCCCGACCGGGCCCGTTTCGACGCCAACATCACGCCCCACCACCATTTTATATGCACCCGGTGCGGCCTGACCCGCGACTTCACCGACCCGAAGCTCGACTCTCTGAAGGTCCCGTCGGCGGCCCGGGCTCTGGGATGCGTCGAATCCGCCCACGTCGAGGTCCGGGGCCTCTGCGCGGCCTGCGCGAACGACAAGAACACCAAGCCGACGGACCGGACC
>JBFYOD010000137.1:0-10865 GCA_041303965.1 Candidatus Aminicenantota bacterium
GCCGAGGGAGACGGCCAGGTCGAACCTGCCGCTTGTTTCCGGCTCGAGCAGGAATTCCCCGCGCATCCCAACGACGTCGGCGACCCCGAACAGATCGAAGCCCAGCTCCAGGGCGAAAGCCGTCAGCTTCTGGTAATTCGCCGCCTTGTCCGACTGGTCCATGAGCGAGGCCCATTCTATCGGCGCCCGCCCTCGGCTGTCAAACGGCTATCTTGACGGTCTTTTGACAACATGAAGGCAAGATATTGACAAGCCCATAGTCTTGTCGGAAAATCGTGACACTGAGAGGAGGGGTAACCGATGAAAACGATGACCGCGCGGCTCATTGCTTCGGCCCTCGCCGTCTCGTTCCTCGTTCTCCCGGCCGACCTATCGGCCAAAGAGAGACGGGGAGCCAGCATCGTCGTCACCCGGCTCGACGGGAGCCAGGTCAGCGGCGAGCTCATCGCTGTCAAGCGGGATTCGCTTCTTCTTCTGAACAACGTCGGAAGAGACGAATCCGTAGACCTCACCGACATAAAAACGGTGCGGATCGTGAAAAAGTCCCGGGCGGGAATTCTCAGCGGCATCGGAGGCGCTGTCGGCGCCGCGACCGGCGTAGCCCTGGGCCTGAGCTGGATGTTCGAGGAATGGTCCAATAGCCAAGCAAAGGGCGCCCTTATGGGGGGGGCGATATTCGGAGCCATCGGCGCCCTCTCCGGCTTGGTCGCGGGATCGGTGCTAGGAGTTGATTCGAGCTTCACGGTCGCCGGCGAACAGGAAGATGTCGTCGCCGCCTATTGGGACCGGCTGCGGGCGCATTCCCGGGAAGGACGCCTGCCGGATATCGTGGTTTCGTCGGAGAAAAAGCCGGAGCCGGCGCCGCGCGCCGGCTCCGTCAGCCCCGGCGCCCCGGCTCCGAGCCGGTCCCGTCCTCAGCGCGGGCCGCGATTCAAGCTCAGCCTATCGGCGGTGTACCGCCCCGGGAATGCAGCCACTATTTATGGGGACGGCTTGTTCGGTTTTCCGGAAGAGGCTCCCCCCGAAGCGGGCCCCTATCCCGTGGCTTTCAGCGAGTGGTCCAGCACGGGAGGCTATGCCATTTTATTGGGCCCTGTCAGCGTGGCCTATGAGTGGGCGGACCATTGGTCGGCGGAGGTTGAATTCTCCGTCCACAGCACCAGTTCGAGCAGTTGGGTCGGCCAAATGGGATTCACCTCAAGCGTCGACGACAAAACCTACAGGAGCGACTTTTATCACCGCTATAAGGCCCGCTTCACCTCTTTTCTCCTGGGTCTGGCCTACCATCCTCTCTCGCCCTCGATCAACCGGCGCCACGTTATCGAGATCGGGGCGGCGGTCGGTCCGGCCTGGGTCAGAGGCGAAACGCACCCGTACACCATCGGGAATGAATTCACGCTCCCAGCGATCCAAAAAGTCGCTTTCTCCGGGCGGCTTCAAGCCGGCTATGACTATTGTATCGTTCCGGCCTTGTCCCTGGGATTTTTCGTCGGTTACCGCTTCATGGAGACGAGCTTCTCCGGAGTAGTCAGCTCGGGAACCACTGAATTCTTCGAAGACATCGTTTCCCCGCCGCCGTTCGGCATCGTGCGCTTGACCGAGGTCTCGCTCCCCAGCCTTCCGATAAACGGAAGCGGGGCGTTCTTCGGCCTGCGGCTTGGAGTGAGGATCTAGGGTCGCCAGCCGTAATATTGACAATCTCTTGACAGCCTCTTGACGAAACGTTGACAACCTCATGTTCCTATTGAGATATTATGATGGGGAATCGAGGGGATCACATGAAACATGTTTGCGGAAAGCTCATCGCTCCGAGCCTGATCGTCTTGCTCCTTGTCATCCCGGCCGGCCTTTCGGCCAAAGAGAGGCGGGGCGCCAACCTCATCATCACCCGGCTCGACGGGAGCCAGGTCAGCGGCGAGCTCATCGCCGTCAAGCGGGAATCGCTTCTTCTGTTAAGCTATGGACGGGACGAATCTATCGACCTTGCCAGCGTCAAGACCGTGCGCATCGTCAAAAGATCCCTGGCAGGGAAAGGGGCCCTTTACGGATTTCTGATCGGCGCCGTGGGCGGAGCTCTCTGGGGTAATGCTAACGAGGACGAAGACGTGTTGGGCAACTCGACTGGGCTGATCGCAGGGGCATACGCCGGGGCCGTCGGCGCGCTCTCCGGCTTGGTCGTGGGATCGGTGCTGGGACTTGATTCGAGCTTCACGTTCTCCGGCAAGCTGGAAACAGTCATAAACGAATATTTGAATAAGCTTCGTGCGCATGCTCGGGTACCGCGCCTGCCGTAAGCGGGGCGTGCTTCGGCCTGCGACTTGGAGCAAGGATCTAGGGGCGCCCGCCTTCATCTTTCAAGCGGACAAGATGTTAGATAGGATCAAACAGGCCGGTTCGATCTCCCGCGCAATAGGAACGCGATTCCGTAGGCCAGGGAGAAAGCAAGGGCGAAAAGCGAGGACAGCGAAACTTGCTGAAACGTCAGCGGCGTCAGCGCCATGACGGCCAGGCCGAACGAAGCCAGCAGGACACCCTCGAAGAGTCCGAACGCCGCCACGAACCAGCGGACCTCCGGCCGGGCGCCGATCCCGGCGAAGAGGCGCATCACGCCGAAAGACATCGAGGCGGTCCCCCAGCCGCCCGTTAAATAGACGATTTCCTCGTTCATACTGAAATTCAACATCCGCGCCAGCTGTCCGGGCAGCAATATCATCAGGGCCCCAAGCGCGATATCCCCGATCCCGTTGATCACAAGAACGGTCCGCAGGTATCGTTCCACGGCTGATTTGTTTTCCATGACGACCTCCCGGGAAATTCCCCGTCGCTATCGATCACGGACATCATAAGCGGCGTTCGACACGGACGTCAATCCCGCGTCCCGGACGCGGCCCGGCGTCATCAGTTGACTCGCCTCGGCGCCTGCGGTATATCAATCACCAGCCCGCCGGACTCGCCCCGGGCACCCGGCTTGGATCCGCCCTTCAGGAGGAACAATGATGAAGGCAATATCTCGAAACTTCGCGTCCCGCTCGGCCCTCATATTCATCGTCCTGATCATCGCCGCGTCACCCTGCCTCCCCCAAGCCCAGCCCCGCGCCGCCGTTCCGGCCATGTCCATCACCGTGTCCATGGAGCGGCCGACGGCCCACTACTATCACGTCGTCTTCCGCGTCGACGGCCTCAAGGGCGAGACCCAGGACTTCAAGATGCCGGCCTGGACGCCGGGCTACTACCGGATCATGGACTACGCCAAGAACGTCAAGGACTTCAAGGCCGAGGACGGCGCGAACCGTCCCCTCGCCTGGGAAAAGACGGCCAAGAACACCTGGCGCGTCCGTTCCGGCAAGGCCGCGTCGATCGTCGTGAGCTACGACGTCTACGCCTTCACCCGCTTCTGTGCCGACAGCTACCTCGGCGACGACGGCGGCTTCATCACTCCTACGGGCCTCTTCATGCACGTCGCCGGCCGGCTCAAGGACGCCGTGGCCGTCACCATCCTCCCCCACCCCGACTGGAAGAGCGTCTCGACCGGCCTCGATCCGGTCGCGGGGCGCGCCAACACGTTCAGCGCGCCGGACTTCGACACCCTCTACGACTGTCCGATCCTCATCGGCAACCAGGAGATCCTGACGTTCGAGGCCGCCGGCCTGCCTCACACCGTCGCCGCCTACGACCTCGGCACGGCGGACCGGGCGAAGTTCACGGGCGACCTGAAGAAGATCGTCGAGGCGGCGGCCGCGCTCATGGGCGAGCTTCCCTACCGCCACTACACATTCCTCATCATCGGCCCCGGCGGCGGCGGTCTCGAGCATCTGAACTCGACGGCCGTCACGCTCAACCCCGCCTCGCTCACGAATCCCCAGGCCTACAAGGGCTGGCTGAGCTTCATCGCCCACGAATATTTCCATCTTTTCAACGTCAAGTCGATCCGGCCCATCGCCCTCGGCCCCTTCGACTACGATCGCGAGAACTACACGAACATGCTCTGGGTCTCAGAGGGCCTGACGGTCTACTACGAGTACATCCTCCTCGACCGGGCCGGCCTGATGACCCGCGACGAGGTCCTCGAGCGGCTCGGCTCGACCATCGCCAACTACGAGAACGCCCCGGGCCGCCGCCACCAGCCCGCCACGGCCTCGAGCTTCGACACCTGGACGAACTTCTTCAGCCGCGGCGAGCACTCGGCCAACACGACGATCTCCTATTACGACATCGGCGCCGGGCTGGGGCTCCTCCTCGACCTCAAGATCCGCGAGGCGTCGAAGGGCCGCTCATCGCTCGACGACGTCATGCGAACGCTTTACCGGACTTTTTACAAGGAAAAGAAACGCGGATTCACCGACCGCGAGTTCCGCGAGGTTTGCGAGCGGGCGGCCGGCGTCCCTCTCGACGAGATCTTCGACGTCTACGCCGCGACCGTCAAGGAATGGGACTATGCCAAGTACCTCGGCTACGCCGGTTTGTCGATCGACAGCGAGCCGCGGCCGGCGCCCGGCCCTTGGTTCGGCGCCTCGACCCAGGACCAGAACGGTAGCCCGGCCGTCTCGTCGGTCGAGCCCGATTCACCCGCCTCTCTCGCCGGGTTGACCATCCAGGACGAGATCCTGGCCCTCGACGGCGCCCGCGTCACCCAGCGCTCGCTCGCCGGGACGATCAACACCCGCAAGCCCGGCGACAAGGTCAAGGTCCTCTACTCGAGGCGCGGCACGGTGCGCGAGACCGAGGTCACGCTCGGGAAAAAGACCGAGCGGAGCTTCCGCATCACCGCGCTCGCGAACCCGACGCCCCAGCAGAAGGCGCTCCTCGACGGCTGGCTGAAATAGGGAGCGATCCTACGGGAAGGGACGATCTTAGCGCGCGAGAAATCGCGCCGGCGAGACGGCCGTCTCCGGAAAGCTCTCCAGAAGCTGCTTGTCCGACGTGACCAAGGGGACGCCCAGCTCACGGGCCAGGACGACGAATTCAGCATCATAGGCCGAGCAGGCCGAAGAGGCAGCCAGGCTCAGCACGTCTCCCGAGACCACGGCGTATTCGTTACCGGCCATCATCGATTCCGCTTCAGTCATGATCCGGAAGGCTGCATTCAACCCGAAGAGCCCGCTCCTGACGCACTTGACAAGAGCGTTGCAGAGTTCGCTCCGCCAGAGCAGGGGCGAGACCCAGACCTCATCCTTCTGAAGAACACGTTCGGCCGGCTCGGTCTGGCCCCCGTCGATGAAAAGATAGGCGATGAGGTTCGTATCGACGACGATCACGGTCGGCCTTCCCTCTTGGCCTGATTGATGAAATCATCGGTCAGGAAACCGCCCGTCTGAGCCCGCAAGGCTCTGGCCCTGGCAAGGATTTCGTCGGCCGATGAGTGCCTAGAAGCCATCGCTGCGCTAATAATGGAGATAATCTCTCCATTTATGCTCCGGTTATTCCGTTGCGCCCTCTCTTTGACCTTCTTATAGAGGTCTTCCGGGATGTTCTTCAGAGTGAAATTTGTGGCCATCTGATCACCTATATGGTTGCTATTTGGTTTCATTATGGTTCCTTTCACTGGGAAAGTCAACAAGCCGCGCTGGCCCCGGCCCGTCCAGTATCATCGCCATTATTGAAGACGCCTGCCGCCGCCCGAGAATCTCAGTCGATCGCTTCTGTGGTACTTGCACGCTCTCATATCCTCCGGTGTTTGTCCCCATCTTGGCTTGACACGCCGGCTCGTCGGGTCCAGAATCGGCATGATCAGGGGGAAGCACTAACGCATGAAAGCCGTCTCTATCAAAACAACAATCTTCCTTAGTATCGCCGCGTTCGCCGCGGGATTCCTAGCCACCGCAGGTCCACCCCAAAAAGCGGACATCAAGACCGAAGATGGAGTGCGCGTCGTCCGGAACCCGAAGACTCCCGTGGCGGGACCGGGCGGGAAGCCGGCCGCCGTGAGCCTCGTCGAGGACCTGGTCATCGGCAACGACACGAGCCGGGAGAATTACTGGTTCGGGTTCCTGAACAGCCTCGACGTCGACGCGTCGGGGAACATCTACACCGTCGATCCGAAGAACATCCGGATCCGGATCTTCGGTCCCGACGGGAACCTCATTAGGGTTTTCGGACGGGAAGGCCAAGGGCCCGGCGAGTTCAGCGGGCCCGGGGGGATCATCGCCGCGGTTGACGGAACGTTCGCCGTCTCCGACGTCCTCAACGGCCGGATTTCCTATTTCACGCGGGAAGGCGCCCATCTGAAGGACACCTCGTTCGGCACCTACAGGCTTGCCGACCTCGCGATCGACGGCCGCTCGAACCTCATTGCCACCCACGTCCAAACGCCGAGCGGCGATAAACAGACTTGGGAGCTCATCAAGTTCGACCGCGATCTGAAGCCGCTCATGACGATCCATGCCATCTCCGTCCCCTTCAAGCCCCGCGTCGTGAATTTGATCCCCGACCGCCTCTTCTTCGCCGTGACCGGCGAAGACCGACTCGCCTGGATGGTTTCGACCGAATACGCGGTCGTGGTCGTGGACGCCTCGGGGAAGACCGTCATGAAGGTCTTCAAGGACCACGACCCTCAAGAGTTCACGGCTAAAGACCGGGAGAAGATCATCAAGAGCCGGTTTCCCACGACCGTTCCTGCCCAGCTCGAGCTCGTGTTTCCCGATCTCTTTCCGGCCGCTGCCGGTTTCATGACAGACGACAAAGGCCGGATCTATGTCCGGACCTACGAAACGGACGGCCGCGGCGGGGTGGCCATGGATGTTTTCGACCCCGCGGGCCTCTACATCGCCCGTTTCTTCGTCCCCGAGGGCGAGGATGATGTCACGATCCGGAACGACAAGCTCTACTCGATCGTCAACGATCCCGCGTCGGGCAATCCTCTCGTCAAACGTTACGCGCTGAAGTGGAATTAGGCGGCGGAGCGTTACGCGACTCGGGGCGACCAACGTGTCCCCTCTAAATGCCCGGCTGGGGCGAGGCGTATTCCTTATGAGGTGGCAGATGAACAAGTGCGCCCGGACCGTATTTTCGCTCCTATTGCTGTTTCTATTGCTTGGGCAAACCCTCGATTCGCGGGGAGGCCGATCCTCCGCCCGGCGGCAGGACGCGGACAAGCTGGTGGCGCTCATGCGCGACAGCTCGTTCCGGGAAGCCGATAAGCTTGCGGCCACGCTCCTGGCCGATCCCGCCCTCGATACGCCGACTCTGGCCGTCTGCGGCCTGGCCGTCCTCAAAGCGGGGCGTATCCGGGAAGCCGAGGCCATCTTCAACAAAGTGATCTCGCGCTCGCCCGACAATCCCGAGGCCCATCTCGGCCTGGGTCGGATCGGCCGCATCCGGAACGACCTCGATGGGGCCATCGCCCATCTCCGCCGGGCTGTCCCCTCCGCCGAGTTCTACGGGGAGGCCCTGCGGCAATTGTGGCGGACGGCTTGGGACCGGGGACTCGTCTCGGACCTCTTCGAGATCCACAAGCTAGCCGAAGAGCGCTATGGACGCGAATCCAAGCCCCTCCCCTCCTGGTTCACCAACGGGCTCGGCCAAGTCCAAGGGCTCGCCGGAAAGCGGCTTTTTCAGATGGAAGGCCGCTTCGAACGCGTGAAGATCCCTCTCGTTACGAACGAGGACCCGCGGATCCGCATCCGCATGCTGGCTTTTAAGCTTAACGGAAAAGGCGAATACCTCTTCGACATCGATTCGGCCTCCGCGGATTTCCTGACGGTCAGTCCCTTGCTGGCCGAGGAACTGGGACTCCCCCTGACCGGAAACTCCACGGCCTCGGGGGTAGGAACTGCGACGGCCGCCGTCCGCTTCTCCATGCTGGACAAGGTCGAGCTCGGAGGTATCGCGTTCCGGAACGTCCCGGTCATGGTCTCCGACATTCATCCGTTCCGGGGATTGAAGAAGGGCCTGCTCGGGACGGCTCTCCTCAAACGCTTCAACGTCACGATCGACGTCGAGGCCGGGATCATGGACCTTTTTCCGCTCGACCGTCCCGAGCTTCTCGCCGGAAACATCGACCGCAAAGCCGTGGCGGCGGACGTCCCGCTCTACTTCTTCGACGCGACGACCATCGAGGCTTCCATGGCCGGAGCTCCCCCCGCCCTTTACATCCTGGATTCGGCGGCGGCCGCGAACCTCGTGGACGGCCCGTTTTTCGAGGAGCATCTAAAGCCGACGCTCGACCCGGCCAGGATCGTCCGCTCCGGCATCCAGGGGGCCGGGGGGCCCCAATACGTCAACCGCGTCGACGGATTATCGATCGCCCTCGGTCCTCTCGTCTTCGACGGGCAGACCGTGCACGAATTCCCGATGGAGGAGCTGAATTCGATCACAGGCCGGTACGCCGCGGGTCTCCTGGGCAATCCCCTGCTCTGGCCCTACCGCGTCCACATGGACTTCCGCGCCGGCCGGCTCATCCTGGAAAAATATCCCAAATCCTAGCCGCGATAGCTCCGGCGCCGGGATTAGAGCCCGACGAGCCGGCATTTTTTAATGACGATGAGTTCGTCCTCGGTTTTGTCCCTGAAGTAGGCGAATCCGCCGGCGATGGTCAGGCGCATATTGCCCGGCTTGCCCGAAGGATCCTTCATTAAGGACTGGATAAAAAAGTTATCGATATACCGTCCCTCGAGGTCGAATACGTCGACCAGAATTCCCTTCCCCTCTACGACGGTCGATGTTTGAACCCATATTTTTCCGTCCACGACATGGAGAGCATGAATATCGGGCAAGAATTCGGGCGGGGACGGCGCGTTATCACCCGGCATGGAGATCCCTCCACCCCCACTCCATTTTACCCGCTTATAAGGCCGCTTGAATTGGCGGACGACCGCTCCCTTGTCTCTGACAGAATTCTCTACCAGATATTCGGGAGTATAGTTGAGGAACAAGGAGTTTCCATCGAGCGCGACAACCAGGAGTTGGTTCCAGGTCGTAACCTCCGATCCGCCCGCTCTATTAAACTTAAGATATCCAGGAATTGTGAATGACCCGACAGTTCTAAGCGAGGCGCCGTCCGGAGTGAGTTCTATGATGTTCCGGGGGATGTCTTTGAGGCCTGTACCAGCGGAGGTGTCTGGATACCCCTCAATTTGAAAGAGAAAACCTCTTGTATCGGCAAAAATAAATCGAGCAAAACCTCCAATTACCTTGGGGCTGACTTCCTTGAGCAGATTTCCCGAATAATCATAGATGAGGATTTTCTGAGGATAGCCCAGGAGGTACAACCTATCCGAGGAGACCCAGATATCGTTAACACTGAGTAATTCTCCCGGGCCTTGGCCCTTTTTGAAAAGATTCCGGACGAAATGGCCTTGAGGATCGAACTGCAGGACCTGCCCCTGACCATCCTCGATGAAAATATCTCCCTTGGGAGAAACACGGATACCTCTAGGCGCTTTAAAGAAAAAGCCTTCTCCCGTGTCCTCTATCCGCATTTCCTCTTTCAGGCTCACGACCCGGCCGGCGTTCCGGCTCGATGGTTTGGCCGGATTCTCGATGACGGTTTGAGCGGCAGCCGCTGATGAAAGGACAGCTAAAGCGAGATAGGCAAGCGCGCTTTTTTGCATAAATAACCCCCTTTTATTCACATCAGCAAGAGACCCCGCTCCGGATCGCGCATCACCCCTGACCATGTCGGAAGTGTATCACCGGCCGGATGGGACCGTCAATTCGCGGGGCGCTCGCCGAAGTGCCGATCGGCAAAAAGATCCGGCCGCACCGGTTATGCGCAGGCCTGCTTCCTCGCGCTGAGGATGTAGAGGTTGTGGTCGCGGAGGAACGTCTCGACGCGGACGAGCTCGAAGACCGATCGGCCGACCGTCTCCTCCACTTGGGCGCGGGTCAAGAAGTGGCGGGCCGAGTCCGAAAACCTGGCCGGGTCACGGTCCATGATGACCACGATCGCGTCCGGCTTGAGGCTCGGCAGGAGTTTGGCCAAAAGCTCAATGGGCTTCTCCAGGTCGTGGAACGCGTTGACCATGAAGACCATGTCCAGCGAGGCGATAGGGAGACGCGGGTCATCTACCGTTCCCAGCACGGTCTCGATGTTTGTCACCTTCTCGTCTGTCATGCGCCGTTCGATGCGGGAGAGGCCGTAGGAGTCGATGTCGTTCGCGTAGATCTTGCCGCCTTCGCCCACACCGCGGGCAAGCCAGAAGGTGAAGTAACCGGAGCCCGCCCCAACCTCGCCGATGACCATGCCGGGTTTGACCCCGGTCACTTCCATGACCTTCTCGGGCTGTTCGATCTTGTCGCGGCTCTCCGACTGATACGCGGCCTGCATAGACGGAGCGGCCGCGTGGAGCAGGAAGGCCGCTGAAAGCATCGCACTCAAGCATGCCGCGATCCAACGTCTTCTGTGTGCTGTCGTGGTCATGGGCATCTCCATTTCTCCCTCTTAAAAGCCAGCAATTTTCGTGCCACCGCCGTTCTCCCCCGCCTCATAACCGGCCTTGAGCCGTTCGCCCCGAGAGGACCGGCCGGCTCCTGCCGACGTAGGCCTGGGGCGGCTCCCGGCCCGTACACAGCTTCTTTACAAGATCTTGAATCGACGCCTGATATGGGTAAATCCTACTATATTTGTAGGAAATTGAAACCTTTTGCTTAGGCCTCACGTCTAAACTTGTGAACAGACAAAAATGAGACATCAACGAACAGAGGAGAATATCGTGAAGATCAGAACAAAACTGGCCATATTCGTGGTCGCCGCGATCATATCGCTCGCGGGTTTCGGCTTGATCACTAACGGCTTGTCGGCGAGCAAGATCATGACCGCCGCCACCCCGGGTGTCCAGTTCTCCGTCAGCATCACGGGCTAAAAACTAGCCCGGCGCAACAACCGTTTCGGTGTGTGCGGTCAGACGGTTGACAACTCCTCCTCTGTG
>JBFYOD010000138.1:0-4354 GCA_041303965.1 Candidatus Aminicenantota bacterium
CCCCACAGGCTGCTGAAGGTGATGATGAATGCCATGTGGATCGTCCAGCTGGAGAAGTCGTACTTCACCATCTTCTTCGTGCCCATGCAGTAGAAGAAGAACTGGAAATACCAGGTCGTCCCGGCCAGGGCCGAGAAGATGTAGTTGGAAAGAAGCGACGGCCTCGGCAGCGCTGACGCGGTCTTCGCGCCCTCGACCGGTTCGGCCGCCTTGACCCGGAGATAGTCGCGCCCCGACCTGTTCCGGATGCTCAGGGCCGTGCACCAGATGAAATTCGTCGTGAACCCGCCGAAAAGCGCGACGATCAGAACGGGGAAATTCTGGAAGAGCGGTTGGGCCCCGCTCCGGACAGCCGCTTCGGCTATGGGTTTTCCGGCGGCGAAGGCGAAGGCCATGCAGGAGCTCATGATCCCGGCGAAAACGGCGACCCAGGCGCCCTTGACGAAGCTGAACTCGGCGATGGAGGCTTTTTTCTCGGCATCGGAGAGCTCCCGCTCTTTCCGCATCCCGGCCAGGCCGCACATGGCGATGCCCGTGAGGCACACGACAATGCCGATGATGACAATGCGGCCCGAGGTCGTCGCGACGAGACCGGCGATGCGGCCTTCAAAGACGGGCGGCACGAGCGTGCCGAAGACGGCGCAGAACCCGAGCGAAAGGGCCATGCCCAGGGATAGCCCCAGATAGCGCATGCTCAGGCCGAAGGTCAATCCGCCGATGCCCCACATCACGCCGAACAGGTAGGTCCAGAGCAGCGTCCGGGCGGACGCCCACCTGAGGACCCCGATGAGGTCCGGGCAGGTCAGAAGCCCGACGACCCAAGGCGCGATGATCCAGCTGAAGAATCCGCCCGTCAGCCAGTAGGTCTCCCAGGCCCAGCCGCGGACCTTCTTATATGGGATGTAGAAGCTCCCGGCGGCGAACCCGCCCAGGGCGTGAAGGAAAACTCCGAGAAAAGGATTGGGACTCATCGCTCCTCCATGAGTCCCGAAATATATCTCCGGCCCCGGGCGAAGTCAACCGGAGGGGGTCAAACCTACCTCAGGGAGCGGATTCTGAGGAGCGACCATCGGAAGCGCAACGGAGCGACTCGAAGTTGCGCTTCCGAGAAATATCTTGATGAATTCAGGAAGTGTGCCAACCGTAGGTTTGACCCCTTCTTTGTTTTTTATTAGGATACCCGCGAAAGGCGGACCCATGCTGAAAAAACACCCCCGCGCCCTGGCCTTCATCTTCTTCACCGAGATGTGGGAACGAGTTGGCTTCTACACGCTCATGGCCATCCTCGTCCTCTACATGGACAAGGTCCTGGGCTGGTCCGACGGCCGCAAGGGCGACACCTACGGGCTTTTCCTGGGCCTCTGCTATTTCGTCCCGCTCCTCGGCGGCTGGCTCGGCGACAAGGTCATCGGGCAGATCCGGACGGCCCGGGCCGGCGCGTTCCTCCTGGCTCTCGGCTACGTCGGCCTGGCCGTGTCCGGGCCCGGCCGGGTGACCACGTTCTATGTCGGCCTCCTGCTCATCGCCCTGGGCACGGGCATCTTCAAGGTCAACATAGCCGTCCTCGTCGGCAACCTCTACGCGGACAAGCCCCACCTCAAGGACGCCGGGTACAACATCTTCTACATGGGCGTCAACCTGGGGGCCATGATCGCCCCGCTCGTGGCCACGGTCAACAACGCCGTCTTCCACAGCTACACCCTGTCCTTCTGGGTCGCCGCCGTCGGCATGGTCTTCGCGCTGATCATCTTCCGCGCCGGCGAGCCGCAACTCAGGCCCATGGACAGCCGCCTGGGGACCGGAGGACGGGCTCCGAAGGAGGCCGCCGACAGCGCAGCTCCCGCCGGCTCCCTCCCGGGCGCGGATAAAAGGGAGGAACGCCAGCGCATCGCCACCCTGGTCATCCTCTTCCTCATCGTCATCTTCTTCTGGGTCGCTTTCTACCAGAATTTCTTCGGCCTGACCCTGTTCGCCGAGCGCTCGACCATCGTCCTGAGCTGGCTTCGCCCCGAGACCTACCAGTTCTTCGAGCCCTTCTTCATCCTCGCCCTGACTCCCCTTCTTCTCGCGCTCTTCAGCCGGCTGAGCCTCAAGGGCAAAGAACCCTCGACCCCGGTCAAGATCCTCCTGGGCATGATCATCATGAGCCTGGCCATGATCGTCATGGTCTTCGCCTCGCTGGCCGGCGGGAACGGGGACCGCAACATCATGTCGCCGTCCTGGCTCATCGGCACCTACTTCTTCGTCACCCTGGCCGAGATCCTCATCTCGCCCATGGGCCAGTCGTTCGTCTCCAAGGTCGCCCCGCCCCGGATCGCCGGGCTGATGATGGGCGGCTGGTTCGCCGCGGTGGCCGCCGGGAGCTACGGCAGCGGCATGCTCGGCAAGTTCTACAGCCGGCTTCCCCACGACCAGTTCTTCCTCTTCCTGGCCGTCCTCATGGCCATGGCCGCGGTCCTGGTCGCGGTTTTCCTCAAGAAGCTCAGGCGCTTCTCATCCTAGGCCCCGGAGGACGCACATGACGCTCATCCAGGAAAAAGTCAAACAGGCCGCCGGACTCCTCCGGGAATTCGGCGTCGACTGCTGGATCACCTTTACCCGCGAAAGCGAGATCTGCGGCGACCCGACCCTCGTCTTCCTCGCCCCGGGGCCCGTCACCTGGCACTCGGCCTTTATCGTCTGCGCCGACGGCCGGACGCGGGCCATCGTCGGCCTTTACGACAAGAAAGGGATCGAAGAAACGGGGGCCTACGACAAGGTCGTCGGCTATGTCACGGGGATCAAGGAGCCGCTTCTCGAGTACTTGAAGGAGATCGATCCGCGGACGATCGCCGTCAACTTCTCCCAGACGAGCGAGATCTGCGACGGACTGACCCACGGCATGTTCCTGACGCTTCACGAGTTCCTCTCCGAGATCGGCATGGCCGGCCGCCTCCAGACAGCCGAGAAGATCGTCTCGGCGCTCCGGGAACGGAAGTCGGCGGCCGAGGTCGGCTGGATGAAGGAGGCCGTGCGGGCGACCGAGGAGATCTTCGCTTCCGTCGGACGGTTCATCGCGCCGGGAAAGACGGAAAGCGAGATCGCCGCCTTCATCCTGGGCGAAGCCTCGCGGAGAAATCTCCCCACGGCCTGGGGGCACGCGACCTGCCCGGCCGTCTTCACCGGTCCGGACACGGCCCAGGCCCACTATTCGCCGACGGGCCGAACCGTCGAGCCCGGCCACGTCCTCAACATGGACTTCGGGGTCAAGGTCGAGGGCTACTGTTCGGACATGCAGAGGACGTTTTACGTTCTCAAGCCCGGCGAGACGGCCGCCCCCGAGGATGTCATGAAGGGTTTCCGGACGATCGTCAGGGCCGTGGAGGAGTCGAAGAAGGCCATGAGGCCGGGCGCCGCCGGGTTCGAGATCGACGCCATCGCCCGCTCGATCATCGTGGGCGCGGGCTACGCCGAATTCCCTCACGCGCTCGGCCACCAGGTCGGCCGCTTCGCCCACGACGGAACGGCCCTCCTCGGGCCCCAGTGGGAAAAATATGCCCGGAAGCCCTTCCAGAAACTCGAGGAGGGCATGGTCTTCACCATCGAGCCGCGCCTGACCGTACCCGGCCGCGGCGTCGTCACCATCGAAGAAATGGTCGTCGTCACCAAAGACGGCGCCGACTGGCTGGGCCGGCCGCAGAAGGACATCATCCTCGTCAAGTGAGGTCGTTATGCCGATAAGCCAAGCCCCGCACCTTCGCCGGATGGCAAAGGTCATCCTGCCGATCGCGGCCCTCGCCGTCGTTGTCTCTTTTTTCGTGCGCAACCGGCTCCCCGACAAGAGCCTGATGCACGAATCGCTCTTCCAGGACCCCATCCAGACCAAAGACGGCGTTCCGGAACCGTTCGAGGTCACGCGCAAGGACGTCACCTACACGGTCACGCCCCTCTTTAACTATGAGCTCTGGGGGATGATCGTCTCCTATCACGACTCCGCCTCGTTTATCGACCTCTCCCACAAGCTGTGGAACGATTACATCAACGTCAAGGACGTCTGTGTCATTTGGGGCAAGAACGTCGAGACGGGCGTCTACAAACGGATGACGTTTCGGAACCGCGATTTCACCTGTTTCTACCGCTATCCCGACCAGGAGACGGGCGAGCTGTTCACCGAGAACGCTCTTTCCAACAACCACCTGCTCCCGGCCGATCCTTTCATCGCCGCGGCCGTCCAGAAGGCGCGCAAGGGCGACCAGGTCCGCTTCAAGGGCTGGCTCGTCTCTTACGGCCAGAAGGGCGCGCCCTACGCCCGGGGCTCGAGCACGGTCCGGGACGACCGGGGCAACGGCGCCTGCGAGGTCGTCTACGTCACGGA
>JBFYOD010000139.1:5000-7535 GCA_041303965.1 Candidatus Aminicenantota bacterium
CCCCTGATCCTGACGGGCACGGCGCACGCCGGGGACGTCCGGCTGCAGCTGGTGTCGACGGCGGACATAGCTTCCGGGCAGGAGATATGCTTTAGCGACGGGTCGGCGGGCGAAGTCCGGACCGTCGCCGCGGTCGAGCGCGGCGCCGTCATACTCCGAGAACCGCTCGAGCGCGATTATTCCCCTGACACGGCGGCCCTCTCGCTCCTCGAGAGAGTCACTGATTTCCTGGACGTGCCGGCCGGCATTCTGCGGCGGCGGGTGAACGCCGGCTCGGCCCAGCCCCTTCTCGAGAACGTCGCGGCGGCGATATGGATCTGCGATCCCGGGGCCCGACTTGTCCGCGTCCGCCTCGAACTCAGGGTCGAAGGAGAGCACCCCCATGAAACGACAGTCTTCCTCAAGAATCCCGCGCTCGCGGAAAAACGCGGGACATGACGCTGTTCGGATGGGTGTAAGAATGGGGAAACGTCCCCATTCGAGGGGATCCGTCACCATGGCCGTCCTTCTGCTCTTCGTCGTCTTTACGGGGCTCGGCCTGGCCATGATCCATGCCTCGGGAGTCCACCTGAAGATCAACGGATTCCGTAAGTTCGCGGTGCTCCTCGACTGCGCATCGGAGAACGGTCTGAAGAGGGGCCTCCACGACCTCACGGATTGGCTGGATGCATCGGGGCCCATGGCAAGGGTAGCGCCCGAGCGGGTGGAAGGCCTGCGGACAAGGCCGGAGACGGAATTCCCGCTCCTCCTCGAGGACGCCCTGGGCGCCGCCTTTCCCAGGGCCCTCGAAGAATCTTTTGGAGAGATGACCTGGCAAAGCCGCGCCGAGTGCGCTTTCGGGGGGCTAAATGATATGGGCGGCTATTTCCGGATCGCGGCCAAGCTGCGGATCGAGGCCTCGGGCGGGCTTAGCCATATCGAGGCAAGGCGCCTGTCCGTCCTCGAGGGTTCCCTGGGGATACTGGCCGGACGTCTGCCCATGCCGGCCATTCCTCTCTTTATAGGGAAAGACCTAACGGAAGGGCAAAAGGCCGCCTTCCCCGGGGAAAACGGGATCAGGTTCCTTACGAGACCCGGCGAGGTCCTCAAGCCGGGGCTCTCGGCCGCGGCCGAAGGAGTCCTTCCGGCCGACCTTGGCCCGACCGTCGCCAAAGCCTTGAATATCGGGGTCTTCCGCCCCGGAGACCTGTCGCCCGCCCGGCTGAGAGAGGCGCTCGGGCTCGAGCCGTCCGTCGAACCCGTTCCCGACGGCATCTACCTCATCCAAAACGACCTGGGGCTTGGCGGCGTCTTCGTCCAGGGGAATCTCGAAGAGATGATCCTGGCGATAAGCGGCGACGCCCAGGTCATCGCCTTCCGTGCGAACGGCGCGGAGTGGGTCCTCGAGTTCAGCTCGGCCCGGAGCCGGACGGATTTCCGGACGCCGGAAGGGAACTTCGCCTATGACCTCGTTCCGCTGCCGATCGTCCTCGTCAACGGGAAGATCGGATCGCTCGGCGGCGGATATGTCGCGGGCGACGGCCGTGTCGAGATGGCTTTCGACGGAGAAACGCCCTCCGTCCTCAGCGGCATCGACCTGACCATCGTCTCCTCGGACAAGGTCACCATCTCCTCGCACCTCATCCTCGAGGGTGTCCGCTGGCAGGACGGAGTCCCCTACGCCAAGGGCTCGCAGGCCCAGCTCGTCATCTATTCGGCGGGACGCGATGTCGTCTCGGGCGAAGCCGTGGACGGCGGCGTTGCCATCGCCGGCGAGGCGCCCGCCGATTTGAAGCTCCAGGCCTCGATCACCGCTGCCTCAGGCGGGTTCACGATCGAGGGCTCCGGAAAAGAAGTCCAGATCCTGGGCGCCCTCCACGCGAACGACTTTTCAGGAAATGGGAACACGCTGGCCATCGTCCGGGACGAGAGGGCCGCGGCCGGCGAATTCCCGGAAAACGCTCCCCTGACGACCACGCCACAGCTCGCCTTCATCTCGCTCAAGGTCACCGTCTGGAAGGAGTATTGAATGGGACGGAGGCAAAGGGGATTCACGCTGATCGAGATCGTCATGGCCCTCGCCTTGGCCGGCATGTTCATTTGCGGGGGCGCATACACGTTCCAGCGGCTCGTCCCGAAATTCCAGCTCCAATCGGGGATCTGGGAAGTGACGTCCGGCCTCAACCAGGCCCGTTTTCGGGCGATCATGTCCGGAGTAGCGGTCCGCGTCCGATTCGTCCCGTCGGGGTTCGTCTTCGAGCGCTACGACGAGGCCGCGAAGATATGGCGGACGGCGAGGACGGCTTCGCTCCCAGGCGTCGCGGTCCAGGCCAACAACAGCCCCGTCTTCCATCCGCAGGGAACAGTATCGGACCTGGCCTCGATCACGGTGTCCAACGCCAGGGGAACCTACAGAATTGCGATCGCGATAACGGGAAGGGTCAGGACGACGCGGGTAGGTTGAGTCGAGATTCAGGGCAACATGCCGTGGAGGTTCTTCATCAGGATCATGACGGTCTGAGCGGTATCGTGATCGAATTCGACTCCCAATTCAAA
>JBFYOD010000140.1:0-27087 GCA_041303965.1 Candidatus Aminicenantota bacterium
CGTAACGGATTCCGCTCCGGACGAAGACTTTCTTGACGCCGGGGACCTTGCGGGCGGCGCGCATCAGACCAACGAGCCTGCGGTGGGCCGCTTCAACGATCCCGCGTTTGGCCCGTTCCGGCTTTCCGTCCTTATGGTCGCTTTCCGCTTCCGCGTCTCCTTCTCGCCGCGCCTCGGCCGCGGCCCGGTCCATGCCATACATGTTGGCCGTCGGCCCGCCGAGGTCGTCGACGAAGCCGTGCCAATCCGGGTGCTTCGTCATCCGCCGGACCTCGTCAAGGATGGAGTCTTCGCTCCGGGAGACGATCCGGTCGCCCTGGTGGAGAGACAGGGCGCAGAAGGAGCACCGCCCGACGCAGCCCCGGTGGGTCTGGACCGAAAAGCGGGCCATGCCCAGCTCGGGGAAGCCCTCGGGGATGCGGCGCGTGAACGGCAGGCCGTAGACCCGGTCGAGGTCCGCCGGCGTGTAATCCGGGGCCGGGTATTGGACGACGAAGCGGTTGGCGTGTTTCTGGGCGATCGCCCGCCGGTTCGACAGGCGTTTCTGCGCCTCGCAGAACTTGTCCTTGTCCGCCTTGGCCTCTTCGAACGAGGGAATTACGAGGGCCCCTTCGGGCGCCGCGGCCCGCATGACGCACGTCCCCCGGATGCCGTCGAGTCCTTCATCCCGGTCGAGCCGCCGAGCGATCTCGACGACCTGGAGCTCGCCCGGCCCGTAGACGAGGATGTCGGCCCGCGTGTCGAGGAGGATCGAACGGCGGACGTCGTCGCCCCAGTAATCGTAGTGGGCGAAGCGCCGGAGCGAGGCTTCGATGCCGCCGAGCACGATGCGCGCGCCCTTGTGGAGCTCCCGGATCCGGTTGGCGTAGACGATGACAGCCCTATCAGGCATCCGCGACTGGAATGGTGCGTTCGGGTCGACGGCCCTCTCCCGCTTGAGCGGCGTGTAGTTGACGAGCATGCTGTCGATCGAGCCCGAGGTGACGCCGAAGAAGAGCCGCGGACGGCCGAGCTTGAGGAAATCCTCCGTCCCCTTCCAATCCGGGCATTCGATGACGCCGACCGCGTATCCTTCGGCGTCGAGCACCCGGGCGATCATCCCGACGGGCGAAAGCGGGTGGTCGGCGTACGGCTCCCCGCTGACGAGGATGACGTCGAAGCCGGTCCCTTTCGTGGCGATCATCGCGCTTATTCTACCCTAAATCAAGATGTCCCGAAATTCAATCGCGGGGCAGGGCGACCAGGCTGAAAGCGGCGTTGGCGATGAGGATGAGCCCGGCGGCGACCATCGGCACTTGCAGACCGGCTCGGAACCCCAGCCAGGAGAAGGCCAGGGAGCCGGCCATGTGGCCCGATGTCTGGAGGGCGGTGAGGATCCCGGCGCTCCCGCCGATCGTCTTCTTTTCGAAGAGCCGCGAAATGTAGAGTACGGCGAACGCGCCCATGAGCCCGTCCCCGGCCTCGTGCATGGACCGGAACAGGAACGACAGCCGCACGTCGCCTCGTGTCATCAGGACGAGGCCGAGGCCCGAGAGCGTCATCCCCAGGATAAAGAGCCGGCCGTTCACGACCGGGTCGTACTTCAGCCGGCTGACCAGGAAAGCGGCCAGGGCGAGAGCCAGGTAGGCCCCGGCCATGAAGAACGCTACACCCGGATCGCTCAACCCGAAGCGGGCCCTCAAGAACGGTCCGTAGACGGTCCCTTCCGTGCCCCAGTGGAGGGCCAGGACGAAAAGCAGGATCGTGAAGACGAGTGTTTTCCGGTTGAAAACGCTGTATTTATAGTCCCGGATCGAAACGGCCGCGAATTTCTCGTGGCCGAAGCCGCGTAGCGTGAGCGAGGTCACGGCCATCACCGCCGCGAAGACCAGCAGGAGCGTCCGGAAGCCCGAGAACCGGATCAGGAGGCCGCCGAAGAAGAGCCCCGCCGGAGGTCCGAGCGAGATCCAGAAGATGTAGATGCCGTACTTCTTGTTCGGGTTCGCCTCCGAGTCGTCCTTGTAATAGAGACTGTTGACCGAAATGTTGAGCGCGTTGTTGGCGACGCCGATGAGCAGGAACAGCGCGGCCATGCCGGGGACGCCGCGGACGAATCCGGCCAGGACGAACAGGGCGGAAATGGAGAGGAGCGAGCCGAGGATGACCTTTTTCATCGACAGCCGGTCGTTGATCCAGCCCGTCGGGAAGGAGAAAAGGATTGGCGCCGCGGCGTAGAGAGAGACGATGAGGCCGATGGCCAGGCCGTCGAACCCGAGCTTCATGAAATGGAGCGGGGCCAGGAAGAAGACGGTCGTCACCGTCATCGTCCGGACGAAATTGAGGGCGTGGATGCGGCGCATCCCGGCCATTATAGCGAAAATCGGCGACACAATATCTATTCCCCTTTTTCCAAAACCGGGGTTCTGTATCCCCGGGTTACAAAAAAAAGGGGCGGCGTCGCCGCCGCCCCCGGTCCATCGCGTTTATCTTGGCGTCAGCGCTTTTTCAGGTCGATGCTGCCGCTGAAGCTCTTGAGCATGACCGTGGCCCCGCCCTTGCCGACCGTTCCGTGGATCTCGCGCGGCGAGATCTTGCCGACGACCTGGATCTCGAAATCGCTGTCGATATCGCCGCTGAACGTGTTGGCCTCGAAGTCGAAGGCCGAGTCGGCCGGGATGGTCATCCGGACGTCGCCGCTGTGGGCCTTGAGCTCGTAGCGGCCGCCAGCCTTGATCTTGCCGACGTACGTGATGCCGCCGCTGACGCTCTTGGCGCTGACCGTCTGGGCTTCGGAGACGTCCAGGAGGTCGATTTCACCGCTCACGGCCTCGGCCTCGATGGAACCCTTGACCCCGGTCGCTTGGATATCCCCCGAAACGGTCTTCAGGTAGGCGTCCCCGGCGATGTTCTCCAGGGTCAGCTCGCCGCTGACCAGGTCGACATCCGCTCCCGCCGCGCCCTTCAGGTCGACGTTCCCGCTGACGCAGCCGATCTTGGCCATCCCGCCGATGGGCGCGACCGAGACGTCGCCGCTGACAGACTTGAGCTCGACGGCGGCCTGGTCCGGGACCCAGATCTTGTAGTCGACGGAAACGTTGATGGAGTCGCCGCCCCAGAATCCGCCGCTCTTCTTCGGGTATTTCGTCTCGACCCGGACGAGGTCCGCGTCCTTGGTCACTTCGATCGTCACCAGGGCCGCGTTCTCCTTGGCCTTGGCCAGGGAGCCCGCCTTCGAGGTCTTGACCGCCTCGATCTTGACCTGGGCTTCCTTCCAGGTCATGACCTCGATCTGGCCCGAGACGTTATTCAGGTACAATTTCCCGGTCTTGGCCAGGGCTTCGGTCTTCTCGAACTTCTCCTGGAACTTTTCCTCGGCCTGCGCCGGGGCGGCCACGAAGGCCAGGACGAAAGCCACGCCCAGCAGGGCGGCCAGCCATTTTCGGTTCGTTTTCGTCATCATGATGGTCCTCCTTCTCGGTATCCTAGAGTATTTTCTTTCCCTTGCCCGCGGTTTCACGGTCCCGTTTCTGCAGGTCCAGGGCCGAATCGAGCAAGGTCACTTTTTCGGTATAGGCTGACAGCAGGTAGCGCCGCGCCTGGAGGTCGTCGGGTTCCTCGAGGACCGCCCGGCGGCAGGCCTGGATGGTGGCGTCGATGACGGCCAGGTTGCGGTCGAAGAGCTCCGCGACCTGGGGGACGAGCGCGCCCTTTTCTGAGACGAAGGCCTCATTGAGAGACTTGATGGCCTGCTGATAATAGCGTTCGGCCTCGTCGAGCTTGGCCAGGGTGTATTTCTCGCCCCTGTCCGATCGCGCCGGAGTCCCCTGACGTCCCAGGCGCGTGCCTATGACGACGCCCGAGAAGACGAGCACGACGGCCAGCGCGGCGACGCCGGCGTAGCGCAGGGCGGGAGCGCCCAGTCCGAAGAACGGCCGCGGCTCGAGCGAGATGCCCTCGACCAGCGGTTTCACGTCCGCGGCGGCGAGCCCGGCCCGGATGTTGCGCCAGACCCGGTCGGACGGCTCGGGCGCGTCGAGCTCGGTGGCGCCGCCGACGATCTTGCGGAGGTCCTCGAGCAGGGCGCGGCACTCGCCGCACGACGCGAGGTGGCGCTCGAGCCGGGCGGCTTTGCGCCCGGCGAGCTCGCCGTCGACCGACCGGCTGATGTATTCGTTGGCTTTACGGCATCTCATCGTCGTTCTCCCTCAGACGGCCTTTTTGACCCGCAGGTATTCGCGAACTTTGATCCTGGCCTTGAAGAGCTGGGACTTCGATGTCCCGACCGCGCAGCCGAGCGTCCGGGCGATCTCCTCGTGCTTGAACCCCTGGACGTCGTGCAGGACGAAAACGCTCCGCAGACGCGGCGCCAGGGTCCGGATGGCCTGTTCGAGCGGCCCCCGGAGGTCTTTCTCCACGGCCTCGGTCGCCCGGTCCTCGATGTTCCCGCCCAGGTCGTCCAGGGGCACGAGCTTGTCGCCCTGGGCCTTTTTCTGACGAAGGTAGCTGTAGGACGTATTGAGGGCGATCCGGAAGACCCAGCCGGGGAATGTGCCCGCGTCGCGGACCTCCCGGAGGTGGGTGAAGATCTTGAGGAAAACGTCCTGGAGGAGGTCCTCGGCGACGGCCTGGTTCTGAGCGTGACGGTAGATGAGGCCGAATACCGGCCGCTTGAACATCTCGTAAAGAGCTTCCGTGGCCGCCAGGTCGCCCGCGCGACCGCGCTCGACGAGCTCCGCCAGGCGCGCCTTGTCGGCCGTCCCCCAGACGGGCCTCTCCGGGCTCGTCCGCTCCATGTCTAGAGCCTCCGCCAAGAAGGATTCATACTGCGCACGGAGGGTATTATCGCCGAATTGGCCTTGGATCGCCAGAAGCAGGCTGGAATCGCTCATCTCGTCCACACCCGTATAGATGAAAAAGGGGGGTAAAAGGTTGCTTCGTCCGGCCTTGCCGCCGGGGCCGACCCGCTATTTCTCGATCAGCACCCTCACCGGGCCCAAGAGCCCCGAGGGCGCGAGGGGCGAGTCCTTGGTGAAATAATTCCAGGTGGTGAATGTCAGGCGCTTCCCGGCAGGTCGAGGTTGCCCCTTCAGGAACCAGCCGGGAAACTCCTTCAGAAAGCCGCCGAACCCCATATGCCCCGGCATCCAGACGCAGTCGGCCGGCTCCTGTTCGTCGCCGATAAGCCGGTTGGCCCAGACGTTCGTCACTTCAACGATGATCTCGTTTCCCATAGTCTTCATCAAGCCCTGCGGCACGACGACGCGCCACGGGGCGCACCAAACGACGCCCAGGTTGCGGCCGTTGAGGAGGACCTTCGCCAGGTGGTTGACCGCGCCGAGTTCGACGATGAGACGCAGGTGCGCCGGGCGGTCGATGCCGATCATGTCGAACGTTTTGCTGTAAGCAGCGGTTCCGCTGAAGCACTTGATCTCCGGCTCAGGGCGGGCGGTCCAATCCCCGAGGCTCTCGAAGACGGTCTTTTCTGGCCCGCCCCACTTTTTATCGAACGAGACTTTCCATGGCCCTGAAAGCTCGGCAGCGGCCTCTGGTTCCGGGAAGTTTTTCGCGCCGGCCTTTGGAGGATCCAGCGGCCTCTGGAACACCACGAAAAAGCTCTGGGCCGGGGCGAAGGTCAAGGGGATGACCGTGCGGCCCGACCTCGTCTCGAATTCGGGCAGGTCACGGATCGTCCCCCAGACCGGGTCCCACAGCTCCGGTTGCCGGCCGGAAACCCCGAACGCGCACCGGGCCTGTCCGCCTTTCGAGGCGATGTCGGCGACGAAGTAGATGTCCGACTGACCCTCGACCCGATGGGTGAATTTCAAGTCGAGGCCGCCCTGGACGTTCTCGACGGAGAAGTCGCTCGGCGCCTCGACCGTCCTTCCCCGCTGGAGCATGAACTGGCACCGCCCGAGGTATTTCACCCAGGCCGCCCCCGGCTCCCACCAGGTCTGGGTACGGTCGAAGTGCGTTCCCCAATGACCCATGGTATTACCGGGCCGCCAGCGGTCGTCCCACGGCTGGTGGACGAAACGGTGGAGGGACATCAGGTTGACCCCGGCGCAGAAGGCGGCATCGCCGATCGGCTTGAGCCAGGCGGGGGTTTCCCGCCATTGGCTGAATTCCGGCTTGCCGGTGAAGGCTTCCGCCTCGATGACGTTCCGCCCGGCTTGGCGCAGGGCTTTCACCGTGGCCTCGAGCTCGTAGGGGGCAAAGGCGCCGCCGTCGGTCCAGAACTCGGTCATCACCCGATCCACGTGGGGCACGACCTCCTCGACCCGCCAGGGACCGCCGTAGGGTTCGCACATGAATTCCAGACCCGCTTCACGGATCTTTTTTGAAGCTGTCGCGTAGAAGACGTCCCGATAGAGGTCCTGGACCGTCCGCTCGAAGTCGGCCCGGAATTTGTCCGTTCGCGCCGCGGAGCCGATGGTGCGCTCGGCCAGGACGGGAAGCCAGGGGACGAGGTCATGGCCCCTGCGGGCCCTGAATTCCTCCCGCATCCGGGGTGTCCAGGTCGCCGGGCCAGCCTCGTAGCTGTCGAAATGAAGGTGGGTGATCCCTTTGCCGACGAGGTCTCCGAGGCGATCCCGGATCTTGCCCAGGACGTGGTCCAAGTGGAAAGCAACGGCCTCCGGATCCATTTTGTCGCATTCGAGTCCCCCGGCTTCCCACTGCGCGGGCTGCAGCAGGGAGCCGTTGGTCGTATAGCCAAAACGGTAGACGACCCACGAGCCGGCCGGAACGCTCCATTCGATCTCCCCCCGGCTCCCCATTTTCGAGGTCAGGTCGATCACCTGGTCCTCGCGCACGACGCCTTCGGCCGGGAGCGCCAAGACCGCAATGTCCTTGTAGAAAGTCCGGCGGGCGGGGATCTCCGGTTTTTCCACGAGGCCGGTTTCGGGGTTGTAGACCGGAAAAGGCATGTTGGCGCGGGGGTCCACGGCGGACCGGGTCAGAGCTCCCTTGAACGGCCCCGGTCCGTAGACGAGCTTCACCGACCAAACGAGTTCTTTCATCGAAAGGTCGGGGGTGATCCATGGCCCGCCGCTCGATTCGTATCCCGCGCAGTTATGCAAGCCGAAATCGAGTCCCAGGCGAGCCGATTCGCCGGCCGCATGCCGGACCAGGACCCACCACGGATCCGAGAAGGCCACGATCCCGGGGGTCGGGCTCTTGGCGATCACTCCGGCCCAGGGAGTCGTGATGTCGGCGAGGCTGAACATCGTCGTCCCGCCGAAGCCCGCGGCTTTCAGCGCTTCGAGGTCCCTCGTGATCCCGTCCTTGCTGATGTTTGAGCCCATCCACATCCAGAGGACGCGCGGCTTGACTGAATCCGGGGGACTGAGGAAGCCTTGTTCCAGTTCCTGGGACCGGAGCGATGGGGCCGCGAACAAGGATGCGAGGAGCGCGACAGCGATGAGCGAGGCCCCGGCGACATCCCGCGCCATCGCCATGACATCATAATCAATCGTTTGTTTTTTGCTCATCTTCACCTTCACCGACGACAATATTCCGGCCCGGGTGCTCGGCTACATTATAAATCCGCCCAGGCGCCAGGAGAGCGGCTTGGTCGTTATCGAGAAGACGCCCGTTCCCGGACCGGCACGACATCGAGAACGAAAAAGCTCCGGCCGTGGGTGCCGATCACCAGCTCGCCGTCTCGCGGATGAACGACGAGATCATAGACGGCCGCGGTCGGCAGCGAATTGCAAAGAGAGACCCAGGTCGCGCCGCCGTCCAGCGTGGCATAAACCCCCAGATCCGTCCCGATGTAGAGGATCCCCGCTTTTTTCGGGTCCTCTTTCACGACGTTGACGGGCTCGTCGGGGAGGTTGCCCGCGATCGAGGCCCAGGTCCGGCCGTAATCGGCGGACCTGAATATGTATGTCCGGAAATCGTCCTCGCGGAACCCGGTCAGGGCGACATAGACCGTCCCCGCCTCGTGCCCCGAGGCCGTGACCCGGCTGACCCATTTCGAGGGGAGTCCCCGGGCGATGAGGGTCCAGGTCTTTCCTCCGTCCCGGGTCACCTGCACGTTTCCGTCGTCGGTCCCGGCGTAGATGACCCCGGGCTGGAGGGGCGACTCGGAGACGGTCGTCAAGGTCCCATACGGAATATTCCCCTGTCGTTCCGGACCGGGATTGGTCGAGAGGTCGGGACTGATGATCTCCCAATTCGCGCCTTTGCCGGTCGATCGGAAGAGCTTGTTCCCGCCGTAATACAGGGTCTTCGGATCGTGGGGAGAGATCACGAATGGGACCATCCAATTGTAGCGGAGTCCCTTTTCGGACGCGGGCGGCCGGGGCGTGATGTTGACCTGCTTGCCGTCGGCCATGTTTTTCAAGAAGACCATCCGGCCGCTGAAGTAATAGATCTTGTTCGTTTCGGTCGGGTCGGGTAGGGTGACGAACCCGTCGCCGCCTCCCCACGTGTCGAGATAGACGTGCTTCCAGAGGTTCGGAGCCTCGGGATCGAGACGGCTGGTGCTCGGTCCGACGACCGCGGCGTTGTCCTGGTTCCCGCCGTAGATGTTGTAGGGCTTCTCCTCGTCGACCGCGACGGCGTAGAACTCGGTGATCGGCAAGTTGTTATTCAAGAGCCACGTTTTCGTCCGGTCGTAGGAGATATAGAGTCCGTGATCGGTCCCGAGAAGGATCCGGTCCGGGTTGGCGGGGTCGATCCAAAGGGCGTGGTGGTCGAGCGGGAATTCGCGTTTTTCCTTGTAGAGCAGCGGAACGATCGTTCCCCCGATCTGGGCATAGGTCTTCCCCCCGTCCTTGGACATCAGAAAGCGGTTCCCGGCGACATAGATCTCATTCTCGTTGTTCGGACAGACCTTCATCAGGTTCCAGTCGTAGCCGATGGTCGTGCCGAGTTCGCCGGCGTTGACCTTCATCCAGGATTCTCCCCGGTCGTCCGAGCGGTAGACTTCTCCCCGGATCGGCTGCGGCCGCGGGTCCCGCGCCTGGGGATCTCCCGGGCGAAGCGTTTCGTTATCAAGCAGGATGTAGAGGACTTGGGGATTCGACGGGGCGATCTCGATGCCGATCCGGCCGAGGTCTTTTCCGTCAAGCAGCCCGCGCGTGATCTTCCGCCAGGACTTGCCGGCATCCGTCGATTTATAGAAGCCGCTGCCGGCTCCGGCGACGACGTGCCCCCACGGTCTTCTGTCCCGCTCCCAAGCGGCGGCATACAGAATGTTCCGGTCGACAGGATCCATCTCGGCATCGATGACCGCGACCCGCTCGTTGACATAGAGGATCTTGGACCAGGTCGTTCCCCCGTCTATCGTTTTGAACAATCCGCGTTCCGCGTTCGTCGAGAAGCTGTGCCCGATCGCGGCCACGTAGACGGTGTTCGCGTCTTTGGGATCGATGAGCACGCGGCCGATATGCTGGGAATCGTGAAGGCCCATGTTCGCCCACGTTTTGCCGCCGTCCATCGACTTGAAGACGCCGGTCCCGGCGTAAGAGCTCCGGGCCATCAAGATCTCGCCCGTTCCCACCCAAACGACGTCGGGATCCGACGGGGCAATGGCGATTTCACCGATCGCGAACGTCGATTCGTTCTCGAAGATCGGCGTCCAGGTGAGGCCGTTGTTGTCCGATTTCCAGACGTTTCCCGACCCCACGCCGACGTAGAGCGTGTACGGCCGGGCGGGATGAACGGCCAGACTCTGGATCCTCCCTCCGCAAAAAGCCGGTCCGACGGCGCGCCAAGTCAGGTCTTTGAAAGGGGATTCGGCCTTGAGCCGGAGATGCCGGTCCCAGGACGTCAGGCGCGTTTTGGCGTCGGTGGGCTGGGCGAGGGCCGCGGTCGTAAAAAGCGACGCGGCCAGGGCGACGAGGAGGAGACGTTTGGAGTTCATGGCGGCGGATGTCCTTTCATGCGGTTCGCGCGATTGGAGTTACGTTCGGCAACTTGCGACCCATTATAACCGAAAATGCGCTAGAAAGTTTCGGTTCAGCCGGACCTTGGCGATGGGAAGGCGCTCTCTCCCGGAATAGGGGCAGCCCCTTAAGCCGGGCCCCGCTTCATGAGCACCGGCGGGATGAGGGTCAGGGCGGCGAAAAGGATCCACCTGACGAGGAGAGGCATGAAGACCAGGACGAAGGGCATGGTCTCCCCGCACATGCCCCGGATGGCACCGCTCAAACAATGATCTGGTCAGACAAGACAAGCTTATCGGTCGACCGGAACCAATTCCAAGGACCTGAAATACATCAGGTAATGATCAAGCCGATGCTCGGGATAAAGCCGGAAGAGGATCTCTTCTTTTTTTGATACCCGCATCCGCCCGATCTTTTCGGTCTTGTATTCATACCAGCCCGGGCTGGATCTCACCAGGCCCGCGATCTGTTCCTTGCCGGCGCTCACCTTGTAACGGCCATTTTCCCAGCCGGGTATTGCCGCATAGGTCATGGAAACGTCATACATTCCGGGATCGACCATATTCACATGCCATTCGATGACATCCTCGGGCCCTTCCATTTTTGAAATATGGAATTGGCCTTCCTCCCCTTTACGGTTGAATCGTTTGACCGCTCGGCCATGGGTGGAGGCAGTAAGATAATCCAGCACAACCGGTTCACCGCCCTTCTGCTGAACCACAAGGGGATCGATATCAGGAGGACCGGCGATTTGCGATACGACTACGGAATTGATCGCGTCGGGCCGTGATACAGGCAATGAGATCAGCCATCGACCACTTTCATCCCGGTTGACCTCGAGCTTCCCTGCCTTATCTGTCAGCATATAGGCATTCCGGATCCGGTTATTCAATCCCTCGAGCTTCAGGATACCGTCCGCCGGCCAGTCAAAGACATGAAGATAAAGCAGGTCCCCCTTTCTCGTGCAGAAACCCCACGGGAACTCGGCCGGAAAGGGGGAGGGAGTGGTTCCGTAAATGCTTTCGCTGTTCTTGTCCATCCACTCGCCGACGCTTTTAAGGATCTTCACGGAAGGGCCGGGAATGACGCCTTCCCCGGTGGGCCCGACGTTGAGCAGGTAATTCCCTCCCTTGCTGACAATAGCCACCAGTCTTTTAATGATATCCCCGGCGGATTTCCAGTTCTGATCGAACTTGCTGAAGCCCCAGGTTTCATTAAGGGTTTGAGGGGTTTCCCAGGCCTCCTCGATCCCCCCGACCGGCATCCCGTTATCCGTCAGACTCTGATAATCGCCGAGCAACTCCTGATCGTAGTGCCCCACCCGGCCGTTGACCAGACAATCCGGCTGCAAAGCGTGAACGAGGTCGGCGAATTCCTTTCCCTGCTCCTGGGTGTACATCCCCCGGTCGAACCAAACGATCCCGAGCGGGCCGTAACGGGTGAGCAATTCCCTGAGTTGCGGCAGGGCCTTTTCATCCAGGTATTTCCGGAACAGTTCAGGATGATCCATGGTGTCCAAGCTGGTTTGTGAAGAATCGAAATCCCAGGTGTTCCCGTAAGCGTACGGATCGTCCCAGTCCTCACGGTGGGAATAGTAAACGCCGAACTTGATCCCGGCTTCGGCGCATGCCTCCGACAGCTCCTTGAGCGGGTCCCTGCCGAATTTCGTATGATCGACGATATTGTAACCACTGACTTCAGAATCGAACATGGCAAATCCATCGTGGTGCTTGGCGGTGATGATGAGATATGTCATGCCGGCGTTCTTGGCCAGGGCAACCCATTCGCGCGCATCGAACTGTGCCGGATCGAAAGTGGCGGCGACCTCGCGGTATTCGGCAACGGGTATCTGGAACCGCTGCATGATCCATTCGGCGATATCTCCCTGCTCGATCCTCTTTCCGTTCCATTCACCGCCCAACACGGAATAGGGGCCCCAGTGGATGAACATTCCAAACTTCCCACTGCTGAACCATTCCGGCAGGGTTGCTGTTTTCGCTTCCGCGCCCTCAGGCCTAACGCCTGAATTCTTAGGTGAGCAGGCCAGACAAAGAAGGAAGATGGCCCATGCACTCTTGTGTTTCATTTTTTTCCTGGGTGTTGACCTTTTCGTCGTTTCTCATGAGCGTTAAACACTTTTTGTGAGCTTGAGGGGGGGCAGGTCATGTTAATAAATTCAATCCTTTCTCGCTAACGTATATATTCATGCAGCAGCCGGAGGTATATGCGGTAATTCTCCAACGAGACACCGGGAGGTGTCTGGTGATCGACGCTGGGTATAAAACCGCCTGAATTCATCAGCGGCAAGAGCCGCTCGAACTCCGCCCGCATGGCAGCTTCACCGTGCGGCATGACCATCTTGTTGTAATGGCCGACTATTTTCAGGTTGGGGAACCGGGTACGCATGGACATTCCATCGACACCAGCCTGCCGTTCCAGCGGCAGTACGCCCTCGATCCCATTGTCCAGCAACCATGGAACAAGGAGCGTCACGTCGCCGTCCGTGTCCACGATGGTCAGCATTTCCATCTCTTTGGCCCGTGCCAGCAGCTTCTTGTAGTAGGGCGACATGAATTCGTCCATCAATCCTCTGCTGATCATGGGGCCGTTGTTGTAGGACATGTCCTCGGCGATCGTCATGAACGTCGGACGGCCGATCCTCTCGATCCGCTCGAGGATGGCCAGGTTGAAATCCAACAGATCCTGGTTCATCTTGTGCAGGAGTTCCGGCTGATCGCAGAAGGCCAACATCAGTTTGGTGAAGCCCATGAGAGTTCGCGGGAACCAGAAGAAGCCTTCGAGCGTAATCCAGATGATGGCATCGCCTTTGTTCTGCCGTTGGAGCCACGGCCTCATCCCCAGGATCGCATCGCCATGGTCGGGGAATAGGTTCGGGCGATGGGCCAGGTAGTCGCCCACGTTGGAAACGATGCCCTCGACGTGGTGCTGCTCCGCCTCGATCGTCGCGTCCGTCGTGCTGAACCAATACTGCTTGTACGGGTCGAGGCCGAAGTAATCGTGTATCTCAAAAACCCTTGTCAGCTCGGCAGGCAGCCCTTCGGCATGCCAGCGATCAACCGTCTTGTCCCACCACATGGCCCATTCCCAGCGCGGCAACCGGTCGACCGGTTGGAAGTTCATTACGGCGCGAAACCGTTCAACGTGATTCATCTTCGTAATCATATGTGTATTCCCTATATGCGTGTTTCATTTAACGGTTTCAGAGAGGGGGGGCGGGAAGCGATAGGTTCCGGAACCCACGGCATGGACAGCGGCGTTGTTTTCCATGCGCCAAAGAATATGATTTTCCCGGTACGCGACGCATTCGGCGTATTCCTGCTCCGAACGACGAAGCCCACAACTTGACCACTTCGGTAATCTACTGTCTGGCGCTCGGCGAAGTCAATGACGCCGAAATCCTCAAAGCCCTAAAGGCCGGGATATTCTCATTTCAGTGAGAGCTCAGGAGAAGGCACATACCCTTTATCCATGAGGCTGATGAAACCCAGCAATGCTCCCCAATGGTAAAATGCGTCGCTCCAGTTACCGGCATCGTCTCCCCGCCCGGTTTCGGCATTGTAGTTTTCGTAGACATGACGTTCGCTGAGCCAGGATTTCAAAAGCAGGTTTTCGGATCTTTCAGCCATGTCTTTCCGGGCATCGGGCAGATCGTAATTTCTCATACCCAGGTAAACAAGGAAATTCATTGGCGCCCAGATTCTTCCCCTCCAATATATGTTGTCCTTGAAAGCCGGATCATTCCGGGCAATGGAAGGCATGATAAACTCGCCCCAGAATTCCTGAGGATTATAAAAGTGATCTTTTATCATCCGCTCTGCCTGTTTCTGATCCGGGACCTTTGCCAGCAAAGAGTAAAAAAGGGTAGGGGAGAGCCTGTGGCTGAATTCTCCCGTCAGGAGGTCTCTGTTCAGGAAAAGGCCGGATTCTGCATTCCAGAGGGTTTTAAGCATCTTGGAATACTTTGCCGCTCTTTCTTCCAACTCCGGCGCCACTTCTGTTTTTCCCAAAACTGACGCGATCTCGGAGAGACTATGGCAATCATTGATGTATAAGCTCATTAAACCCACGTCAGCCAGCAACATCTGATGGGTTATCCTGTCATATACAGCATCGTCGTACATCGGGGAATTATCCAGTCCCGACTCCCACTTGGCTCCCTTGAGGTTCCCTATTCCGTTGAATGACCGGTGATAGGTATCTCCATAATCATAAGGATCCGAGCCATATGATAAATAACCATCTATTTCGCGGTTATCCGCCCACCATCGGTTCCATCTCAACAATTTATCGAATACCTCATTCAGAAACCACTTTTCTTTATATTTTTTATAAATCTCCTTTACAACAAAAGCACCTACCGGCGGCTGTGAACGGTCCAGACTTTTGATTCCCGGCTGGCTGTTGTTCGGAACAAATCCCTTTTCCGTGATCTCATTCGTAATTGCGATCGCATTGGCGTATGCCAGTTCTTTGCAGTCCAGCGAGAGCATGTATGCCGCAAAATAGGTATCCCACTCGAACAACACCCAACCACCGGAAGGAGCACTCCAGGTGCGGCTGACCGGTGAAATAACCCTGTCGTTGCCGGGGTCATAAATGGTGTTCCAGGCGAGCACTGTTTGCATGGCCTCGTAAGCGTCCGGCGCCTCAGGATACTGTGATTTGCGGGCGGCGAATTCGGCCCCGGACTTGTTGATTATTGCCCCGATTTCCTCCACCGGCTTAGCGGGATCGGTCGTAATGGTTATGGGTTCAGCCAATGAAAACTTCATATTCTTGTCGGTGGTCAGGTATTGGCCTGAGGCGATGGCCAGCTCAGTTGTGCCGGAGGGTGTTTCAGCATGGATCCTGCCATCTTCTATCTTTATTTCTCCTGACCTGCCCCACAGCATTTGCGGATCCAATAATAAGGCATCGCCTGGCGAATGCCGGATGGGGCTTATCTGCAAGAAGAACTCATTGCCTACCACAACACTCCGGACACCGATGCTGATACCCTGCCACTCGACAATGAGCTCGGTATAGGAACCATCGTACGCATGGGGCCCGGGGATTACCCGTTCTTTTGTGCCGTAATCGGCCCTGCCGATCAGGGCTTCTTTCAGTGTATCCCCCGATTGATGGCTGACCAATTGGAGGTTGATCGAAAAACCTTCGGGCAATAAAACATGCGACAATACGCTATGGGTGTTCCATGTATTCCAGCCTCTGGAAAGCCGGGCATTCATTGCGGTCCATTCATTTCCTGCCGGCTCATGTTGCTTTGACTGATTCTTTCCATTGCACGAAATGAAAATGGGTATAAGGGATACGATCAAGAATAAATATTTCGGTTTTTTCATAGTATCTAATTTGCCTATTATAAACGGGTGTCAGATCTTTTATAATCGTCTTATTTAATGATCAAACAATTCCGGGTACCGGCGTTTGATCATCGCCTGTTCTTCCTTATTCAGTTCCCCGATACTAATGGGTTTATCCTGCGGGCGAACCCCTTTTTGATTTAACCGGTTCATTAAACTCCAGTTGCGTATAGATTGACCTGGCTCAGGATCTTCTGGCTCCCGGGCTTCAAGATCGTACCGGGTAAAATCAATACATTTTTCAGGGGTATCGGCTTTCCAGTCTCTCAATAGGGCCAACCGGAAATCTTTGTTCATAAACCACCTGATTTCAAGCTCCGGCTCTGACCCGCAAACACCTGATCCGCGCTGAACAAACCGATAGTTCAGGCTGTCGTTATTTTTAAACTGTTCACGCCAGAGCATCCCAAACTCCCCGTGGGTGATGCATTTGGAATCCGGCCAGCGCCGCCGCATTTCGTTCAGCCAGATCTCAAGGCCAACGAGCCCATTCCGGCCGTTGCGTCCTTCGACCAGGGACAATTCCCAGATGCAGGTTACCCAGGCCAAGTTATTCAATGCGAATCCCGAGTCGAAGTGAGCCGCAGTGGTTGCCAGTATCTCTCTGGTCCCCAGCTCAACGCCCTGGCGAAGGATCGTTTCAATAGGACCGACACCCTGCCGGCTGCCGCAACGGATTCCATTGATATATCGGGGGACGGGGTATCTGGCGTTCAGGAAATCAACCGTCCAACCATCGAGATTGATACAATCGATCAGGTCCTCTTTCCCCTGGGCAGGTTTGCAGAAATGTTCGCGCGACGGGTAGTACGGATAGGATATTGAGCCCTCGCCATCACCGTTGTCCACCGCATACTGGCTCCAGATATTGCCCTGGCAAACGTGAATGCCCTCCTCTTCGGCCAGGAACCGCTGGTTTTCAGCTGATAGAAAACCTGCGATGACGCTTTTAGGCCGATATCCCCCACCGACCATCTCTGAAACCATCTGCAGGCCTTCATGCAGGTCGCGGTTGACCTGCTCACGGGAGTTATACATATTGGCAAAATATCCGCCCGGAAGGAAAGTTATTTCATCGCCGTACTTTTTATGATAAGAGACAATGAGTTTCTTTAAATCGAGGTAATGGGGCCGCTGATCCTTCAGTGCAAGCCAGCTGAAGGACCAGGTAATCCGCGCACCCGGCCAGCCCTTTTCTATCGTTTCCCGAAACATGCGAGCTCCCTCCGGTGAGTGAATACCCGATTCATCAACGCCATCATTTCTATCCCGTGAAGTTTCAATCTGGTTCACGCGAACGATGGTGGCGAAGGTAAAAAACCGGTTTCCCATTACCTGATGGTCATCCCCAGTATTTGTAGGATCGCCGGTTTCCGGTGTTTCGCGGTGTTGGTCTTTCGCAGTTACATTCAATGCGTTAAATGTAAATAGGCCACCAGCCAGCAAACTTGTTGCTGTAAAAACTATCAGAATCTTATTTTTTCCTTTCATGGTATTTTCTCCTTCTGAAGGATAATAATTTGCTTTTTTCGAGCGAGCTAAATTCCCCCTCCCGACATTGAATTTGCCCCCCAGTCCATGGTGGAACTGTACCGCCGGCCGCGCGGCGATGTCAATGGCCGCGAAAACCGCGCCCGAAGATCCAACAGGGGCGAGAAACCTCGCCGCGACGGCTAAAGGACGATAGACTTCTGTTCCCCCCTGATCACAAAATACTCAACAATATTCCCCGCTCGCGGCGGCCTCCGGCAGGGCGACTTCGGTAAAAGCATGGGACGGCGGCCCTCATGGAAGTCACGAGGACTGCAAAGCCGGTCCTCCCGCTCGAAACGACCTCCTGTTTTGGGTGCCCTTATAAGCGGACCTTGATACCTGCCAGGACGACGAAGGACGAGGCGCCGAAATCCTCAAAGTCCTGTAGACCAAGATTACCCACAAAGGCGCTGCCCTCGACGTTCAATCCAATGCGTTGAGTGAGCCAGAAAACGCTGCCCAGCGTGAATTGGCCATAAGTATAGGTGCCAGGCTCCATATCAAGACAATTTTCCGATTCTCCATAGTGGACATAGTTGAAGCGTCCCACGAAATAGGACTCAACGGCCTTGGACTTGTAGCTCAGCACAGGCCCTGCGTAGGCGTAGGAACCGGAAGCGACCGCGCCGGCGCCCAGGACGCCGGCCAAGGAGAATCCCCGCTCATTGTTGTTGATGAAGGAATATTTTCCGAAAACGCCTAGGCTGGCGCTTTCCATCTGTAGCCCAAAGTCAAGATCCGAAGATAGGCCTACGGCGACCGCAAAGGCGGGAAGCACAACGGAGTCTTCCTGTCTGACGAGAACCAACATTCCTCCGCCCACCCCCTTCTTCCCCTTGCCCAGGGATCTGGCAGTGAAACTGTTGGAAAGCGGGGCCAGACAGCCGGAGGTCAGAAGAGCGAGAAGGATGAGCATCGATGCATTCCGATAAAATTTTCCCATTTCATTCCTCCTTTTGATCATGGGTCCTAGATCCTGGATCATAATAATTCCCTTATCTGATTCCGCCTTGAATATGGGGAAATCCTTACGGGAAGTTGTCAAGGATTTGTCAAAGAGGTGTCAATAAAACGTGAGAGGGCACGCCTGCGCCCGGCCTGAAATCCTCGCTCAAGCCGCCGCTGCTGCCCAATTGATTCAGGGCCGGAATTCCACTACAGTGGCCCCATGACGGAGACCGAAGGGCGTGTGAACATCCTGGGCTTGACCCGTCCGGCCTTCGAGGCGTTGGCCGGCCGCGGCGGAGGCTCGCGGGCCCTGGGCCGCCTCTATAGGCGGGCCTTCGCCGAGGGCCGCTTCGAGCCCGAGCGCGAGGCTATCGCCAAGGATACCGCCGCCGCCCTGGCCGCCCGCGTTGCGCTCCGACTGCCCGCCGTCGAGGGCGTCGTCGAGGAGGCGGGGCCCTTCGGGACGACGGCCAAGGCCCTCCTCCGGCTCGACGACGGCCAGCGCATCGAATGCGTGCGCATTCCCGTGGCCCGCCGCGCCCCCGGACCCGGACCAGCCACTCTCTGCGTCTCCTCCCAGGTGGGCTGCCGCATGGGCTGCGTCTTCTGCGAGTCCGGCCGGCGGGGCTTCGTGAGGGACCTCAGGCCCGAGGAGATCGTGGGCCAGTACGCTGCGGCCCGCCTGACCCTGGGCTGGGACATTGGCCAGATCGTCTTCATGGGCATGGGCGAGCCGCTCGACAATTTCGAGGGCCTCGCGGGAGCCCTCGCTATTTTCCTCGACGAATCCGGCCCCGCGTTTTCGCAGGACGATATCACGGTCTGCACGCTCGGCTTGCCCGAGGGCATCGCCCGTCTCAAGGGCCTCGGGCTCAAGCGCCTCAATCTCTCGGTGAGCCTCAACGCGCCGGACGAAGCGCTCCGCGGCGAGCTCATGCCGGCGAGCAGGGGCGTGGGCCTCGAAGCCCTAGCCGCCGTCTTGGCCCTTTATCCCCAGCGCCGCAATTTCGCTCTCGCGGTGAACTACTGCCTCATCCCGGGACGGAACGACGGCCCGGGCGCGGCGGAGGGGACGGCTGCCTTCCTCCGGTCCGCGGCGCCATCCGGCCGGGTTGTCCTCAACCTCATCCCCTACAACCCCGGCTCCTCCCCCGTCGGTCGCGCTCCGACCGAGGCCGAGATCGAGTCGTTCACAAAGCGCCTCGAGGCGGGAGGCGCACTGGTCAAGCTGCGAAGCCCCCGGGGCCGGGCTCTCATGGCGGCCTGCGGCCAGCTCGGGCGCGTGGACTAGCCGCGGCTCCAAAATCCCTCCCATTCCACCCTGAAATCCATGAACGTTGGTCTCCTTCCGATCGATCTCGGAAGAAGTGACTCCCGCTTTCGCGGGGACAGGCTTATTCCGCCACCCAGAACACCGACGTCTCCGGCTCAAGCTTTAATTGCACTCTTGTAGATCTATTCCCGGCGGAAACCACCCGAACAGTCGTAAGATGGGTCATATGACCATTGTGCGGATTCCAAAGCTGCAGTTTGTGATCTCCATTCAGCGAAACCGTCACATCCACGGTGGTCTCTGATGAATTGGCGAAGAAGAAGATGTCCTTCCCGTTGAGTTTTTTATGCAGATAAGACAGATTACCTCCCGATACGGAAATGTCCTTCTCAAAGCGTACGTCCCATGAATGGCCTGTGTCATCAAGGACCTTTTTCAGCATCGCCGCATGGGGTGCCGGAATAAAATAGGCTCTCCCTCCGTTGTTATTAGCGTGCAGGGTATAGGATTTCAATTCTGATAAGATGTTCCGGTTCTGAGGGTCGAGGACCTCAACCTCAGGGATCAAGACCTTTTCCGGATCCCCGGTCTCAAGTACGATCCGGATCGCCGATGTGGCGATGGGACTTAAGGCGACCGATTTCTCATGGCCGGTCCCTTTCCCATTGCCGACATCTATCCATTCATTTTCGGATCGAACCAGCAACTTGAATCCAAATAACCGGTCATCCGCTCCATTGATCTTCACTTGGCTGACGGATCTTTTCCCACCTAAACCGATTTCCAGATATTCTCCAGTCAGGTTTCCCTGCGATGGTTTCCAGGACGTTTCCAATTTGCCGTCGACGGCATAGGAAGGAATGAACCCCCCTGTATTCCAGTTGCTGGACGCACTTGAGCTGATCATATCCGGTGTCTGATAAGGATCGTCGCCGAACATCGCTTTCACGAGCTGCTTGACCTCGTCGTCCCTACCGGCCTCTGCCGAATGGTCCGGCAATGCCGATGTGGCGATCACTGTCCCGCCCTCATCGTAAAAGGACTTGATTTTTTTCAGGTTGTCCAACGGAATGGTCTTCGAACCCGGGATGATGATGATCTTGAATTCCTCCGGATTCAATTCGTTCATCAAACGGATCCTGTCCCCATCGACCCGGCATTTATCATCGAGGATCTCCGGATGGATATAGGTGAAATCCCTCCGGATATCCAGTGAGAGCATCTCCCCGATATCCAGGTAGTCGGCCTCGCCGGGTATGACCCCGCCCATCCCCGGATCACCCGGACCGAAATGATAACTGCCCTGCAATGAGGCGATCGGATAGAGGATCGCGATATCGGCAACGTGCCGCCCGCCCTGGAGCAGGCCCTGCAGCCGGCCGATATATTCGTTGAACGCCGGAAGCGCCGATCCGAATTTTTTGCTGGCCGGCGACAGGTCCGGCTGTATATCGACGATATCCGTATACCAAACGGCATGGGGCTCCATCAGGTTGATCCCCTTGGCGAACTGATCCATCGCCTCCTTGTACAGATTGTGTTCGGTGAATTCCCTCGTTGCCCCATAGCATTCGGTCGCCACCACCGGACGATCGTAATTATTGGCCGCCGAACTGATGACCTTATAAATGAAGGAGGATCTCCCGTAATAGAATATCTGGTCCACGGCCGGAATATCCTGATACTTGAACGCTTTCATCAGATCACCGCACGTGGCGACCGGGTTGACGATCTCCTCCTGGTCGACGTGGCCCGTGAGCTGAATGTTATGCGTGCGGCACCAGTCGTTGATGGTCTTGGGGAATCCCCGGGCATACAAGTCCGCTCTGAAACCCAGCAAGGCGTTCCGTGCCGCTTGGGTTTCGGGACCGATATCAAACCAGAGGGATGGATAATACAGGACCGGACTGAAACCGTGCTTGGCCTTGAACTTGTCGTTGAATTCACCGGTCCAGGTGCGGCCCCCTTCGACCCAGCGCAAACAGGGTTCGTCGTAAAACGCGTAATCGATAGTGGTTCCAAAATGCCCGGGAAAGGCCTGGTAATATTTTTCATAAGTCAGTTCGATAAAGCGGTTCACCGCTTCAGGGCTGAGATAATCGCAATGGTTTCGGCCGGTAGAGCCGTCGGGGTTGAGCGTAAAGATCATCACCTTCCAGTCGCCGGCAGGCAATTCGGCGGTCAGCCTGTCCAGGCTGACCTTATCGGAAAGGTCGATTCGTTGCAGGGAGATATTTTCCATGCCCACGGCCCCCATGAACGTACCCGCGGGCAACGGGTGGCTTAAAGATCGGGGGCCCTTGATCTCGAGCAGTTCCATATCGATCCGCTTGCTCACCGCCGCGGGATACTGCTTGACCAGCTGGCCGCCGGCCATTCCGCTGGGAAAGTAAAACTCGTCATACAAATATAACTTCATTCCCAAACTGTCGGCGATCTCCACTGCCATTTTGTATTGGGCGAGATACTCCGGGGTCATGAATTCAGGGGTCATGCCGTACGACGGGACGATGCCCAACCCATAATAGCCGGCCTCCTTGGAAGCCTTCATGACTTTAAGGGTTTGCTCCCTGCTTAAAGGTTTATTCCAGAACCAGAGCGGCCGGGACTTGAGGCTTAACGGCGGATTGATGAAATTCCGCTTTAACTGGTTTATTGGATCCGCGCACGAAAGGGCTAGAGAGAGCAAAACAAACAGCGACAATACTCTGGTGGTTACTTTGGTCATAGCCTCGCCTCTTTTAACCATGGAGAAACAGAGGCCACAGAGGGACATATTGTATTCTCTGCTTAATAATTTATCCAGATAATTATGGCCGCCCCCCCACGCTTGCATCCAGCAGAATTATTTCACACGGGCTGGATCCCTATAAGGGGGGCAACCCCTTAAGCCGGGCCCCACTTCATGAGGACCGGGGGAATCAGCGTCAGGGCGGCGAAAAGGATCCAGAGGATGAGGAGCGGCACCATCCACTCGGCCCATTTCTCCCAGCGCAGTCCGGCTGGGCCTGGCCTGCCCCGATGGCCCCCCAATGTGGATTCGGGAACTTTTCCGTTCAGGCGACGTCCGTAGTATTATGAATATAAAAATAGCCTCAGGAGTCATTTTATGAAAAGCAAAATTCCATTTATCATTTGCCTGGCTATTCTGGCGGGGCTATTCCCCTCGGACGGTGATGCCTGCACCACCTTTTCCTTGAAAGACAAGAACAAGCATCCCCTTTTCGGCAGAAACTTCGATTTCCCCGCCGGCCAGGGACAGATCCACATCAATCAGCGGAATCGGCAAAAAACATCCTTGATCGCCGCGCCGGAAAAGCCGTTCACCTGGACATCCCGTTACGGCAGCATCTCCTTCAACCAGAACGGCCGTGAATTTCCCTACGGCGGCATGAACGAAGCCGGCCTGGTCATCGAGCAAATGATGCACGAAAACGCGGAATCAAGATATCCGGCCATGGACGACCGCCACGGGCTGGAAGAACTGCAATGGATCCAATACCAGCTGGATGTTTCGGCTTCGGTCGCGGACGTCATTGCCAGCGACCAGACTGTTCGCATCTCTTTCACGTCGGTCGCGCCGCTGCATTTTCTCGCAGCCGACGCCGGCGGCAACGTGGCCACCATCGAGTACATTGACGGCAGAATGGTCGTCCACGCGGGTAAGGATCTGAAATACCCCGTGCTGGCCAACACGACCTATGATGTCTCATTGGCTGCTAAAGCGAAGCTCGATGCCACCGGTGCCAAATCAGCCGCCGAGGTGAGCGGCGGCCATTTCGATCGCTTCGCCATCGCGGCCGCCATGGTCGAGGCGTTCAATCCGCGCCGCGACGCCGCCGTGGAGTACGCTTTTGACATCTTAGCCCATGTTTCCCACGGCGGGACCCAATGGAGCATCGTCTATGATCTGAATAAAAAGGCTCTCTTTTACCGGACGCGCACCAACACCAGGATCCGTCGCATCGCCACGGACATGTTTGATTTCTCCTGTGGCGGCGCCGGGTTGTTCGTCGACATCGAGGCCGACGACTGCGCCGCCGCTGATTTTAAAACCAGCACTTACGAAAGTAATCTGAAGTTGATCGGTGACGTATGGAGCAGCGTGGATTTTTTGAAGGCGCTTCCCCAGGAATTAAGAATATCCTGGGCCAAGTATCCCGGGACGGTCATCTGCAGCAAAAAATAGCGATCTTTCAGATGCGGCAGCAGCCCCTCAGGCCGGGCCCCACTTCATCAGCACCGGCGGGATGAGGGTCAGAGCGGCGAAAAGGATCCAGAGGACGAGGAGCGGCACCATCCACTTGGCCCACTTCTCCCAGCGCAGCCCGGCCAGGCCGAGGATGCCCATCGTGACGCCGGAGGTCGGCAGGACGGGGTTGATGTATTCGGCCAGCTGGAAGGCGAAGACGGAAGTTTGCCGGGTGATGCCGACGAGGTCGCCCAAGGGGGCCATGATGGGGATGGTCAGCGCCGCCTGGGCCGTCCCCGAATGGACGAAGAAGTTAATGACGCACTGGGAAACGAACATGAGCTCGGCCGATATGAGCGGGTGGAATTGCGAGATCGTCCCGGCCATGGCCGACAGGATGGTGTCCAGGATCCGGCCGTCCTGGGCCACGAGCAGGATGGCCCGGGCCGTGCCGATGATCAAGGCCGCGTTGACCATGTCCTTGGCCCCCTCGACGAACGATCTCCCCAGCTCATCGCCCGTGAGCTTGCCCGCGATCCCCGAGAAGATCCCCATGGCCAGGAATACGCCGCCGATCTCGAAGATGAACCATTGGTATTTCAGGATGCCGAAGACCATGACGCCGAAGCCCGCGGCAAAGACGACCATGACCCGCTTGTGGGCGGCCGTCAACGCGAGTTTCTCGATCACCGGGCCCCCGACCTGGAGCCTTTTCCGTTTCTCGAGGTCCTCTTCGTAGGTCGGGCTCTTCGTCGGGTCCTTGAGGACCCGGCCCGCGTAGCGCATGACCACGGCGATGACGATGGCCGTCCCTCCGGCCCAGACAGCGAGACGGTAGCCCAGCCCGGAATAGAGGGGCAGGCCGGCGATGCCCTGGGCGATGCCGACCGTGAACGGGTTGAAAAAGGCGCCGGCGAACCCGGCCGCCGCGCCCAGGAACGGCAGGGCGACCCCGACGATAGTGTCATATCCGAGCGACAGGGAGAGCGGCACGAAGATCAGGATGAAGGGCATTGTCTCCTCGCACATGCCCCAGATGGCACCGCCCAGAGAAAAGAGGATCATGGTCACGGGGATGAAAAGAACCCGGAGGGCCTTGCTCCGGCCGAACTTCAGAGCCAGGTTGTGGATGACCGTCGTAATGGCCCCCGTCTTCTGGATGACGGAGAACGCGCCGCCGCAGATGAAGACGATGATGATGATGGCAGCGGCATCGACGAACCCACGGGCCGGCGAAACGAATAGCGCGCCGAGCCCCTGCGGCCGGCTCTCGGCCCGCTCGTAGGACCCGGCCACGGGGATGGTCCGGCCGTCCTTCTCCACGCGCTTGTATTGGCCGCCGGGGATGATCCAGGTGGCGGCCGCGGTCAGGACGACCATGATATAGATGAGGATGAGCGTGTGCGGGAGCTTGATCTTCTTCAGGCTCATTGCGAAGGGCCCTCCGCGCGGCCCTTGACCGGGTCGAAGACGTCGCCGGGAAGAAGTAGGTGCAAGCGGAGGCCGTGACCGCCGAGCTTTTTGGACGAAGCCTTGGCAACGGCCGCCTCGCGGGCGTCGATAACATAGACGTGGCTCTCGCCGAGGATCTCCCATTTGCCGTCCGGCCGGACCAAGATGGCCGTCGATTCATCGATGCCCGCCCCCAGCAGCGTCGGGTTCTCCAGGACGAGGCTAAGGAGGCGGTTCTGCCGCCGGCGGATAAGGAAATGCTGGTCGATGATGGCGTTCTTGACGAAGCCGAAGCCGCGCACGCGGATGACGTTATCGGCTTCGACCGTCTGCCACAGCTCGTCTTCGTTCTGGGTTTGTTTCTCGTCGCCGGTGATCATGACTTCGCCCATGACGGCCGCGCCGGCGCTCGTGCCCCCGAGGAGGCACCCCTCCGCGTAAAGCTCGAGCATGCGCGCGTGGATGGGCGTGTCGAGGAGCGCCGCGGTCAGCCGCGCTTGGTCCCCGCCGGCGAACCAGATGGCGTTCACGCCGTCGAGGATCTTGGCGCTCGCGGCTTTCATGGCTTCATCACGGGTAAGCTGGTAATAGACGACATCCTGGACGCCGTATTTCCGGAACTCGGCGACGAGCTCCGGCCCGACTTCGAGCGGGACGCCGCTGGCCATGGTGAAGATGACAACCCGGCCCGTGCCGAAACCCTTGGCCAGCTCGACATACCGCCTCATGAGGGGCTCGTCGCGGTCGCCGCCGCCGACGATGAAGAGGTGGCCCTTTGGACGAGGCGCGGACGGCTTCGCGCTCGAACAGGCCAGAGCAAGGGACATGGCCGCCAAGACAACGATCAGGGAAACGAAGAAAGCGCTTTTTCTCAACTCATCCTCCACTCAAAGAAGAACTATACCTTAATCGGGGGGAGACCGGAAGCGTCCGATTTATCTTTTCGGCTTCCTTCAAACATGACCTTGATGCAGCGTCACCAGTTCTCATGATCTGGAATATTGACATGTATCTTAGTATGATATATATTTTAAATGAGAAAAACATGCCTGCTGTATCGTTCTATTTACCGGAGGATGTTTTGAAGGAGCTCCGTGCCGAGGCCAGGAACCGCAAGACCTCCGTGTCGCGGCTCATCCGGACGGCGGTCGAAACCCGCCTGGACCTCGAAATGAGGAAGAAGGCCAAGGCCGATCTCACCAGGGCGCTCCGGACCGCAGACCTCGGCTCGTGGGATGAGCTCCACGAAGAGCGGACGAAAGAATCGAATGATCGGGGTTGACACCGGGTTCTTCTTCGCCCTCCGCGAGGGGGACTCCACCGCCTTGAGGGTCTTCGAAGAAGAGGACATCGCGGCTTCCGTTCTGACCCGGTTCGAGCTTCGACGACTTTCGTTCAGGAAGAACATTCCGTGGCCCGACTTCGCCGTGCACCTCACGCGCTCCGTGACGATCCTCGAGCTCACCGCTGAAGCTGCGGACCAAGCCGCGGGGATCTCGCATGGAACGGGGTTGCCGGCCATCGACGCCCTCATCCTGGCCAGTCTCATCGCCGCCGGCTGCCGGACGATCTACACGCGTGACGAGCACTTCCTGCGGCTTGTCCGCCAGGACGTCCAGATCATCCGGTTATAGTCTTCACTCGCCGTTCAAGAAGCCTTTCGATCTTCCGCTCCATGTCGCCGTAGTGCGTGCCCTGCCAGAAGACGCGGTTACATCCCGGACAGATGGCGAAGGACGACGCGTGCTCCAGGATATGCGGCGTGACTAGGTTTCGCGCCCGCTCCTTGGTCAGGGTTTTGAGCGGGAGGTTGCATTCGATACAGCGCGTGTTCGGCCGGACGTCGCCCCACAGCTCGAGTTCGTCGAGGACCTGGACGACCTGGTCTTCCCAAGCGTCGCTCCGGACGAACAGGCGGTTCGGCCGCTTGGCCGTTCTCTCTATGAGCCCCGTGTCCCGGGTCAGGAGGACGCGCCCCTCGCGCCGCGCGATCTCGACCAGGTCCCTGTCCTCGGCCCTGGGAAAGAAGAGGACGTCGAAACCGAGGATCTTGAGCCACTTGGCCAGTTTGCCGAGCATGCAGTCGGCGACGAAGGTCATGGGACGACCCCCTTATAGGCCAAGGAACTGGACGGTGAGGCCGGAGACGAAGATCATCAGCCCGGCCAGGGCGTGGGAGTACTTCTCGAGCTTGCCCAGCCGGACGAAGCGCGCCCCCCACGAGGCGGCCGTGATGATGACGAGCATGGTGGCGATGGTGACCAGGCCGAAGGCCCCGGCGACCAGGGCGACACCGGCCGTGCTGTGGCGGGCCGCCGGGTACATGACCAGGGGAATGAGCGGCTCGCAAGGACCGAACACAAAAATGGTGAACAGGACCCAGGGGGTGATATTGGCCTTCTTCTCTTCGCCGTGGAGATGGGCGTGTTCGGC
>JBFYOD010000141.1:0-31935 GCA_041303965.1 Candidatus Aminicenantota bacterium
ATCCTGCGGATCATCCCGTCCTACGGGACGCCGCCCCAGGGATATGTCTATGTCACCAAAGCGAGAGATGCCGATGGCAAGCCATGACCCCCAATTCGAAGATCGTCTGAACCAGGAATACAACCTGAAGGGCCGGACCCGGCTGGCCGCTTACCTGAGCATCGTCCTCTACGTGCTTTTCATCGGCCTCGACGCCATTTACACGCCCCAGTACTTCATGACGTTCCTGTTCATCCGGCTCGGCGTCATGGCCGCGGTCGGTCTGATCCTGCTCGTCCTGTCGAAGACGAACTCGAGCCGCGACGTCATGAACGTGGCCCTCGTCCTGGCCCTCGTCGACGCCGCCGGCATCGCCGTCATGATCTACATCCTGGGCGGATTCCTGTCGAGCTACTACCAGGGCTTGAACATCATCGTCATGGGCATGATCGTCCTCATCCCGCTGACGTTCCGCTGGACCATCTATATTTACGCCTCGACCTGGATCATGTACGCCGTGCCGAGCTTCATCCGCTATTTCCAGGGCCAGAAACCGGTCGTCGTCGACGGCATCGAGATCGAAGCCTGGCGCTTCGTCGCCAACAACCTCGTCTTCCTGACGTCCATCATCCTCGTCGGCGCGCTGGGCTCTTCGATCATGGAGAGCATCCGCCGCCGCGAGCTCCGCGGCCGCATCAAGCTCGAGGAGACGACCGCCCAGCTCCAGGAGTCGAACGTCAAGCTCAAGAGCCTGGACGAGCTCAAGACCCAGTTCTTCGCCAACGTCAATCACGAGCTGAGGACGCCCCTCACCCTGATGCTGGCCCCGCTCAAGGCCGTCCTTGAAGGCCGGATGGGGAAGATGTCGCCCACCCTCCTGGACACCATGGAGACGATGCAGCGCAACGGCTACAAGCTGCTCAAGCTCATCAACAACCTCCTCGACCTGAATAAGCTCGAAGAGGGGAAGCTGCGGCTCAAGCTGAAGACCGTCAACCTCGTCGATTTCATCCCGCCTCTTCTCGCCTCGGCCAAGCCCCTGGCCGACCAGAAACAGATCCGGCTCTATTGCCAGAATCCTCCGCATCCCGTCGACCTGACCCTCGACCCGGACCAGTTCGAAAAGGTCGTCTTCAACCTCCTTTCGAACGCCCTCAAGTTCACGAACAAGGGCGGCAAGATCACGATCTACGTCGAGGAGCGTGACGACACCGTGACGATGACCGTCGAGGACACGGGGATCGGCATCCCGGACAACATGCTCGAAACGATCTTCGACCGCTTCTCCCAGGTCGACGGGTCCAAGTCCCGGGCCCAGGAGGGCACAGGCATCGGGCTGGCGCTGGCCCGGGAGATCGTCCTCGTCCACAAGGGGTCCATCCGGGCGGAAAGCGAGCTCGGCAGGGGCTCCCGGTTCATCGTCGAGATGCGCAAGGGCGAGGAGCATTTCGACGGGGAAGCCCTCGACCGCCGGTCCGAGGACATGCCCATCGGGCTCCGGCGGCGCCTGACCGACACCGAGCAGCCGCACGTCCAGGACATCGTCACCGACTTCCGCCGGCTCCAGCTCGTCGATCTCGAGAGGGTGGACATCTCGAGCGGCCGTGTCGACCAGGCCAAGGTCCACGACGCCCTGATCCTCTGCATCGACGATAATCCCGAAGTCCTCAAACTGATGAAAATGCTCCTCGCCGACGAGTATGACCTGGAGCTCATCACCTCCGCCGAGAAGGGGCTCGTCTTTCTCAGGGAGAAGAGCCCCGACCTCGTCCTCTGCGATGTCATGATGCCCGGCATGGACGGCCACGCTTTCGCCAAGGCGCTCAAGAAGGACGACGCCCTGAAACATATCCCCATCATCCTGGTGACCGCCCGGACCGGCGCCGACATGATCGCCGAGGGGCTCCAGGCCGGGGCCGACGATTACATCTCCAAGCCGTTCGACTCGACCGAGCTCAAGGCACGCATTCGGGGCCAGCTCCGCCTGCGCCAGATGGAGGCGGAACTGTCCCTGGTCAACCGCAACCTCAAGATGAGGACCTCCGACCTCGTCGACCAGCAGAAGTCGCTCTTCCTGTCGACGGTCAAGTCCCTGGCCTCGGCCATCGACGCCAAGGACGAATACACCCGCCACCACTCGACCCGGGTCACCGAATTCACTCTGAAGATCGCCCGGAAAATGGCTTTCGGCGAAAAGGAGCTGGGCGACCTCGAATTGGCCGCACTCCTCCACGACGTGGGCAAGATCGCCGTCCCGGAGAGCATCCTGAACAAGCCCGGCAAGCTGACCGACGCCGAGTTCAAGCTGATCAAGGAGCATCCCGTCCGGGGCGAAAGCATCCTCAGTCCGGTCATCGAGCTCAAGGAGATCGCCAGGATCGTCCGGTCCCACCACGAACGCTACGACGGGACAGGTTACCCCGACAGGCTCAAAGGCCAGGAGATCCCGATGGGGGCGCGGATCATGGCCATCGCCGACACCTACGATTCGATCACGTCGGAACGGCCCTACCGGAAGCCCGCTTCCCATCGTTTCGCCGTCAAGGAGATCATCGGCTGCTCCGGAACGCAGTTCGACCCGCAAGTGGTCGAGCACTTCCTCGAGATCGCGAGCACGTTCGTTCAGGACCAGGGCCAGGAAGAAGCGGCCAAAGAAGCGTGAAACTCCAAGTCGGTTACTACGTCCTCAGCCTTTTCTTCGGCGCTTTCGTGGCCGGCTCCGTGGCCGTTCTCGCCTGGAGGCGTACGGTCACGTCCGTCGGCCGCTCCCTGGCGCTCCTTATGGCCTCCGTTTTCACGTGGTCGTTGGCCGCGGCCTTCGAGGCGGCCGTCCCGGCTACGGCCGCGAAGATCCTGCTCTCGAAGGTCGAGTACCTCGGGATCGCCTCGACGCCGGCCCTCATGTTCCTCTTGGCCCTCAAGTTCTCCCGGTCCGGCTCCCGCCTGAAAAGGGGACGGGTCATCGCCCTCTGGGTCATCCCTACCTTGACCTTTCTCCTGGCCGCCACGAACGAAGGGCACCACCTCATCTGGTCGGGATTCTCGCCTGTCGAAGGGTTGCGCTATCCCCTCCTCCTTTATCACCACGGGCCTTTCTTCTGGGTGCACGTCGGGTATTCCTACCTGCTCCTCTTCGCCACGGCCGTTTTCCTCCTCCTCGCCTATTTCCAATTCAAGGATGTCCATCGCAGGCAGGCCCTGTCCATCCTCCTAGCTTTCCCCTGGGCCTGGCTGGGGAACATCCTCTATCTCGCCGGGCTCGCGGGCGGCCAGAGCGGCATGGACTTCACGCCGCTGGGCTTCGCCGTCGCCGGGTTCTTCCTCCTCTATGCGATGTTCGCGCTTCAACTCCTCGATATCGTCCCCGTGGCCAGGGAGAAGGTCATCGAGAGCATGGGCGAGTCGCTTGTCATCCTCGACGAGGCGGGGCGAGTGGCCGCCACCAATCCGGCCTCCCGGAAGCTCATCGCCGAAGCCGGCGGCCCGGCCGAGGACGTCCCCGAAGCGAAGATACTGGGCAGACCGGCCGCCGAGATCTTTTCGACCTGGCCGGGGATGGCCGCCGGCCTGAGCTCGCCCGCCTCCGGTCAAAGAGAGATCACCCTCAAGCTGGACGGCTCGTCACGGGTCTTCGACGTCCACCTTTCCCCGCTTCTGGGCCACGGCTCCCTAGTCACCGGCTGGGTGGCCGTCCTTTACGACATCACCCGCATCAAGGAGGCCGAGGCCTCGGCCGTCGAGGCCAGCCGCGTCGCCGAGACCCTGCGCGAGGCCGGCCTGACCCTGAGCTCCAACCTCGACTTCAAACAGGCTTCCTCCCTCATCCTCGAGCTGATGAACCGGGTCATCCCCTTCGACATCGGGGCGTTCCTGACGACGGAGGGGACGGAGCTGAGGCTGGTCGGGATCAAGGGCCCCAGGAACACCCGGATCTTGGCCGGAGATACTTACCCCGTGAGCGGATGCCGGCTCTGCAACATGTCCATCCAGAGGATGCGGCCGCTCATCAGCACGATCACGAGCCCGGACGATATTCTCCTGCCGCTCGACCCCGGCCTGGGCATCCACTCCTATCTCGGCGTCCCCGTCGTTTTCCGCGGCCACGCGACCGGGCTCATCGCCCTCTACAACGCCGGCGACCATCCCTTCACGGAAAAGGACGCCCAGGTGGCCGAGCTCTTCGCCAACCAGGTCGCCATCGTCCTGGACAACTCTCGCCGCGTCGAGCTGATGGAAAAACAGGCCATCACCGACGAGCTGACGGGACTCTACAACCGCCGAGCGTTCGCGGGCATGGCCGAGAAAGAGGTCGGGCGCGCCCGCCGCTACCGGAGGCCCCTGGCCCTCCTCTTCTTCGACATCGACCATTTCAAAGACGTCAACGACACCCACGGCCATCTCGTCGGCGACCAGGTCCTTCGCATTCTGACGGAGAAGGTCACCAAGACGACCCGGACGACGGACATCGTCTGCCGTTACGGGGGGGAGGAGTTCATCATTCTCATGCCGGAAGCCGGGCGGGAGGAAGCCATGGCCATGGCCGAGCGCTTGCGCGAGATGGTCTCGGGCATCACCGTCGTTGCGCCGGGAGGGACGCTTTCGCTGACCATCAGCGTGGGGATGGCCGAGTTCGAGCCCGGCGGCGACGAGACCCTCGAAAACCTCATCCACCGGGCCGACAAGGCCATGTACAGCGCCAAGGCCGCCGGTCGCGATACCGTCCGCGGCTGAAGCCGCCGCGGACGGTATTACGGCTGATTCAACCCGTCTTCCTGGCCTCTTGTTTGAAATCCTGCTGCCAGAGCACGAGCCCCGTCACATCGCCCCCGGGATCGGTCAGGAACTGGATGCGGATGTAGGGGTCGACAGAAAAGAAAAAAGTCGGATTTTCCACATAGAACTTCGTCGGCGCCTGGCCGGTCGGCCGGATGACCAGGTAGTAATCTTCATGGGTGATGTCCAGGACGTAGTCCGGCGTGATCTCGTAGCGCCCGACATACTGGGCGTAGATCGATGGGTCAAGCCTGAAGAGAGTTTTTTCCTGGGGCTTGTAATCCGGCCACTCATAGACGGCCGAGACCGCGCGGAGGATCTCTTCCGTGACGAGGAAGCCATTGTCGCTGTTGGTCATGACGACGGCCCCCTGCCCACGATAAGGATAGACCTCCAAAGCGCAAGTGAATCCTTCCGTCCGGCCGCGGAGGTGGAAGCGGGTGTCCGTCCCCGACCCCTCGACGAGGAAGCCCAGGCTCCTCGTCCCCGCTTGAGGCGTCAGCATGGCCCGGGCCGAATCCGCGTCGAGGAGGCGGCCTCCCTGACCCATGGCCGTACGCATAATGTCAGCCGCGAAGGACAGGAGTTCCGTGGGATTAGTCCACAGCCCGCGGGCGGCCAGGGCGGGATGGTTGACCCAGCTGCCTTCGATCGGCCGTCCGTCCCGCCCATGCCCGGAGGCCGCGAGGATCCGCCTGTCCTCGGACAGCGCGGATTCGAAGGTGCCCGCCCGGAGCCCCAGGGGAGCCAACACCCTATCAGCCATCAGGTCGGCGAACGACGAGGCCGTGACGTCCTCCAGGAGTTTCTGGAGGACGGCGAAGCCGTCGTCCGAAGGATCGAGGAGAAGGCCGCGCAGGCTGATAAGGTCTTTCCCGGAAATGTCGTTGTCCGGAATTCTCCCGCCTCGGAGCCGGGGCCGGAGGTCCTCGTCGAGGGTCATCTTTCCTTCCGCGACAAAGCCCAAGGCGGCTGCCACGACCAGGGGCTGGCTCAGCGCCCCGGCTTGAAAGAGCGTCTCGGCCGTCGCCGGCTCCAGGACGAGGGCGTCGCGCACGCCGTAAGCGTTGGCCCACTCGAGGGCGTTGCGGTCCATGACGGCCAAGCTCGCCGCCGGGACCTTATAGAATGGAAGGCGGGAATTCAGCCCGAGCTTCTCGTTCTTCTGCCCCTTGATCGTGACCGCCCGCAAGAGGCCTTTCTCGACCAGCCGCGTCCGTTTTTTCGTCAGCGACACCTGCGTCTCGCATCCGGCAAGGAACAGCGCGATCAGGCCAAGCGCCGCACAACCTGAGCGCCCGGGCAACATTTTCATATTTCCATTGTAATTCGGTCAGAGCGATATCTCAAGAGGCCCCGCGGCTGTGCTATAATGACTCCTTTTTCGGAGGAACACATGGCCCACATCGAGCCCTTCCGGGGCGTCCGCCCCCGCAGAGACATCGCCGGCCTGGTCGCCGCACCGCCCTACGACGTCCTGACGTCGGATGAAGCCCGGGACATGGCCGCCGGGAATCCCTATTCCTTCCTGCACATCGGCAAGCCGGAGATCGATCTCCCTCCCGGGACCGACCTCTACTCCGACGCGGTCTACGCCAAGGGAAGGGAGAATTTTCTCCGCTTCCTCGGCGAAGGGACGATCGTCCCGGACCGGACCAGGAATTTCTACATCTACAAACAGATCTGGGGAAACCACGTCCAGATCGGCCTGGTCGCCGCGGCCTCTTCCCAGGACTATCTCGACGACGTCATCAAAAAGCACGAGTTGACCCGGATCGATAAAGAAAACGACCGGATGCGGCACATCGAAACCCTGGGCGCGCAAACCGGCCCCGTCTTCCTGACCTACCGGCGGAAGGAGACGATCGACACGCTCATCGCCGAGGGCATGAAAAAGGACCCCACGTACGATATCACCACCCCGGACGGCGTCCGGCATATATTCTTCGTCGTGGACGAGGCCGATCTCGTCCTCAGGATCCGGGACGCCTTCGCCGGTCTGGACTATCTTTATGTCGCCGATGGCCACCACCGCTCGGCGGCCGCGACACGGATCAAGGTCAAGCGCGACCGGGAGCGTCCGGGCCGGACGGGCCGGGAGGAGGACAACTTCTTCCTGGCCGTCATCTTCCCCCACAACCAGATGAAGATCCTGCCCTACAACCGCGCCGTCCGGGACCTCAACGGCCTTGACTCCCAGACCTTCCTGGCCCGGGTCGGCGAAAGATTCCTGGTCCGGCCTTCCGAGCGGAAAACTCCCGAGCGAAGCCGGGAATTTGCGATGTTCCTTGACGGCCGCTGGTACGTCCTCGAAGCCCTGCCCGGCACCTTCGATCCGGCCGATCCCGTCCGGTCGCTCGACGTCTCCATCCTCCAGGAGAACCTGCTCGCTCCGGTCCTCGGGATCGCCGACCCCCGGACGGACAAGCGCATCGATTTCGTCGGCGGCATCCGCGGCACGGCCGGGCTCGAGAGCAAGGTCCTCGCCGGCGGCTTCCGCGTCGCCTTCTCCATGTTCCCGACGACGATCGGCCAGCTTTTCGCCGTCGCCGACGGAGGCAAGGTCATGCCGCCGAAATCCACCTGGTTCGAACCCAAGCTGAAGGACGGACTCGTCGTCCACATGATCGACGAATGACCTCTCCCATCACCGTCGCCCTCGTCTCACGGATCAAAGAGGAGGCCAGGGCCTTTTTCCGGAACGCCCGAGGCAGCCACGACTGGGACCACACCGAGCGCGTCCATCGTCTCTGCCTGCGGATCGGCCGGAAGGAAAAGGCCGACCTCCGCATCCTCGAGCTGGCCGCGCTCCTCCACGACGTCGGGCGGGGGGAAGAGGACCGGTCGAACGGCAAGGTCTGCCATGGCCGGACCGGCGCGGCGCTGGCTCGGGGGATCCTCGAAAGACATGGCCTCGACCGGGCTTCGGTCCGGGCGGTCGTCCACTGCATCCGGACCCACCGCTTCCGCAAGAGGGCCGTGCCGCGGACGCTCGAGGCCAGGATCCTCTTCGACGCCGACAAGCTCGACTCGATCGGCGCCGTCGGCGTCGGCCGGGCCTTCCTCTTCGCCGGGGAGGTCGGGGCGCGGCTCCACGACAAGGCGATCGACGTCAGGAAGACTAAGCCCTACACGCGGGAGGACACCGCCTACCGCGAATATCTGGTCAAGCTCGGCCGCGTCAAGGACCGGATGACGACCCGCGAAGGGAAACGGATCGCCGTCAAGCGGCACCGGTTCATGGCCGCGTTCTTCGACCGCCTCAATAAGGAAACCGACGGCGTGCTTTAAGAAAGATGGACTGGCAGCAGGTCTATGATCCGCTCTCGAGCGCCGGGCTGTCGACGCTCCTCGCCGCCCTGCCCATTGTCATCCTGCTCGGCGGCCTCGCCCTCTTCCGGCTCCGGGCCCACGTCGCGGCCCTCCTCGGGCTGGGAGCGTCCCTGATCACAGCCGTCCTCGTCTTCACCATGCCGGCCGGGATGGCCCTGCGGACGGCGGGCCTCGGGGCCGCCTACGGCCTCTTCCCCATCGGCTGGATCATCCTCAACGTCATCTTCCTCTACGACCTGACCGTCGAGAAGGGCCATTTCAAGATCATGCAGGACAGCTTGACCGGGATCACCCGCGACCGCCGCCTCCAACTTCTCCTCATCGCCTTCTCCTTCGGCGCGTTCTTCGAAGGCGCGGCGGGCTTCGGGACGCCGGTGGCCGTGACCGCGGCCATCCTCATCGGGCTCGGCTTTGCCCCGCTCGCGGCGTCCGGTCTGTCCCTCATCGCCAACACGGCGCCCGTCGCCTTCGGCGCGCTGGGGACGCCCATCGTCGCCCTGGCCGGGGTCACGGGCATCGACGTCCGCCAGTTGAGCGCCATGGTCGGGCGCCAGCTCCCGTTCTTCTCCGTCCTCATCCCTTTCTGGCTCGTCTGGGCCTTCTGCGGCTTCCGGAAGATGAAGGAGGTCTGGCCGGCCCTCGTCGTCGCCGGGGTCTCATTCGCGGTCCCCCAGTTCCTCATCTCGAACTACCACGGCCCCTGGCTCGCGGGCGTCGGAGCGGCGGTCATCTCCATGGCCACGCTCGTCCTTTTCCTCTTGAAATGGCGCCCCAGGACGACGCTCGGCCTCGAGGGCAAAGAAGAAACCGGACCTCCCCTCCCCCGGCGCCGGCTCACGGCCGGCGAGCTCGTCCGCGCCTGGATGCCCTGGCTCATCCTGAGCGTTTTCGTCTTCCTGTGGGGTACGCCGCAGGTCAAGGCCTACCTCGACGGATTGTCCATCGTCCGCATCCCGGTCCCCGGCTTGGACAAGCTCGTCCTCCGGATGCCGCCCGTCGTCGCGCTGCCGACGGCGGAGCCGGCCGTCTTCACCTTCAACTGGTTGACGTTCACCGGCACCGGCATCTTCCTCGCCGCCGTCGTCTCCGGCCTTCTGCTGTCGTTCTCGCCGCGCCAGCTCCTCCGGGCCTACGGCCGGACGCTCAAACGTGTCCGCTTTTCACTGCTGACGGTGGCCGCCATGCTTTCTCTCGGCTACGTGACGCGCTACTCGGGCCTCGACGCGACGCTCGGCCTGGCCTTCGCCCGGACGGGGATCTTCTACCCCTTCTTCGGGACGATGCTCGGCTGGCTCGGCGTCGCCCTGACCGGGTCGGACACCTCTTCCAACGTCCTCTTCGGCAGCCTTCAGAAGATCTCGGCCGGTCAGCTCGGCTTGAGCCCGGTGCTCATGGCCGCGGCCAACAGCTCCGGGGGAGTGATGGGCAAGATGATCGACGCCCAGAGCATCGTCGTCGCCAGCACGGCCACCCGCTGGTACGGCCATGAGGGCGACATCCTCCGCTACGTCTTCTTCCACAGCCTGATCCTGGCCGCGTTGATGGGCCTCCTCGTCTTCCTCCAGGCCTACGTCTTCCCTTTCACTCTGCTCGTCGTGAAGTGATAGAAGAGATCACCTGATAAAAACTTTTTTTTGCGGGTAATCAACGGTCAGGACGATCCGGGAAAGGATATCGGCCCCGATCCCCACAAGGATCGGTTCCGGATAGCCTTTGCTGATCGCTTTGAAATTCGCGACCTTCGCGCAGGCGACGGAAAATCTCTTTTTCCCCAGGGTTATCAGGTCAACCTGATAACCTCGTTGGAATAATGAATTGTTCTCTTTGAGGCCGGCACGCACGATCAGGTCTTCATCGATCGTGGTACGGCTTTTCCCGGTGTCGATCTGGACGAGTGTTTCAATCCCGTTGACATAGCCTTCGATAACGATCATTCCCTTGAGTGTTTCGTTTCCGATCAAAGGAAACTCATCGATTTCATTTCCCCTTTTTTCAAAAGGCTTGCTGCTGATTCCCATGAAGCGGTTCTTGTAATCGATCGTGAATCTTCGATCCAACAAGTCCCGAATTCCCACGCTGGCCTCGAAGGTGTCGTCGGTCATTTCGAACATTTCGAGATTCTTGAATTCGGTCCGGAAGACCGTGAAACTCCCGACATCATAACCTTTTTGACTGTATCTGTATGTTCCGTCGGAGGCGTAATTCTTTCGCTCGCTGCCGGATGGCGTCAGTTTCAAGGCGCGGGCCAAATCGGGGCCAATCTGAAGGCCGAAAAAATTGCCCGTATCGAAAAAGACCTGGACATCCTGAGTGTTGATTTTTCCCGGAACTAACGGGAAATGATGCCGATCCATTTTGATGCGGACGGTTTCATCGGCTTCATATTGATGTTCTTTCCCCCACTGAACCGGATCCAAGGCGGTTTGACAACCCTGATTCAAAAATAGCCAGGGGAAAAAAAGAAGCATCGTGCGGAAGAAGGCCGTGCGTTGCGGCTGGCCAAGTATCATGTCCTCGGCTTCTCGGCAAACTTATTTCGGATAAGGACGATCGGGAATGCCGCGGTAGACGCCCTCGCTGAAATTGATCGGGCGCATCGGCGGCTGGCTGGCCACTTCCTCGAAGTAATGGGCCGAAAGCCCCATGATACGGCCGAAAATGAAGAGCGCCTTGGCCAGCTTCGGGTCGAGGCCCATGTCGGCGATGATGGCCCCGATGACTCCGTCGACGTTGATGGGCAGACTGAGGCCGCGGACTTCCCTGAGCATGTCCTCGGCGATACGCGAAACGGCGACGCACGGTCCGGTCAGTCCGCTCTCCTCGGCGAGCGCCCAAAGCGCGTCCCGACGGGGGTCCTGAGTATGGACCCGATGGCCCATTCCCTCCACGCGCCGACCTTCTTTGATGTAACGGCGGATCACGGCCCGCGTCGCCTCTGCGAGGGAAAGGCCCTGCCCCGAGGCGAGGCCGGCGCATTGCAGGAAGAATTCGGCCGCCTTCTCCCCGGCCCCGCCATGGACGTCGGTGATCGCGCCCACGCCTTGGGCCACGGCCGTTTCGTAGGACCCTCGGACCGAGGAGGCGATGAGGGTGGCCTGGGCCGAAGGCGGCGTGACACCGTGGTCGATGGAGGCCACGATAACGGCCTCGAGCATGCGCGCCCCGGCCTCATCGAAGGCGGCCGCTCCCCAAATAGCTTTGTAAACGAACTGGGCGAAGGGGGCTCCGGGCCCGGCCGCGGCGAGGGCGGCGCTATGCGATTGGACCCCGGCCAGGTAGGCCGCGAACCGCCCCAGGGCAAAAACGGTTTTTTCGGCTTGGGCCGCTTTCCCGGCGGGTTTGAAGGCAGCGAGTTCTTCGTCCGTAAGGAGATATTTCTGGAGGGTCTTGGACAGGTCTTCCTCGGGATTGCGGACGACCGAGGGAAGGGGCTTTTTGACCGCCGCCACGGCGAGGCGTGTCAAGGATGCCGTCCGCTCCGCGTCGGGCAGCTCTCCCAGGGTGATGAGGTGGGCGGCTTCGACGAGAGAAGCCCGCTCGATGAGGTCCTGGACTCGGTAGCCCCGGACGACGAGGTTGTTGGGTTCGACCTTGGTGACGAGCGTCGTCCAGCTGGGCTTGGGCGGAGGCGCGTCCCAGATCGTTTTCATCTTGGCGTAATACCTATCGGGCGAGAAATACGTCTTGCCTTTGAGCTTCGCCCGAACAGCCTCGATAAGATCGAACTGGCTGTTGACGACGCGGATCCCCGCTTCCTCCAGGGCTTTTTTCTTGGCCAGAAAAGTACCCGTCTCGAGGCCGGGCGTGACGATGGCCCCGGCGTGGCCCATGGTCTTGCCTTCGGGAGCGTGAGCCCCGGAGATGAGGGCCACCAGGGGCTTGGGATATTTTCCAGGATTGTCCCGGATATCCCGCCCGAGCAGCTCTTCCTGACATCCCCCGATCTCGCCGGCGACGATGACGAGGTCGGTATTCTCGTACTCCATGGCCAGGGGAACGAGGTCGCGGAACGTGGAGCCGATGGCCCCGTCGCCGCCGATACCGATGACCGCGTTCTGGGCTATGCCGACGCTGGCCATGGCATCGGACATATGGTAGAGGATCGCGCCGCTGCGCGAGATGATGCTCACGCCCCGCGGCCCGAAGCGGCCCGGGGCGACCTCCTCCGGGAAGAAAACGTCGGGCAGCATGCCGATCTTGATGCGCTCGGGCGGGAATATCAATCCCGGCGTGTTTCCGCCGATAAGGACGGTCTTGTGGGCCCGGGCCGAAACAATGATGTCCCGGACGTCTCTCAGGGGCAAGCCCTCGGAGATGAGGACGATGAGGGGGATGCCGGCCTCGATAGCTTCCAAGGCGGCTTCCCGGGCCGTCGAATAGTGCCTCCAGACGCTCGCGGCGACGACGTCGGGGAACTCGGCCAGGCAATCCTTGACGGAGTCGAAGACCGGGATGACTTCATGGACACGGGTGCCCGCCCCGCCGGGCGCGACCCCGGCGACAATGGACGTCCCGAAATCGTGCATCAGCCCGGCGTGCTTGGTTCCCTGGCCGCCGAGGCCGAGGATGATGGTGTCGAGCCGCCCCGACCTCGCCACCCGGCCCGCCAACCCTGGCCGGAGCTTCAGGACAAGGTGGAACAGGAACCCGTCCGTGGCTTTGATCCTGACGTCCATCACGTCCACCCTTTCCGGTCGAACGCGTAGCGTATTCCTTCCCGGATGACCTCGGCCATGATCTTCTGGTTGCCAACCGTGATCTTCATGTCCTCGAGTTCGCCGGGGGTCTCCCTCTTGGCCCTCTCCAGGAAATCGCGGGCGCTCGGCAGGTCCGTCCCGACCATCCGGCCGACGACGGGCACGACCCGCCGCCCGGCCTTCCGCCGCTCCCGCACACAGCCGACCAATCCCCGGATGAAAACATCGCAGGAAGAGATGCCTCCGAAACGGGAGGTGATGACGAGGTCGACGACCTCGTCATCGAACAGCAGGTCGAACATCTCGGCGACCTGCGCCACCGTCGGCCCGCCGCCCGAATCCATGAAGTTGACGGGGATGACGCGGCCGCCGAAAAACCGGTCGCCGACGTTGGCGACTTCGTCGATGGAAAAAATGCCGTAACCCGCCCCGCCGGGAACGAGCCCCACATACAACCTCTCCGGGTCCTTCTTGTGGTCCTCGGCGAGAAGATCGACATAACGAAAGCCGGCCTTTCGGGCCCTGACCTCGTTTCGGGTCGGCTCGGAGACATCATGCCGGGCCGTCGCGAGGCCGAGGAGATGGAACAACCCCTCCTGGCGGTAGAGACCGTTATCGTCAAGGACGATCTTGGCGTCGGCGGCGACCGGGCCGGCCGCGGTCAAGAGCAACGGATTGATCTCGGCGACCTTGCAGTCGTATTTCTGAAAAACGGAGTAGACCTTGGAGATGACGGCCTTCAAAGCGTCGACTTGCGCTTTCCCCCCGGGGAGACCGGAGGCCAGGAACGCGGCCAGCCGGACCGCGTCCGCCTCGGGCAGGACCTCATCGTTGCCGGGAAGCTCAACCCTTAGGATCTTGTCCGGCGACTCCCGGGCCACCTGTTCGATATCGACACCGCCGGCCGGACTGACGATGACGGTGACGTTGAAATCGGCGGGGTTCATGGTCACCCCGACATAAACGGCGCCGCCGACCGCCTCGACGGCCTCCTCGACCAGGAGCCGCTCGACGGAATAGCCCCGGATCTTGCGGCCGAGAATTTCCGCCGCGAGCGAAACGGCCTCCGCCTGACCCGCGGCCCTGCGGACGCCGCCGGCCTTGCCGCGCCCGCCGATGAGGACCAGGGCTTTGAGCATGACCGGAGTGTCCGGCCCGACACACCCTCGGATATCCGCGGCCCTCTCGAATACACCGAGCGCCCGGGGGACGGCGATGCCTTCCCTTTCGAACACGGTCTTGGCTTCGTTCTCGTAGAGTCGCATGAAAACCTCAGTCTTCGCCGAGCAATCCGCCCCTTCGGTAAATCGCCGTTTGGATCTCCGAAAACGAGGCGACCCGGAAGACCTCGCCGGTCGCGTGGCGGGTGACTGCGCCCGTGGCGAGATCGACGGTGATCTCCTCACCGCTCCGCAGGCCGGAGGAGAGAAGGTCGCCCGCGAGGACGGGCAGTCCGGCGTTGACGGCGTTGCGCTCGTAGATGGCGCCGAAGGAACGGGCGATGATGGCCCCGACACGAAGGCTCTTGAAGCAGTCGACGGCCTGTTGGCGGGACGAACCGGCCCCGAAGTTCGAGCCCGTGACGACGATATCCCCCGGGGACGATTTCGCGGCGAAGTCCTCCCAGCCGGCCAGGTTGTCGAAAGTGTGGCGGCCCATCAGGGCGACGTCGGTGACGGCCAGATAGCGGTTGTGGAAGATCATGTCTGTGTCGATGTTGTCCTTGTCGATGACCCAGATCCGGCCCCGGACGACGGTCGGCTTCGCTCCGGCGTCCGCAGCCTTCGCGGAGGCGGGCAAATCTGGAACCACCTGGGGAGGGCCGGAAGTGAAAAGAACGGCTTTTGAGGGGATATCGGCGGCTGTGACGATGACTCCGGCCACGGCCGAGGCGGCGGCGGTGGCGGGCGAGGCGAGGTAGACGCTCCCCTTGCCCTGTTTGCCGGCGAAATTCCTGTTGCCCGTGCTGACAGTGACTTCACCCGGGCCGTTCTGGCCGATCTGTCCCTCGGCGCAGCCGGCGCAGCCGGGATTGCCGACGAGGGCTCCAGACTTGAAGAAGACGTCGATGAGACCTTCGTCGAGCGCGCGCCGCAAAACTTGCCGCGTGGCCGGGACGATCTTGAGGACGACGCCTGGAGCGACCCGCCGGCCCTTCAGGACGCCGGCCGCCTCCCGCAGGTCTTCGAACCTTCCGTTCGTGCAAGATCCAATGAACGCCGAATCGATCTTCGTCCCGGAGACGTCCCGGACGGCGACGACGTCCTCGGGATGCCCGGGGCGGGAAATAAGCGGGACGAGATTGGAGACGTCGATCTCGACGACCCGGCTATAGGTGGCGCCGGCGTCGGCGTAAGCGGCTTCGTAGGCCTTGCCGAGCTTGTCGAAATGGTCGAGGACGGATCTGTCGGGCGGGAAGAGGAGCACGATGGCGCCCATCTCCGTAGCCATGGAGGCGATGGTGATACGGCCGCTGAGCCCCAGGCCGTCCACCGCGTCTCCATAAAGTTCAGCGCTCACTCCGAGCAAGCCGGCGGCCCCGAATTCCCGGAGCAGCCGCAGGGCGATGTCCTTGGGTGTCGTCCCGGACGGAGGCGTCCCTTTCAGGACGATCTTCACCGACTCGGGAACCTTGAACCAGACCCGGCCGAAAGCCCAGGCGGCGGCGATGTCCTGGTCGCCCATGCCCTGGCCGAAGGCCCCGATGGCTCCCAGGATGTTGGCGTGGGAGTCGGTCGAAACGAGGGTGCCGCCGGGGCCGACCAGCCCCTGCTCGATGGCGATATGCGTGCCGATCCCGGCATCGACGTCGAAGAGGTTGACGCCGCGTTCCCTGGCGAAGAGCCGGCAGAGATGCTGGTTGGCGGCGTACTTCTGGTCGGACCCGCCGGGATTGCAGTCGAAAGTGAAAAAGGTTTTGGAGACGTCCTCGACGGCGAGGTTGTGCCCCTTTAAATTCTTGACGACGCTGGCGCCTCCGAAATCCCGGGCGACACGGGCGTCGATGGCGATGTCGACGATGTCGCCGGGCCGGACCGGCCGGCCGGCGTGCCGGGACAGGATCTTTTCGATGATCGTTTCGCTCATGGGTCGATCAGGGCTCGATCAGGGCCCCTTTCTGCTTCATCACCAGGGGATCGAACGTGGCGAAGTCCGCCTGGTGGATGAGGACCGCCTCGACGACCTGGGGCCGGCCCTCGCCCTCCTTGGCGTGACAGACGATGATGTTGAGGATGTCTCCCGGCAGTCCGCACTCGGCGGCCAGGATCGCGCCCGAAACGGGATGGCGGGCATACTTGCCGGACAAGCTCTTGCGGTAGCCGCCCAGGCCGTCGGGTTCGATCTCGAGGAGCTTACCGACATCGTGGAGGAGGCCGCCGGCAAAAAGGCGGTCGAAGTCGATGGCATAAGGCAACCGGGAGTAGGCTTCGGTCTGGGCCCGTCCCAGGGCGGCCGCGCCCTCGGTGACGGCGATCGTGTGTTCGATAAAATTGACTCCAAGCGCGTCCGTTAGGAGCGTGAACGGCATCTTCTTCAACTCGTCGACGGATTCCCATTTTCCCCGGCGGCAGGCCAGGACGAAGGTCTTGACGACCTTGCTGCGGAGCTCTCTATCGCCGATCCGGCCGAGCTGTTTTCCGAACAACGCTTCGATGTCTTTCTCACCGATCATCATGGGCCTCCAGAGGGGTAAAGATATCACCTGCGGCGCTCCTTTTCAAGGGCGCTCCGCCTCCCTGGACGCCTTGACAAAAAATAGCGGTTCGATGAGACTGAGTCTCCACCCCTCAAAGGAGGCCGCTCATGGGTTCGAACAGAAATTGCCGTGTTATTTTCATGCTTATGGGCTTCGCTTTAGCCGTTTCGTTGGCATATCCGGCCGCGGCGAAAAAGCCCTTCACCATCGACGATTTTTTCTTGACCAAATCGCTCCGGGTCGAGGACATGACGGCGGATGGCCGTTTCCTGGCCGTTGCAATCACGACGCCCGGCGACCGGCTTCCCCAGGACAACACTCGGTACGGCGATCCGACGTATGTCGGTCCGTCGAGGGCGGAGCTCATTGTCATGGAGACAAGTTCCGGCCACGGCACGCCTGTTTTCACGGGCAAGCGGCAGTTCCGCTTGCCGGCCTTTTCGCCGGACGGAAAGGCGTTGGCCTTTTTCGAATTCAAGGACGGACGTTTTCAACCAATGGTCTGGTTCAGGGAGTCCGGGAAAACCGAGCCGGTCGCGCTGCCGAAAGGCAAGGTCATCGCGTCCAACTCTCCCCTGATCTGGGCCCCCGACGGGAAGAAGCTCTATTTCACGACAAGGGCGACGGATTGGGAGTCGAAAACCGCGGTCCTGTTCACGAAGGCCACGGCCGCCCCGGTCATCGTCATGGATTCGCGGGACCCGTTCCTCCAGTGGGACGAGATCCGGCGGCGGGACAGGCTGGTCATCCCCGCGGCCTGGGATTTCGGCGTTCGGAAGATGACCGAGCTCCTGCCGGAGACGCCGATACTGTCCTTGCGTCTGACCGAGGACGGGACGGCGCTTCTTCTCGAGAGGGACGTCACGGAGAAGACGAATTACGATGTCATCGGGGGCACGAAAAACCAGCTCGAAGTTCTGCCGCTCCCGGCCGGATCGCCCCGCGTCTTGCTCAAGCCTTACGAACAGCGCTCCCTCGTCTGGTCGAAGAGCTTTAAAACCCTGGCCTTCTCGGACAAGGGAGACGTTTTCGTCATGTCGCTCGAGGACAAGGAGCCGCGACGTCTCACCGGCGAGAAGGAGCCGGAAGCCGGCAAGGAGGCCGCCGCCGCGGAGGAGAAGAAAGAGGAAAAGGAGAAAAAGAAGAAGCCGACGTGGAGCGTCGTCCGCTTCAGCCCCGATGGGGCTTCCCTCCTCGGCACGAGCGCCCGCGTCCAGGAGGATCCCGGCAAAGACGAGCCGGCCCGCCGGCCCGCGCCGCCGCGCCAGTACTGGCTCATCGACGTCCGCACGGGGGACAAGCGAATGATCCATGAACTCCCAGAGGATGAAGACAGCCGCCCGAACCTCCAAATCGTGGATTGGAGCCCCGACGGCGCCTCGATCTACTTCAGCACGTCGGCCCCGGACCGATACAACCGGGGCCTCATCAGGTTCGACCTCGCCTCCAAAAAATTCTCCGACTTAAGACGCGGTCCCGCCCTGGCCGCCCGCTGGCTGATGTCCAGGGACGGCACGACCTTCGTCTTCACCGAATCCGACGGCGACTTCCCCGAAGACCTCTACGCCGCCGACTCCGGTTTCCGCGAGGCCCGCAAGCTGACGGAGCTCAACCCCTGGCTGGCCGAGCGGGCCCTGGCCCATACCGAGCTCGTATCCTACAGGGACGCGGACGGGAAGAAGCTCCACGGCGTCCTCTACTATCCCGCGAACTACGAGAAGGGGAAGCCCTATCCCCTGGTCACGGAGGTCTATGAGAACTACTTCGAAAACGGCTTCAGCGGGGCCCTCAACGTCCTGACCTCAGCCGGATACGCTGTCCTCCATCCCTCGGTCAATCTGATCACCGGCTATCCCGGCGAAGCTTGGGCCAAGGGCGCCCTTGCCGCCGTCAACAAGGTCATCGATATGGGTGTCGCCGATCCCGACCGCCTGGGCATCCAGGGGACGAGTTATGGCGGCTATGCCACGGTGCTGCTCCTCACCCAGACCGACCGTTTCAAAGCGGCCATCAACAATTCGGGCAAAGTCGACATGGTCAGCTTCTACACCCAAAGCCCGCGGCTCGGCGTCCGGAACACGCACGCCCCCGAGAAAAGCCAGGACCGCATCGGCGGCACTCTCTGGGAGTATCCGGAGCGCTACCTCGCCCATTCGGCCATCCTCGAGGCCGACCGGATAACGACCCCGCTCCTTTGCATCACCGGCGACCAGGACCCGAACGTCGAGGCGCTCCAGTCCCAGGAGATCTATTACGCCCTCCGGCGTCTGGGCAAGACATGCGTCTGGCTCCGCTACCACGACGGCGCGCACGGCGGACCGAACACGTCCGAAGAGCGCGCGGACATGTACAAGCGCATGATCGAATGGTACGACAAGTACCTCAAATTCGAGAAAAAGTAAGGGATGGAGAAATATGGTCGAAGGAGTTTCCATCGAACGGTTCCGGGGGGATTACGAGGGGCTAGAACGGATGGCCCACGCCTCGTGGCGCGATGAGTACGGGCAGGCCTCCTTTCCCAATTTCTACCGGCCGGCGTTCCTCCGCTATCTTTTCGACCGGATCCCGGAAGCCAAGAAAGACCACCTGGTAGCCGCGTACAAGGGCGGCGAGATCGTCGCCTTCCTGGCCAATCTTCCCCAGAGATTCGACCTTCGGGGCAACCTCTACAACGCCATCTACAGCTGTCTCCTGGTCGTCCGCAAGGAACACCTGAGGAAGGGCATCGCCCTGGACCTCATCCGGGCCGCCGTCGAGGCGAATCAAAAGTACGGCTACGATTTCTCGCTCCTGACGCTCGAGACCGGACACCGTTCGACGCTGATGATGGACAAGCTCCGCGCCGAGGGGAACAGGATCGAGCGCATCCGCAAGTCCGGGGTCATGGCCCGCATCCTCGACCTCGGCCGCGTCGACGCTTCCGAGGACTTGAAAGGCTACGAAAAAGCGGCTATCCGGCTCATCGGCGCACATCGCCCGCCGAAAGCCCCCCCCGCCGTCGTCCTGCGGGAATACCGCGCCTCGGACCTCGACGCCTGCCACGGCCTCCTCGACCGCTACCGGAAGACCGTGCTTCTGGCCCGCGTCTGCGGCAAGGAAGAGCTCGCCCCGGAGCTCGACTATCCGGACGTCGCCCGGACCCTCGTCTGGGAAAAGGACGGCCGCGTCCAGGCCATGATCAACTTCATCCTCCACGACCACCTGGGCAAGAAGGTCGAGCGCTGGGCCTGGATCAACCACGTCGCCTTCCCCGGCCTCGACCCCGCCGAGCAGGCGTCGTTCCTCCGGGCTTACCTGGCCCGCATACGGGAGGACGGCTTCATCGGGACCATCGATTTCACGAAACGGGGCTGGCCGGCGGGGCCCTTCTACCGGGCCCGGTTCATCCCCTACCCCCGGGCCGTCAACCTCGTCTCCTGGACGTTCAACCCCGATATTTCGCTCGCCGGTATCCCCGTCGTCTACGAGATCCAAGTTTGACTTCGTCTTTTTGAATTGATAAAAATGGGACAGGACTGAAGAGCATGGCATCCGCCGCTGAACGATGGATCGAAGACCAGGAACGCCTGGCCAAGCCGGCCCGCGTTTATTGGTGTGACGGCTCCGAGGGCGAGGCCTGGCGCCTCCTCGAGATCGGGATGAACGAGGAGCGGCTCAACGGCCCCGTCTTCCAGCCGCTCAATCACAAGAACTGGCCGACGGCCTATCTCCACCGCTCCTCCCCGACCGACGTCGCCCGGGTCGAACACCTGACCTTCATCTGCCACCCCACGCGGGAAGACTCGGGGCCAAACAACAACTGGATGGAACCGGAGAAGGCCAAAAAGCTGATGGCCAAGCTCTCGGACGGCTGCATGGCCGGACGGACGATGTACGTCATCCCCTACATGATGGGGCATCCCGACTCGCCCTATGCCAAGGCCTGCCTCATGATCACGGACTCGACGTACGTCGCGGTCAGCATGCGCATCATGACCCGCATCGGAACGCCCATCCTGGAGAAGCTCCGCAACCGCGACGATTTCATCAAGGGCTTCCATTCGATCGGCACGCTCGACCCCAACCGCCGCTATATCATGCACTTCCCCCGCGAGAGCCTCGTTTGGAGCGTCGGCTCGGGATACGGCGGCAACGCCCTCCTCGGCAAGAAATGCGTCTCCCTGCGGATCGCCTCCTACCTCGGCTACAAGCAGGGCTGGCTGGCCGAGCACATGGTCATCATGGGCATCGAGGACCACCGGGGGAAAACGACCTACATCACCGCCGCCCTGCCCAGCGCCTGCGGTAAGACCAACTTGGCCATGATGGAATCGGCCCTGCCCGGCTATCGAGTGTGGACGCTCGGCGACGACATCGCCTGGCTCAACATCGGACCGGACGGCCGGCTCTGGGCCATCAACCCCGAGGCCGGCTATTTCGGCGTCGCGCCGGGGACATCGATGAAGACCAATCCGAACATGATGAAGACGATCCGTCGCGGCGCCTTCAATCCGACGCTCTTCACCAACGTCGCCCTGGACACCGACCGGAACGAACCCTGGTGGGAAGGCCTCGACGGGCCGGTCCCCGAGCACCTCCTCGACTGGCAGGGCCATCCCTGGACGCCGGCGAGCGGCACGAAGGCCGCCCACCCCAACTCGCGGTTCACGGCCCAGATCATCAATTCGCCCATGCTGGACAAGGAAGCCGGGAATCCCCGGGGTGTTCCCATCTCGGCCATCATCTTCGGCGGCCGCCGCACCCAGCTCATCCCCCTCGTCACCGAGAGCTTCAACTGGTCCCACGGCGTCTTCATGGGCGCGCGGATGGGTTCGGAGACGACGGCCGCGGCCACGGGGCAGGTCGGCGTCGTCCGCCGCGACCCCATGGCCATGCTGCCCTTCTGCGGCTACAACATGGCCGACTACTGGCGCCATTACCTGAACGTGGGCAACCGGCTGACGCGTCCGCCCAAGATCTTCTCCGTCAACTGGTTCCGTACGGACGACAACGGGAAATTCATCTGGCCGGGTTTCGGCGACAACATGCGCGTCCTCAAGTGGGTCATCGACCGGGTGACCGGCGCCGTCCAGGCCCGTGAGACCCCGGCCGGCCTCGTCCCGCGCATCGAGGACTTCGACATGACCGGCCTATCCCTCCCCAAGGACAAGCTCGAACGGCTCTTCGAGGTCAAGATCAAGGATTGGAAGACCGAGGTCGACGAGGTCCGGGACTTCCTCAAGCCCTACAAGGGCCGGCTCTCCGCCGAGATCCGCGAGCAGTACGAAAAGCTCGAGCGCCAGGTCCGCTGAGCGCTCCCGCGTTCGAGCTATCCCTTCGACAAAGCCCAACCTTGACGGTACGGCCGGCGAATCCAGATGTCCGCTTCGGTATTGCTGATCGCCTTCAGGTCGACGGGATCCCAGAGGATCCGCGTGTCCAGCCGTTTGGCCACGTTTCCGAGCAAGCAGATCTCGGTCAGGGGACCTGAATATTCGAAGGCGGCTCCGGCCTTCTTTCCCTCCTTGCAAGCCCTGACCCAATCCCGTTCGTGGCTGCCCACGATGCGGGGGATGCTCTTGGCCGGGAGGGCGGCCTCCTGCATCAGCTTCTCCGGGACAAGGCGGGGCGAGTCGGCGTAGACGCCGCACATGATCTTGCCCTTCGCGCCTTTGAAGACAAGCCCCCCCTCCTCGGGCATCTTCCGGCCGTCCTCGAGCTCTTCGGGACGGGGGGGGCGCATCCCCTCGTACCAGGTGAGCTTGACCGGCGGCCGGGAGCCGCGGGCCGGGAAGCGGTAAGTGACGATGGCCGACAAGGGATGGGTTTCGGGATTGAGGGCGCAGCTCGTGGCCTCGACCGTCTCCGGCGCGTCGAGGTCGAGCGCCCAGACCGCGGCGTCGAGCGTGTGGGCCCCCCGGTCGCCCATCATGCCCACCCCGAAGTCCCACCAGCACCGCCAGACGAGCGGGTGATAGGCCGGGTGATAGGGGCGGAAAGACGCCGGGCCGATCCAGAGGTCCCAGTCGAGCCCGGCAGGGACGGCCGGAGAGTCCGCCGGACGCTCGCCCCATCTCGAGCTCCAGTAGGCATGGCCCCAGGGGTAATATGACAGGTCGCACCAGGCGTCGACTTCACGGACCTCGCCGATCGTCCCGGCCTGGATCCACTCGACGACCAGCCGGATACCCTCTCCCGAATGACCCTGGATGCCCATCTGCGTCGTCACCTCGGACCGTTTCGCCGCCAAGGCGAGCTGGCGCGCTTCCCAGATATCGTGGGTGAGGGGTTTTTGGGTATAAACATGCTTGCCTGCCTCGATCGCGGCCATGGTGATGACGGCGTGCGTGTGGTCCGGCGTCGCAATGACGACGGCATCGATGCCCCTTTCTTTCTCGAGCATGACGCGGTAGTCTGTGTACACCTTGGCGCCGGGATAGCGCTTGACCGTCCCGGCCGCGTAGTTCAAGTCGACGTCACAGAGGGCAACGATGTTTTCGGATTCGAGCTCGCGGAGGTTGGCCGCGCCCATGCCTCCAACGCCGATGCCGGCGATGGACAGCTTGTCGCTGGGAGGGGTTCGGCCCCGTCCGAGCGCATGCCGGGGGATGATGTGGAAAAGCCCAGGGACGGCCGCGGTTCCCGCTGCCAATCCAAGGAACCGGCGGCGGGATAATTTCGAAGATTCCATGATCGCCTCCCTCGAATGCATTTTCTCTTCCATCCCAGGCCCTCGCGGCTAGCGCATCACCCGGACAGGTCCGAGGAGCCCCGATCCGACCAGGGGGTCGTCCTTCTTATAAAAGCGGTGGGTCGTGAAGGTGAAACGGCGGCTCGGGCGCGGCTTGCCCTCCAAAAGCCAAGCGGGCCACTTGCCGGATTCGACGCCGTCCCAGGGCTCCGACTCGTCCCCGATCAAGCGGTTGATCCAGAGGTTGGCCACTTCGATCTCCAACCGATTGCCCTTGCCGAGAACGGCGTCCGTGACCCTCACCCGCCAGGGCGCCGTCCAGACGACTCCAAGGTCCTTGCCGTTGAGCCTGACCCGGGCCAGGTTCTTGACCACGCCGAGGTCGAGGTACAAGTCACGGTCTTTCAACGCTGCTTGAGATCCGGGCAGGTCGAAGGTCAAAGAGTATGCGGCGATGCCGGAATAGTGCCGTATCCCCTCCTCCGGCCGCTTGGACCAATCGTCGAGGCGGTCGAAAACGATTCGCTCCGGGCCGCCCCAGGCCGGGTCGAAGGCCACGGTCCAGGGACCCGTCAAGGTTAAGACCGCCTCCTGGTCCGGGAAGTCATTTGCGACAGCCTCGGCGCCATCCGGGCCGGGCCTCTCTTTTTTATCGAATACCACGAAGACGCTCTGGTAAGGCTCGAGCTTGACCGGAAGGGCTATCCCGCCCTCCCGCCTGTTCAGGTTCCAAAGCGGCCGCGTCTCCCCGGTCACCGCGTCCCACAATTCCGCCGCGGGAGTCCCGTCCCTGAATAAGCAGACGTCGGAAACGGCCTCATCCGTCCGGTTGGAGATGAAGTAGACCTCGCGGTCCGGGAGCGAGCGGTGGTTGTAGCGGATACGTCCCGAGGCGGTAAAATCGAGCCGCGTCCCCAGCTTTGCGAGCAAGGCCGCCGTGGCCGCGTACTCCGGGTAGAGCGCGTCGGTCCGCGGATCGGGCGCGCCCGCCGGGCGCTTCACGGCCAGTTCCCCTCCCCAATGGAACCGTCCCCGGCCATGGACCCGTTCGGTCGCAGTCGCCGGGGTATCGCGGCTTCCCCAGAGCGTCTCGGCCAGGGCGGCCACGATCTCGTCGCAGGCCGGGTAATTCTCGAGCGAGGGGGACTTGAGCGGCGGCCCGCCCACGACTTCGGCCCCGGCCTCGACGAGAGACCCGATCTTGGCCAGAAGCTCCGGGGTCATGGTCTCGATGGCCGGCAGGACGAGAAGCCGGTAGGAAGCCCCGCCGGGGAAAACGACGCGGCCGTCCTTGACCGCCGCGTCCTTCATCAGGGCGGCCGGTGAACAGCCGTCAAACGAAAAGCCTCGCTTGTCGGGAAGGACATCCGTTCCCTCGAGCGCCGAGGCCGGCGGGCGGAAGACATGGGGCGCTCCTTCCGGAGCGAGGTAGAGGATGTCGGCCACGGGTGTCCCTTGGGACAGGAGATGCTGGCAGCGCGCGACATAGCGATGATAAGCTTCGGCCATCGGCCACCAGGTCTGGCCGCGGTCCCAATGCACGCCGTAGGGTCCCATGGTCATGCCCGGCCGCAGGCGGTCGACGAGCGGCTTGTGGGCGAAGGTGTGATAGATAAGACGGTTGAGGCCCATCGCGAAGGCCCAGTCGCCCTGGTTCTTCATGTCGCCGGGGTACTTTTTCCAGGCCTCGGTGTCGTCGGCGGTGAAGGACTCGGCGGCCACGACAGGCGCGCCGATGACGTGGGCGATGGACGTCGCCTCGATCGCGCTGAAGGCCGAGTTGAAGCCGTAGCCGTCGCTCCAGAACTCGCCCATGGGCACGTCGGCGACGCCGCCCAAGTCGAGGTCGGCGGCGGGATTCATGTCGTAGGGTTCGATCGAAAGCCGGAAGCCCTCGCGACGACCGAGCTCCTTGAACCGGAGGGCATGGTTCTCGATGACGAGCTCGTTCGATGTTCTCCGGATGTCCCAGAGGAATCTTTCGCTCGTCTCGAGGCTGCCGACGATCCGGCCGGCGTAGGCGGGGAGATAGAGCAGGGGGTCATAGCCCCGCCGCCGCCGGAATTCCTCGCGGAAACGCGGGCTCCAGTTCTGAGCGCCCATCTCCCAGCTGTCGATGTGGATCATCGTCCAGCCCCCGCCCGACGATGCCCGGCGCGGCCCCACCTTGCGGAGGAGCTTTCCGACGTAGGCATCGTAATGAGCATCGAAGGCCGCCGTGTCGAACTTGTCGCACTCGAAGCCCAGCCCGGGCAGGGGCGCGGGCCGGGTGACGGCGCCGTTGTTTCGCGTCCCGAAGCGCAGGATGGTCCACTCGCCCGCCGGGGCGTCCCAGCGCAGGCTCCCGTCGGGCTGGAGCCTGTCGGTCAGGTCGATCATCCGGGCGAGGTCGATGGCCGACCCGGCCTCCTCGGCGAAAACGGCCGCGGACGGAAGATACGGCAGGACGCCCGGCTGAGAAGTGTAGGGTGCCCGCTGGTAGAGCGCTTTCTCCTCGACCAACGGGATCGTTCGCGAAACCGGCGGCGAGGGGAAAGCCAGGACGGCCACGTCCTCATACCAAGCATCTCTCAGTTGTTTGAGCGCGGGGGTGAGCGTCCTCGGGCCGAAGAACGGGGGCATCGGCTCGGGCACTGGCAGCTTGCCGGCGAACGGTCCCGGCCCGCGGAAAACGGTCGCCGAGGCCACGAGGTGCATCATGGACCGGGCCGGGCCGACCCACGGACCGCCGCTTCCGGCCCAGCCCGGGCCGGAGCCGAGAATGATCTGGATGCCCAGGCGTTCCGCTTCCCGGACGGCATGGGCGTAGAGGTCCTGCCACTCCTCGCTCAGGAAGTCGACCTTGCCCCGGGGCACGCCCACGTTCACTTCGAGGAAGAGCGCGTAGCCGATCCCAGCCTCCTTCATCGATTCAAGGTCGGCCGTCATGCCCTCGCGGCTGAGGTTGCCGTCCATGAAGTACCAATAGACGCCCGGCCGGGCCGCGTCCGGCGGCGACAGGAATTCTTCCTTAAGCCTGTCGCGCGGACCGGCGGCGCAGCCGGCCAAAACCAGTCCCGCCGCGGCCAGGACGACGAATCGCGAATTGCGCATGCTTTTCCCCTCTCGACTGGAAAGCCTAATTCACCGTCCCCTGCCTGTCAACCCCGGGGGCTGGGACCTTTTCGGGGTTAACCCGTAATAAACGTATGTGTCCCGCCGCGAGTATTCTATAATGAGGCCGACGCAGGAGAGGATCTTTTGAATTTGAAAATGCGCAGACCCCGGCCCGGACCCTGCACCAAGTTCGTCATTGCGCTCTTCGGCGGCCTATTCCTGCTGGTTTTTCTCTTCGTTCCCTGCACGACAACGACCTCCTCCTTGCGGACCGACCCCTTCTCCAAGGTCGTCATCAGGACAACGCACCCGCGGAATTCGCACATCTTCCTTCCCCAATACTTGTCCATGAGATCCCAGCCCGAGGAAGGGCGGACCGTTCGCGCCCGGTCGTTCCAGTGGTCGGCCTTCATGATCATCGTCGCCGTCCTGGGACTCTTCGACTACGCGGTATTCTGCCGTCTGCTCCGGCGGACGCGAAGGCCAACGGGAGGGGCGGGACACCACGAAGACGGCTCCGGCCCGCCCGACGACCCCTCCTCTTCCCTTTCCCTGTTCCGCTGAGCTAGAATAAGCTCAAAGGGAGGATTCGTGAAGATCATCGTCGCGCTCCTCATTCTACTGACGTGCCTTCCCGTTCTCGGGAGGGATGCGGGCGCGGACGACTTGCGTGAAGTCAGCGTCAGAATCCTGGCCGACGAGGAGGTCAGGGCTACGCCGGGCTGGCAAAGCCGCATCTCGTCCCTCATGAATGCTGTCTCCGGGGAGTACGAGCGGCTTTTCGGCATCCGATTCACTATCTGCGGATTCGACGGCTGGTCGTCTGATGATGCTCTCGGGTCTCTCGAACTCCTTCTCGACGCCCTGGACGCGACGGCCTCCAAAGAAGGATGCGACGCCCTCCTCGCCCTGACAGCCCAGAAGGGCTTGGCGTCAAACACGCTCGGCTATTCCCTGTTCAAAGAAGGCGTCGTTCTTGTGCTGTTCACCGAGAACACCCCCGGACTGGAAAGAACTCTCAAGCACGAATGGGGCCATATTTTCGGCGGCGCCCACCTGGCCGACAAAGGCTCGATCATGAACCGGCTGCTCCTGGGCTCCGAGTTCGACGCCTTCACGTCCCGGGCCATCCGCCTGAGCAAGGCCAGGTCCTTCAGTGGCGTCGATTTTCCGATCCCTAAAGAGTCCCGGCGGCAGGCGATCGACATCTACCGGGAGATCTGCGATTCCAACCTCAGAGCGCAGGCGACAAGGAGCCTGTCCGTCACGGCGCCAATATCCGCGGGTGTCGAGGTCAGCCAGGAACTTCGGGCCGTCCTTGACGCAAGAGGGCGGAATGAGATGTTCTTTCTCGACGACGCCCACTTCCTCCTCGCAGGAATCCACCTGGAAGAGAAGGAATACGACAAGGCTCTGGACGCGTGCCGCGCCGCCCTTAAGCTCAACCCGGAGAACCTCGAGACCATGAACCTCATGGGCATCATCGCCAGGAGGCAGGGCCGCATTGAAGAGGCCATCGAAACCTACGAAAAGATCCTTGGAGAAAAGCCCCGGTCTCCCCGGTTCTTGTATAACATGGGTATCGCCTATGCGAAGAAAGGCGATCCCGCAAAGGCCCTGGGTCTTTACCGCCGGGCGCTCGAGCACAAGCCCAATTTCGCCGAGGCCTGGAACAACATCGGCGAACTCTGCCTGCGCTCCGGCCAACTTGAAGAGGCCGAGGCCGCCTTTCTGGCAGCTTTGTCCATTAACGGCTCCTTCGCCCTCGCCCATTCCAACCTGGCCGATGTCTACGTCATGAAAAAAGAGTATGACAAATCCCTTGCGGAAATCACCCTCGCCCTCCAGCTCGACGCCGGGATTCCCTTCCCCTACAACGTCCGCGGGAATCTTCTCTTTCAACAGGGCAAGGCCTCGGAAGCCGTCGTGGAATACGCCAAAGCCATCGCCCTCGACCCGGGCTACGAGAAGGCCTATTACAACCTCGGCATCTGCCGGTTCGAGGAGGGCCGGATCGTCGAGGCCATGGCGCATTTCTCGAAGGCCGTCGAGCTCGCGCCCCGCTTCACCGAGGCCCGCGCCAGCCTCGGCTACTGCCTCCTCAGGACGCGGAAGGTCGACGAAGGGATCGCCGAGATCCGGCAGGCCCAGGAGCTCGGCCTCGTCTCCGCGAGGACCCATCTCAACCTGAGCTATGCCTTCCTCCTGAAAAACCTGCCTGGCGAGGCGGCCCAAGAGGCGCGCCGAGCGATCGGGCTCGACCCGGAGCTCGCCCAGGCCTACAACAACCTGGGCATCGCCTATACCAAGCAGGGCCGGGTCCGGGAGGCCGAGGAGGCTTTCGGGAAGGCCGTCGAGCTCGACCCGCTCTACAAGGACGCTTTAGCCAACCTGGCCGGCCTTCTGGCGGCCCTCGGAAAGCGCCGGGAGGCCCTCGGCCATTACCTCAAGGCGCTGGCCATCGACCCAAAGGACGGAGTTCTGCACAACAACATCGCCGTCCTCTATTTCAAGGAAGGGTCCTTTGACAAGGCCCGGGACCACGCCCGGAAGGCCATGGACCTCGGCGTCAATGTCGATCCGGGCTTCCTGGACGAACTCAAGAAAATACGGTTGAGCTGAAAATGAGGGAGAACACATGCGCGGACTAAATGGTAAAAGAGTGCTGATCACGGGCGGCGCCCAGGGCATCGGCGCGGCCACGGCGAGCCGGTTCCTTGACGAAGGGGCCAGGGTCGCGATCCTCGACAGGAACCCCGAAGCCCTGGCCGAGACCGCGGAAAAGCTGCCGTCTCTCGCGACGACCGTCCGGGCTGACGTCTCGGCCGCCGGCGAAGTCGCGTCCGCCTTCGCGGAAATCGACCGGCTCTGGGGCGGGCTCGACGTCCTGGTCAACAACGCCGGGATCAGCATCCGCCACCGTTTCCTGGACATCACACAGGAGGAATGGCGCCGGGTCATCCAGACGAACCTCGACGGCGTTTTTTATGTCGCCCGGGAGGCCGCCCGCAGGATGATGAACGGGAACGGCGGGGTCATCCTCAACATGGGCTCGACCAACGGGATCATGGGCTACCATCACTACGCCGACTACAACGCCTCCAAGGCCGGGGTCATCGAGCTCAGCCGGTCCATGGCCCTGGAGCTTGCCCCCCGGGTCAGGGTCAATTGCGTCTGCCCGGGCTACATCCTGACGGCCATGCAGGCGGCCGAGTACACCCCGGAGATGCTCGGGGTTTTCGAGGCCAAGGTCCCGCTAGGCCGGCTCGGGCGTCCGGAGGACGTTTCGGCGCTCTTCGCCTTTCTGGCCTCGGACGAGTCGACATTCATCACCGGACAGACCTTCGTCATCGACGGCGGGGAGATCGCCGGCGGCCTAGCCAGTCAGCCCTAGACTCCCCGGTCTTACTAAGACCGGGATTTGTTCGGGCCTAACCCTGAGCTTTGCGAACGGGTCAGCGGGAATAGGACTCCACGATCGCCTGGTAGACGAGCGCTTTGAATTTCGCCTGGGCGTCGCTGCCTGTCGCGGGCAGGAGTTGGGTCATGAACACGGCCACGAGCTTTTCGGCCGGGTCGACCCAGTAGGTCGTGTGGTAAGCGCCGCCCCAGCCGAAAGCTCCGGCCGACCCCGGCTCGCCGTTCTTCCCAAGCTCCTTCGTCACCCAGAACCCCAGCCCGAACGCCTGGCTCCCGTAGATACTCCCGGCGTGGTCCGCGGTCATGAGCTGGACCGACTTTGGGCCGAGAATGTGGACTCCGCCCCATTCGCCGCCGCTTTGGAGCATGAGCAGGAAGCGGGCGTAATCCTCGGCCGTCGAAAGCAGGCCGGCCCCGCCGGCGAAACACATCCGAGGTCCCCGGACGTAGGCGTCCTCTCGGGCGTCGTCGACGAGTCCGGCCTTGCCGTCCTTGCCCGTACCGTAAACCGCGGCTAAACGCCCGGCCTTTTCTTCGGGGAGGAAGAAATGGGTGTCGGCCATCCCCAGCGGTTCGGTGATCCTCTTCTTGATGAAATCGGACAGGCTCATGCCCGAAACGACCTCGACCAGGTAGCCGAGGATGTCGGTGTTGTAACCGTAGATCCATTTCTCGCCGGGCTGGGCGTCGAAGGGCAGCTTAGCCAGTTTCTTGATGAGGTCGCCGATGGGGACGTTCCTGTCCGCCAGGAACCAGCCTTGGAGTCCGGCCGCCTTGTACAGGTCCTTGGCCGGTCCGTCGCCGTAGGAAATGCCGGCCGTATGGGTCAGCAGGTCGCGGATGGTGACCGGCCTCTTGGCCGGGACGACTTTGTAGCCCGGCCCCTTTTTCGCCGCCTCCGCGACGGCGACCGTCACGTCCTTGAACTCGGGGATATACTTCGAAACGGGGTCGCCGAGAAGGAGCTGGCCCTCCTCGAACAGGATCATGACGGCGACGCTCGTGACTGCCTTGGTCTGGGAGGCGATGCGGAAGATCGCGTCCGTGGGCATCGCCGCGCCGGTTCTCGGGTCCAGCTTGCCGAAGGACTGGAGGTAGGCCACCTTGCCGCTCCGTGCTACGAGCGCGACCGCTCCGCCCAGCCGGCCCTGGTCGACGTAGCTCTGCATGACCTCGCCGATCCTCGCCAGCCGTTCCGTCGACAGGCCCACGAGCTCCGGCCTGACCGTCGGCAGGTTGGCGGCGAACGCCGGCAGCAAGAGCCCAAAAAACAAGATCCGTAGGAAGACATGGTTCAACTGCCGGCGACTATTTCTGAATTGATTTCTCAATATTCCCTCCATTCTAAAGGCCCCCGATTACATTTCGGGGCATATCCTGGGGGCGGTGAAAGCCGCCCTGAAGACCCCCGTAGCGGAGGGGGCCCCGCCGCTCGCGGCGGGGGCACCGTCGGGACAGGTTCCCGGGGGGCCGGGGGGAGAAGGGCGGGTTCACCGCCGACCACCCAGGATATGACCCGAAATCATATTTAATGCCTACTTGATGTACGGTACTCCTTTTTCGGCCAGGAGCTTGTTGAGCTCGGGGACGTCTTTTTCGGTGATGTCCTTCATTTTCTGGAAGAGCGGTTCGGCGAAGGCCTTGAAGTCGTTGAGCTGGTCGATGACCGTCTGTGTCGGAGCGCCCATGCTCCCGAACCCTCGGCTTCCGCCCGTGACGAGCTCGGCCGCCGTGCCGCCGCGGAAGGCGACCATGAGCGGCTTGCGGTAGAATCCCTGGTCGGGCGGGCTGACGTAGAATACGGCCTTGATGGCGTCGACCTTGTCCTTGACGGCCTTGACCTTGGCGGCGAGGGCCGCGTCGGGGTTCTTCATCCCGGCGACACGGCCGGCGACGTCGTCAAGCTGTTTCCCCGTGGCGTCGAGGGCCTGAAGCAAGGCCCGTCCTTTTTGGGCCAGGTCCTGGGATTCGCGCGCGAATTTCTGAGCGGTCTGACGTTCCTCCATGGAAAGGCCCTGGTCCGGATCATCCTTGACCACGAACGGGGCTTCCATTTTCTTGCCGTTGACCTCGAGGACGGCCTTGTACGCGCCGGGCAGGGCGTAAGGCCCGAAGCCGCCCCTGGCCCGTCCGCCGCCTCCCCCGCCGCGCCCTGTTGCGCGCGGCATCGTGCTGACGATTGCCGCTGTGCTCTTTGGGGCATCGGCGCCGGTGCTCATGCGGTGGTCGTTGCGGGTATCGGCGGAGTGCCTCGCCGCACTGGGCATGAT
>JBFYOD010000142.1:0-2820 GCA_041303965.1 Candidatus Aminicenantota bacterium
TACCCATTTTTGGGTAAAAGGTAGGTTTGACCCCCTCTTGTCGGCGATGACCGAGCTGATCTCGGCGTGGAGATAGGTCCACTCGCGCATGCGCGGGAACGACAGGAAGTTCTCGTGGCAGAAACGGCGTTTCTGGACGAGCGACCCTAGCTTCTCGAAGTCGCCGTGATAGCGGTTCCAGATATTGAGCAGGACCAGGAAGTCGGAGTCGGTGTGGCGGAAGGCGGCGTGGACGGCGTCGGCCTGCGCGGACTTCTCCGGCGGGCGCTCGCGCGGGTCGCGGATGCTCAGCGCCGCGGCCAGAACGGCCACTTCGGGGAGGCATCGCTCCTCGCGGGCCTCGATGAGCATGCGCGACAGGCGCGGATCGAGCTGCATACGGGCCATGAGCCGGCCATTCTCCGTCAGCTCCCAGCGGTAATTCGGAAATTGGTATTGTGTCCCCGATTTTCGCATGGCGCCGAGCTCGACGAGCGTGTCGTAGCCGTCGTGGACGGCCTTGGCCGCGGGCCGGTCGATGAACGGGAACTGGAGCGGATCGCCCAGGCCGAGGTCGGTCATGCGCAGGATGACCTCGGCCAGGTCGCTGCGCAAGATCTCCGGCGAGGTGAACTCGTCGCGCGACTCGTAATCGACCTCGCTGTAAAGGCGCACGCAGAGCCCTTCCCGGACACGGCCGCACCTCCCTTTGCGCTGGTCGGCTGAGGCCCGCGAGATCGGCGATATCGGCAGGCTTTTGATGCGCGTCCCGGGCTGGTACTGGGCGATCCGGGCCACGCCCGTGTCGACGACGTAGCGGATGCCGGGGATGGTCAGCGACGTCTCGGCGACATTCGTGGCCACGACGATCTTGGGCGCGGTCACGGTGTAGACCATCCTCTGCTCCCCCGCCGGAAGCCTCGAGAAAAGCGGCAGGACCTTGACCAGCGGCCACTTCCTCCCCTCGAGCATGCGGCAGGTCTCGAGGATGTCCTGCTCCGTCGGCATGAAGACGAGGATGTCGCCCGGCGGCCTCTCCCGGCGCAGGTACTCGACGGCCCCGACGGCCTGGTCGACGTAGTCCTTGTCCTCGGCCTCTTCCTTGTCCGGGGGCCGGTACTCGAGCTCGACCGGATAGAGACGGCCGCTGACCTCGATCACCGGCGCGTTGCGGAAGGCCTTGGAGAATTTCTCCGTGTCGAGCGTCGCCGAAGTGATGACCAGCTTGAGCTCCGGCCTCTCGTCGAGGAGCTTGCGCATGATGCCGAGCAGGAAGTCGATGTTGAGCGAGCGCTCGTGGGCTTCGTCGATGATGATCGTGTCGTACTCGTGGAGGAGGCGGTCGCCCTGGGTCTCGGCCAGGAGGATGCCGTCGGTCATGACCTTGATGTAGCCGTCGCGGGCCGTCCGGTCCTGGAAGCGGATCTTGTAGCCGACGGAGCGCCCGAGCGACTCCCCGAGCTCCTCGGCGATGCGGTAGGCGATGGTCACGGCTGCGAGACGGCGCGGCTGAGTGACGCCGACGCGGCCGTTGATGCCGCGCCCCGCCTCGAGGCACATCTTCGGGATCTGCGTGCTCTTGCCGCAGCCCGTCTCGCCCGAGATGATGACGACGCGCTGGCGCGGCGAGCGGAGGGCGGCGACGATCTCGTCGGCCCGGGCGGCGATGGGCAGCTCCCGCGGGTAGGAAACGCGGGGCACGTTCCGGGCGCGGGCGGCGAGCCAAGCCTCGGCCCGGGCCCGCGTGGCCCTGCGGCCTGTCTGCGCCGGCTCTTTCTTGTCCATCGGCTCCTATTTTACAGTATTTCCGGATCCAGGAACTCGCGTGGCGTCACGATCTTGACGCGGCGATATTCCCGAAGAGCCAGAAGGTGCCTATCACCGGAAACGATATAGCGGTCACGCCCGGCGGCAGCCAACGCCAGGAACTTGTCGTCGGCGGGATCTTCGCGGATGACGTCCGGCGCCTCGGCGACGGTCACCATCTCCGCGAAGGACAGGACGTATTCTTCGACGAGGGCCTTGATCTCCTCCCCGCTCAACTTGAACTTCGGATAGGCGAGCACGCGCAGGTATTCGATGAACACATCCTTGGACAGGAGAAGCACGATCCGGCGTTCCCGCCAGAGAGATACGAGATGACTGGGCGGCCCCGTGAAAAGCAGGGCCGAGACGAGGACGTTCGTGTCCAGGACGACCTTTATTTCTTTCTGGCCCATGCGACGGCGTCCTCGACGTCCCGTTCCGTCAGCCCCAGTTCAGAGATCTTTTTCCTGGCCCTGGTGAGCCTATTCTCATCGAGAGGCTTGACCTCGACGGGCTCGAGGACGATGGATCCCTCCCGGATCCTCGCCTCGAAGTATTCGACGCCGTCGAATTTTTCCATCACTTTTTTGGGAATGGTGATCTGGTTCTTATAGGTCCGTTTGCAGAGCATCGGCATCTCCCTTGGGCGATCTGTCCGTTCTCATAATAGGATCTGGTAATGATTCTGTCAAGTAATGCGATATTACTATTGAGCGATTGACACGCGGCGCGGGTCGAGACTATATTTCGGGCGCATGATGACCGAAAGGGAGCGCGTCCTGGCGGTCCTCGCCGGCAAACGGCCCGACCGTGTCCCCTGGTTCGGGGACCTCGACTACTGGGCGACGTCGCTCATCGGCCGCGGCCTCAAACCGGCCGGCTTCAAGGAGAGCGACGCCTACATCGAATGGCATCGGGACCTCCGTGTCTGTTTCTACCTCCAGGGTTACTTCCCGTTCAAGACCATCATCGACGACTGCCGGGCCACGGAATGGCGGGAGGGAGCGGCCCGCCGGCGCCGGATCGAGACGCCGT
>JBFYOD010000143.1:0-10915 GCA_041303965.1 Candidatus Aminicenantota bacterium
TTGGACGCGACTTCCTTGACGAGCTGGGCGCCCATGTTCTCCCAGGGCTCCTTGAGCTCGATCTCCTTGGCGACGGTGACCCCGTCCTTGGTGCTCGTGGGGGCGCCGAATTTCTTGTCGAGGACGATGTTCTTACCGCGGGGGCCGAGCGTCGCCTTGACGACATTGCTGAGGATGTTCACGCCCTTGAGAAGGGCATGCCTTGCATCGTCTCCGGATAGGATTTGTTTAGCCATGATGTCTCCTTACTTCTCGATGACGGCGAGAATCTCTTCTTCGCGGACGATGATGTGCTCGACGCCGTCGACCGTCACTTCCGTGCCGCTGTACTTGCCGATGAGGACCCTATCGCCCTTCTTGACCGCGAGGGGGATGGTCTTGCCTTCGTCATTGACCCGGCCCTTGCCGACGTCGATGATCTCGGCTTCCTGGGGCTTTTCCTTGGCCGTGTCCGGGATGATGATCCCGCTTCTCCTGACTTCCTGTTCCTCAAGTCTCTTGAGGAGCACTCTGTCATACAGAGGATGCACTTTCATTTAAACCTCCTTGGTGATACTTGAATTTTAGCAGTCAACAAATGTGAGTGCTAATAATATACAAATCCCGGCGATTTGTCAAGTGGTGAGTGGACGAAATATTAGCAGTCTTGCCTATTGACTGCTAATATTTTTTCTTGATCTTCAGGAGCTTGGCCCTGTTGTGGAGGGTATTCCTGTGGATGCCGAGGGCCTGGGCCATTTTGGTCTTGTTCCCTTCGTGCTTTTTCGCCGCCTGCTCGAAGAAGATCTTCTCGAATTCCCGGAGGGCGTCCTTGATATTGATCTCTTTTTCGACCATGTCCTTGATGATCAGTTCCATCCGCTGGTGGAGGTTGAGGTCGCTAGATCTTCTGTCCATTTTTCCCTCCGCTCTCTCGGATTTCCTTGTAGGAGGCGTTGAACCGGGCCCTCAGGTCCGCGGGGATCAGGTTGATGGCCGCCCGGGTGATGCCGAGACAGCCCGGGGCAAGGACGGACGTTTCCAAGGCCGGCGTGGCCACCTGGAACGTGAACAGGGCGAAGACGAGAATGCCGCAGATGAGGACCCCCTTGACCGCGCCGAAGAGGCCGCCGAAGAGCCTGTTGACGATGGCCAGCGGGCCCTTCATGGCCTTGGTGATGAGGTGGCCGAGGATGCCCCCGGCGATGAGGACGGCGACGAAAATGAGGAGGAAGCCCAGGAAATTGCTGAGCAGCCGGTTCTTGACCAGCGTCTCGAAAATCCCGGCCGCCCCCTCGTAGTAGAGGCTGGCCAGGACGAGGCCGGCGATGACCGCGACAAGGCCGATGACCTGCTTGACCAGGCCCTTGAAGATGCCGATGATCGCTGTCAGGATCATGATGACCAGGAGAACGATGTCGAGCCAGTTCATGCCGTTCCTCCCCTTCTCGCCCTCAGCCGTTCGACCATCCCGTAATCCCCTTCCTGAAGCGCCCCGAAGGCGACGTGGGGCTTGATCCGGCCATGGAAATCGGAGCCGGCCGTGGCCACGAGGTCAAGCTCCTCGGCCATCGCGCGATAGAGGGCGACCTGTTCGGCCGTGTGGTAGAACGTGTAGACCTCCATGCCGGCCAGGCCGTGGTCCTTGAGGACCCGCGCGTCCTCCCCGGTCGTCCTTTGAAAATACGCTCCTGGGTGGGACAGGACGGGGGCTCCGCCGGTCCCGGGAGCGGCGGCAAGCACGTCGAGAAGGCCGGCGAACTTCTTAGGGACGTAGGCCGCCTTGCCCTCGGCGAAATATTCCTTGTAGAACATGTACGGGGCATACGGCCTGTTTTCCTTCTTATAGAAGAATTCCAAAGCGGGATTCTTCTCGTTCGCCGGGTTCTCGAGGAGGACCTGAGCGATCTTGACGCCGAGCGGGGGGACGCCGTTCGTCTTCTCCCGGACCTCTTCCATGGTCAGGGCGAAACCGAGGCCTCGCATTTTCTCGACCCGCTCACGGGCCTCGTCCATCCGGCACTGCGCCTGGCCCTCGATGATCGCCGCGAGCGCCGGGCTCGTCCAGTCAACGAAGGGCAAGAGAAGGTGGAACTCGCGGCCGCCGAAGAGCGTCGTAAGCTCGATCCCCGGGATGACTTCGACCCCCGCCTTGCGGCCGAGTTCGACGGCTTCCGGGTAGGCGGCTACCGTGTCATGATCGGCGATCGAAATGGCCCGCATGTCAAGGTTCTTGGCGAAGCCGACCAGCTCGGCCGGCGAAAAATCGCCGTCGCAGCTTTTGTCCGAATGGACGTGAAAATCGACCCGTCCGCTCATGCCAGGTCGTCGAGGCCGGTCAGGACCTTGTAGATATCCAGGTATTTCCGGGACGTCTTGGAGACGATCTCCGCCGGGAGCTCCGGCGGAGGCGTGTTCTTGTCCCAACTCGTCGTCTCCAGGTAATCGCGGACGAACTGCTTGTCCAGGCTGGGCTGGGACCGGCCCGCCTCGTACATCGACAGGGGCCAAAAACGCGAAGAGTCGGGGGTGAAGATCTCGTCGATCAGGACGAGCTCGTCGCCGGCTAGGCCGAACTCGAATTTCGTGTCGGCGATGATGATGCCCTTGGAGACGGCATAGAGGGCGGCCTTCTGGTAGAGCTCGAGGCTGGCCTTGCGGATCTTTTGACCCAACTCCGCGCCGATCAGTTTCTGGACTTCCTTGAAGGAGATGTTGATGTCGTGACCCTGGTCGGCCTTGGTCGAGGGCGTGAAGATGGGCTCTTCCAGGCGGTCGGACTCCTTGAGCCCCTTGGGGATCTTAATGCCGCAGATCTTCCCGGTCGTCTTGTATTCCTTCCAGCCGGAGCCGGAGAGGTAGCCGCGGACGACGCACTCGATGGGGATGACCTGGGTCCTCTTGACGAGCATGGAGCGCTTGGCGAGGATGTCGGCGAAAGGAGCGAGGGCTGGGGGAAAATCCTTGGTTTCCGTGGCCAGAAGGTGGTTGGGAAGGACGAGGCCGACGAAATCGAACCAGAACTTCGACAACTGGGTCAGGACCTTGCCCTTGTAAGGGATGAGGGAGGGCAGGACCCAGTCGAAAGCCGAAACCCGGTCGGTGGCAACGATAAGCAGTTTGTCGCCGACCTCATAGACGTTACGGACCTTTCCCTTCTTGAAAAGGGACAGGCCGGCCAGTTCGATATCGCCGATCGGACGTTCCATAGGGGGTTCTCCTTTTTGAACCAGTCAAGGATAATGAAATCAAATTGAAAAAGCAAATCTCAGGGACTGTCCCCAGAGGGGGCTGTCCCTCTTCTTATTAGATTCTAAAACCGATGAAATTGTACATGCGGCGGGAGTCGGCGGGGTTGCGGCGGTAGGAGAGAAGCGTTGGTTCGCAGTGAGTGCATCCGGAGCCCGGGTCGAGGATCTTGTCTATCTTGAAGCCCCTCTCACGGAGAAGCCAGACGTTGGCCGCCCTGAGGTCGAGGAGCGACTTTCCGGGCCAGCGGGGGGCCGCAGCGAGCCGGGCGGAGCGCGGAACGGGGACATGCCCCGCTTCGTAAGGAGCGTTGCGTGTCCCCCGTTCTTGGCTGGGGACATGTACTCCCGGTACGTGTCCCCGTTCTTGAAATATAGCCGGCGGGAAGCCGGCCTGCCGGAATCCCTCCCGGACCTCCGGCCCGACCTCGTAGCAGGCGGACCCGATGCAGGGGCCCAGGGCTGCTAGCATCTCCCCGGGCTCAGAGCCATACGCCCGTATCATGGCCTGCACGGCCTTCTCCAGGATCCGCTTCCCGGTCCCCCGCCAGCCGCAGTGGACGGCGGCCACGGCCCGGTTCTCCTCATCGACGAGAAGTACGGGCAGGCAGTCCGCGGTCCGGATGACGAGGAGAAGCCCTGGAACATCGGTCATAAGGGCGTCGCCCTCGAGTTTCCCTGCCGGGACCTTTGACAGCCGGTGGATGGCGTCCGAATGGAGCTGGCGCATGATCACCGGCCGGAAATCCCGGGACGCCGCGAAGGCCAGGAAATCCGCCTCGCTCCATCCGGCGCCGCCGAACCCGTGGACGAGCCCGGAGATCTCCGCCAAACGCGGAATAGTGGAATAACCGGTCGGGCCGGCGGTCATGAGCCCAGTAATACCAAAAAGGAGCGGCGGGCTCAAGAACATTGACCCCGTCCCTGCCCCTGCGTATGATGAGGGGGACATGTCCCCGAAAGAAAAACCCATGCCCGTAATCCTCGTTTCCGGCCTTATCCTCGTCCTTATGGGTGCTGTCGTCCTGGCCTCGGAAGACCGGCCCCGGGCTCGGGAGTTCGGCCTGGTCATCGGCGTCCTCCCCACCGGCCCGCTCAACGCCATCACCGATGTCGCCGGGGTCAAAGTCGGGCAGGTCACTCTCATCAAAGGCAGGGACGTCCGGACGGGCGTCACGGCTGTCCTCCCCCATGGCGGCAACCTCTTTCAAGACAAGGTCCCGGCCGGTATCTCTATCGCCAACGGCTACGGCAAGCTCACCGGCCTGACCCAGGTCGAGGAGCTCGGCACCCTCGAAACACCCATCGTCCTGACCAACACCCTGAGCGTCGCGACGGCCGTCGACGCGGTTATCGATTGGACGCTCGGCCTGCCCGGGAACGAGCGCGTCGAGTCGGTCAACTCCGTCGTCGGAGAGACGAACGACGGCTGGCTCAACGATATCCGCGGCCGGTACGTCACCAAAGCCCAAGTCCTCGAGGCCATCGGCAAGGCCTCCGAAGGGCCCGTCGCCGAGGGAGCCGTCGGCGCGGGGACGGGAACGACCTGCTTCAACTACAAGGGAGGGATCGGCTCCGCTTCGCGCCGCCTGCCGGAAAACCGGGGCGGCTGGACGGTCGGCGTCCTCGTCCAAACGAACTTCGGCGGCGTCCTGACCATCCGCGGCATCCCTTTCGAAAAGCGCGGGACCACCTCCGAAGCCGGGAGCGCCGCCCCCGGCGACGGCTCCTGCATGATCGTCGTGGCCACCGACGCCCCTCTCGACGCCCGGAACCTGAAACGCCTGGCCAAGCGCGCCTTGCTCGGCATCGCCCGGACCGGCGGCTATTACTCGAACGGGAGCGGCGATTATGCGATCGCGTTTTCGACCGCCACAGCCGGCCGGGTCTCCCACAGCTCGACGTCGCCAACGCGTACAGTCACACTCCTCAGGGACGAAAGCGTCTCGCCGCTCTTCCAGGCCGCGGCCGAGGCCGCCGAGGAGGCCATCCTCAACTCCCTCTTCAAAGCCGTCCGGACGGAGGGAAAGGACGGCCGCACCGCCGAGGCGCTTCCCCTCGACAGGGTCAGAGACCTCCTCAGGTAAACTGAAAAAAGCTGAAGACGGTCGGTGTCCTCGGCGGCATCGGCCCCAAGGGCAGCCGCTTGACTTATTGGACCCAATCCGGTATAAAAATGCGGGACTTTCCCCAGTAAGGAGGTGAAAGTTTTTGGCATTTGTACAGCTTGACGAAGGTGAAAACCTGGAATCCGCCCTGCGCCGGTTCAAACGCAAGGTCCAGCAGGAAGCGATCATCAAGGAGATCAAGAAGCACTCCGTCTATTTCAAGCCCGGAGAAAAGCGGCGGATGAAGGAAGCCCAGGCGCGGAAGCGGATGAGACGACGCATCAAGAGAGACCGCGACATCGAGTACTGAAAACTTTCATCTCTTTGACGTAATTCATCTTTCCGTAAGAACAACGTAAACGAAGGGCCAGGTCCATCGCGAGAGAGGGGTAGCCACGGCGACACAAAAACCCGTCTGGCTTAAGGTCCGACTTCCGTCGCACGGGGAATTCTTCCGTGTCTCGGAGATCCTCAAGGCCGGACATCTCCACACCATCTGCGAGAGCGCCCGCTGTCCGAACATCGGCGCCTGCTGGGAACGAAGGACGGCGACGTTCCTCGTCCTCGGCGACACGTGCACCCGGGACTGCGGCTTCTGCGCCGTGGCCAAGGGGCAGCCCCTGCCGCTCGACCCGGACGAACCGGCCCGCGTGGCCGCGGCGGTGGCGTCGCTCGGCCTGGCCTACGCCGTGATCACATCGGTGACGCGGGACGACCTCCCCGACGGCGGGGCGGCCCACTTCGCGGCGGTCATCCGGGCCATTCGCGCGAAGAATCCAGGGACCCGGATCGAGGCGCTCATCCCCGATTTCGCAGGAGATGCGGCGGCCCTCGGGAGCGTCCTCGAGGCCGCGCCCGACGTCCTCAACCACAACCTGGAGACGACCGAGGCCCTCTATCCGCAGATCCGCCGGCCACGGGAGAACTACCGCCGCTCCCTGGGCGTCCTGGCGGCCGCTAAAAAACGAGGCGCCTTGACCAAATCCGGGCTGATGATCGGCCTCGGCGAGAGCGGGGAAGACATCCTTCGGACATTCGCCGACCTGCGGCTCGCCGGCTGCGACCTGCTGACCGTCGGCCAGTACCTCCAGCCCACGGCGGCCCACCCCCCGGTCGCGAAATATTACACGCCGGAGGAATTCGAGGAGTTCGCGGTAACCGCCCGCCGGTCCGGGTTCCTGGAGGTCGCCTCCGGGCCCCTGGTCCGAAGCTCCTACGATGCCGGACGGTTGTACGAAGCGGTTCAAGCAAAGGACGAACGAGCATGCGCTACCTGATATTTACGGACATCCACGGCAACCTCGAAGCCTTCCACGCGGTCCTCAAGGCCGTCCAGAAGAAGCGGATCGACCATTACGTATTCCTCGGAGACCTCGTCGGCTACGGCGCGTCCCCGAACGAGGTCATCCAGAAGCTCCTGACCCTCAAGCCCCTTTCCATCATCCGCGGCAACCACGACAAGGCCGTCTCGGGCCTCGATTCAGTCCAGACCTTCAATCCCATCGCCGCCTCGGCCATCTTCTGGACCAAGAAGACGATCACCAGGAAGCACCTTGATTTTCTCGTCCGCCTGAAGCAGAGCCCGGAGGTCATCCAGGACTCCATCACCATCTGCCACGGCGCGCCCTTCGACGAGGACTACTACATTTTCGGCGAGTTCGACGCGGCCGAGGCTTTTTCCTACATCCAGACGCCCGTCTGTTTCTTCGGCCACACCCACTTCCCCTTCGTCTACACCGAGAAGGACGGCAACGTCGAGGGCACCTTCCTCGAGGGGAACGCCAACGAGGTCCGATTGGAAAAAGGGGTCCGCTATCTCATCAACCCCGGCTCGGTCGGCCAGCCCCGGGACAGGAACCCCCGGGCGGCCTTCGCCATCTACGATTCCGAAGCGCGGATCGTCAAGTTCAGCCGCGTCGAATACGACATCGAAGAGGCGAAGAGGAAGATCATCGACGAGAGGCTCCCGCCCGCCCTGGCCGAACGGCTGAGCCTGGGCATCTGAGCCCGTCTCCCGTTCATCTCCCGATTTCGGCGATCAATATCACCCCTCTCCCCCCGGACCTCCGGGAGTCGATGATCACGCCATTCTGGGGTGTTATTCCCGTTCGCGGAAGAGCCTGTCGCCGAGCGTCTCGCCGAGGAAGAACTTGAACAGGAAAAAGTAGATGAAGACGAAAACGGCGTAGAGCATTAGCATGGGGCCGGACATCGACCCCAGGATGTCGAAGAGGGTCACGCCCATGGAATTGGCGGCCAGCCAAAGGGCGACGAGCCAGAAAAGCCCGACGAAGAGGATGTCGAAAGCCTTGGATTTGAAGAAAACCGAGAAGCTGAAGGGCGGCCGCGGCGCCGGTTCCTCGCCCTCCTCAAGGGCCTCGGCCTCGCGGCGCTCCGATTCGCGGGCGGGACGGACGGCTTCCCTCTCGGCCCGGGCGGTTCCGGGCGGCGGGAGTATCTTCTCGCGCATCTCGCCGTAGTCCGGTTCTTCCTCCACTTCTTCCTCTTCTGCTACGCCCTGTTCGAAGGGAAGCGGGGATTGGCTCACACGTTCCGGAAGTCCGATGGTCGAATCCGAATCCTTCCGCCTAGGGAATATCTCGACCTCATCTTCACCGGCCGGTGCCGCGGTGTCCGCGACGGCTTGGCCCAAAGCCCCGACCGGCCCGGTCTCATCTGGGAACACGGGCGCGCCCTTCATCGTGCTGGCCCAGGGGGGGAGCGTTCCGGTCGGTTCCCGGACGCTTTGCGGAGGAGGCTCGACTTCCGCCTCCTTTTTGGCCAAGACCTCGAGGAACTCGTCGATCTTCTCTTTACCCAGATCGACGGTCTTTCCGATCCCTTCGAGCTCCTGCGTGTCGAACGTGACCGGCTTCGGCAAAGCCTCTTCCTCGGCCTCGTCCCGGGCCCTGTCATCGGCGATATATTCGATGGCAGGCTCTGCTTCTTCGGACGCGGCCGGCGGCTCATCGGTCTTTTTAGCCGGAGTTTCTTCAAGAGCGGGGGTCGCCGCGTCCACGACTTCTTCCTCTTCCTCGAGCTCCTTTTCCTCGGCCGCTTCCGCTATTTCTATTTCTAATTCCTCTTCCAGATCTTCGTCTTCTTCTTCCGCTTCTTCTGCTTCGTCCTCTTCTTCGCGCTCGGTCTTGCCCTTATCTGCGCTCTTCGACTCGGCCGTGTCTTCTTGTTCTTCGGGGTCCACGGCCTCGCCCTTGCCTGCCGCTTCGGCCGCCTTGATTTCGTCGACGAGGATGATCTCTTCCGTGAGGTCCTCGTCGTCCTTTTCGGCATCTTCCGCGAGGAGCTTGTCGAGGGCCAGTTCCTCGGTCTCCTCTTCGATCTCCTCGTCGAGGTCCGGGTCCTCTTTGGGCTTGGATTCGCCCTCGGGCTCTTCGACCGTGTAATCCTTCTCTTCGGTATCCGCGTCGATGATCTTCTCGCCCGGGATCTCCTCTTCGGCGTCCACGTCCTCGGAGAAAAGCAGCTGCGTCCCGCAGTTGTTACAGTATTTGACGTTCTCGTCGATGATGGCGTGGCAATAGGGACAGCGGGTGATGGCCATTGCCTTTATTATTAAGGGGAAAAGGGGTCGATGTCAATTGAAATGCGCTGCCGTTTCCCGTAGACTATCGGCCGGAGGAAGCCCATGTCCGAGACGACTTATCGAACCGCTCTGATCACCGGCGCCTCGGCCGGCATGGGAGCCGAATTCGCCGGCCAACTGGCGGCCGCCGGAACGAACCTCATCCTCGTCGCCCGGCGCCTGGACCGGCTCGAAGAGCTGGCCCGCGAGCTCCGGGATAAGCACGCCGTGACCGTCGAAACCTTCCAAGCCGACCTGGCGACCTCCGACGGCATCGACCGCGTCGAGAGCCGCGTCACCGGGGACGAAACCCTCGACCTCCTCGTCAACAACGCCGGGTTCACCGGCGGGAAGTCCTTTATCGAGAGGGATGCCGCCGTCCACATGGGCATGGTCCAGGTCCATGTCGCCACGACCGTCCGGCTCAGCCGGGCCGCCTTGCCGGGGATGATCGCCCGCGGCCGAGGTGCGATCATCAACGTCGCCTCGATCGCCGCCTGGTCCGCCTTCTCCGGACCGATGTACAGCGGCACCAAGGCCTTCCTGGTGATGTTCTCGGAGAACCTCCAGTCCGAGCTCCTGGGGACCGGCGTCCACGTCCAGGCGCTCTGCCCGGGCATGACCCATACGGAATTCCACGAAGTAGGGGGGATAGACAAGGCCATCGTCCCCAAGCCCCTCTGGATGACGGCTGAGAAGGTCGTCCGCATCTCTCTGGACCGGCTCGGACGCGGCGTCGTCTGTGTCCCCGGCTGGAAGAACAAGACGATCGCCTTCCTGATGCGCTGCCCGGTCACGGCGGCCGGAGTCCGGGCCTTCAGCCGCCTCCCTGCCGTTCGCAAACGCTCCCAACGCTGAGGGCAGGCGTCCTCGCCGACATCCGCAAACGTTCCCGGGGATCGAAGCAAAAACCCTTTTCTCCGGGCGACCGGGAAATTGACATCGCCGGCGATTCGTCTAAAATGAGGGAGCGTGGGCGATTAACTCAGCGGTAGAGTGCTACCTTCACACGGTAGAAGTCAGAGGTTCAAGTCCTCTATCGCCCACCATTTTCTTATCTGCAGCTTGCACGATCCCCCATCCAGATCATTAATGCACGCCCCTCGGGAGGTGAACGCCCTGGCGGCAATACCGGATCCCCGCGCAGCCGATGACGAGATTCATCGTTAAGCGGCGGTCTTAGGCCTTCAGATCTGGGCCCAAGGCCCGCGGATGGGGTGGGACATCTGGGCGTTGAGCGGCTCGGGCGACAGGATCCGGTAGCTTTGGGGATCCCACACCACTTCGGCGCCGCTTTTAATGGCCATCAGCGACAGGTGGCTCAGCGCGTCGGAGCGGACGGCGTCCCCGATCGGAGAGATCGGGGGCAGCCCGTCGCGGACGCTGTCCACGAAAGCCTTGTAGTAGCGGTTGTAGTAGGTCACGCGCCTGGGGCCCTCGCACTGCCGCAGCTTGAGCCATTCCGGATTGCTCGCCGCCGAGCCTTCGCGGCTGAGGCTGATCCAACCCTTGCTCCCGATGAATGTCGTGCCGTCGCCTTGGAAGTCGCTCCGGTATTTGGCGACGATCGGCTTGGCGCGCTCGGTGCTCATGAAATGCATCGTGATGCCGCCGGAGAGAGCGATCTCCACGTCCCAGGCGGCGCAGGTGTCGAACAGTCCCCGGGGCGTGGGGAAATCGCCGGTGCCGTGGAAACGGATCGGCCCCTTCGTGTCGGCGTCCATGCCCCAGATGGCGATGTCGAGGGGATGCGCGCCCCAGCCGGCGATGAATCCCAGGGCGTAGTCGGAGCAGTACCAGGACGCGGCGGTGGTGATCCGGTCCGTCGTGCAGGGCTTCATCGGCGCGGGGCCGATGTACATCTCATAGTCGAGCCCTTCCGGAACGGGGATCTCGTCCAGCGATCCGCCGCCTTTCCCTTCCGGCGCCCAGACGTCGAGGCGCTGCAGATCGCCGATGTAGCCGTTGAGGACCAGCTCGACGCCGCGCTTGAGCAT
>JBFYOD010000144.1:0-12662 GCA_041303965.1 Candidatus Aminicenantota bacterium
TCCGCTTCGAGCTCGGCTTCGGCTCGTCCCTTGTCGGGCCGGCCATGAACGCCAGCTACGTCAACCAGTACGCACCGTCTCTCGACCCCCCGGACCGCTACATCGCCAGCTCGGCCGGGCAGACGGTCCGGTTCAAGGGTAAGGCCACCTACGGGATGATCGGCTTCTTCAACGTCCTGTTCACGGAGAACGTCGGCCTTCAGGTCCTGGCCGATTACCACCGCCCGGGCTTGGGTGGATCGAATGCCCCCTACAACGTCGAAATACAATTCCAAGCTTTCGAACCCGAAACATACTCCCGGGAGATCGATTGGCCGGCCTCGGCCGGCAACCTCACCGAGACGACCTTCAGCCTCAACGCCCTGGCCCGCTTCCGTGTCGCCGACAACCTCTCCCTCAGCGTCTCGGCCGGCCCGAGCGCCTTTCACTTCGAAGGCAAGGCCGGTTACATCGGCTACACGTACTTCGACCTCGCCCTCGTCGAAGGCCAATACCTGCTCACGGGGGGGACCTTTCAGATGGTCGCCAGCTTCGGTCCCCAAACGAAGTATGGACTGAACGCCGGGATCGAAGCGGCGTACGAGGCCTTCCGTCAAGTCATCCTGGCCTTCGATATCCGCTGGTACGGCGCGCCGAAGACCGACCTTCAGATGCACATCGTCGAAGACGAGGTCATCACCAAGCCCCTCGACGAGATCGAGACGAGGATAGGGCTCGGGACGCTGCGCGTCAACCCGTCCTATTTCCGGGCCGGCCTGGCTGTCCGCTTCGCCTTCTGAGCCGGCCGGGCCGGACGATATCTAGATCTTCGCCCGCCTGAGCCTCAGGGAGTTGCTCACCACCGACACCGAGCTCATGGCCATGGCCGCCGAGGCGATCATGGGATTGAGCAGAAGACCGAAGACGGGATAAAGGACGCCCGCGGCCACGGGGATGCCGACGACGTTGTAGGCGAAGGCCCAAAAGAGGTTCTGCTTGATCGTCCGGATGGTCCTCCGGCTGAGCTCGAAAGCGGAGACCACGGACGCGAGGTCGCCGGCGATCAGCGTGATGTCGGCCGAAGCCATGGCCACGTCCGTCCCCGTACCAAGGGCCATGCCGACGTCGGCCTGGGCCAGGGCCGGAGCGTCGTTGATCCCGTCCCCGATCATGGCCACGCGCTTTCCCTCGGCTTGGAGTTTCCGGACGACCTCGGCCTTGCCTCCTGGCAGGACTTCGGGGATAACATCGTCGATCCCGGCCATCGCGGCCACTGACGCGGCCGTCCTCCGGTTGTCGCCCGTCAGCATGATCACGGCCAGGCCCATGTCGCGGAGCTTCTCGACGGCCGGGCGGGCGCTCGGTTTGAGCGTGTCCGCCAAGGCGATGAGTCCGGCGAGTCTGCCGTCGACGCCGACGAAGGCCGTGGTTTTGCCTTCCCCAGCAAGGCTCTCGGCTCGCGCGGCAAGCGGCGACACGTCGATCCCGGCTCCCTCGACGAGTTTGCGGCTTCCGACGATCACCCGTGCTCCTTTCACCGCGGCCTCGACCCCCAGGCCCTCGAGGGCCCGGAAATCGCCCGGGTGCTCTACCTCGATGCCTCGGGCGCGGGCTCCGCGGACGACGGCCTGGCCGAGAGGATGCTCGGAGCCCATCTCGGCCGAGGCGGCGAAGAAGAGGAGCTGATCGGCGTTCGTCCCGGCCGCGGGGAGGATGTCCGTCGCTTCGGGCCGCCCGGTGGTGAGCGTACCGGTCTTATCGAATACGACGGTGTCCACGCGGTGGACCGTTTCCAGGCTCTCTCCGCTCTTGATCAGGATGCCCCGCTCCGCCCCCTTGCCCGTTCCGACCATGATGGCCGTGGGCGTGGCCAGCCCCAGGGCGCATGGACAGGCGATGATCAGGACGGCCACGAAATTGAGCAAGGCCAAAACGGGCTTGCCCGGCGGGCCGAATATCGACCAGACGACGAAGGTCAGGACAGCGATCCCGATGACCACGGGAACGAAATACCCGGCGATGACGTCGGCCAGCCGCTGGATAGGCGCTTTCGTGCCTTGGGCCTCTCGGACCAGCCGGATGATCTTGGCCAGGGCCGTATCCTCCCCGACGTTCCCGGCGCGGAAGCGAAAGCTCCCCCATTTATTGAGGGTCGCGCCGACGACGTTGTCGCCCGGCCCCTTCTCGGCCGGCAGGCTTTCTCCCGTGATCATGGACTCGTCGATCGTGGAGCGTCCCTCGAGGACCGTCCCGTCAACGGGGATGCGCTCACCGGGGCGGACAACGAGGACGTCACCGACTCGAATTTCCTCGACGGGGACCTCCCGCTCGCCGGCCGCGTCGAGGATCCGGGCCGTCCGGGGACGCAGGCCCATGAGCTTGCGGATGGCGTCCGAGGTCCGGCCCTTGGCCCGGGCCTCGAGCATCCGGCCGAACAGGATGAGGACGATGATGACGGCCGATGTGTCGAAATAGACCTGGGGTCCGACCGCGGCCGAGCGCAGGAGTCCCGGAAAGGCCGTGGCCGCGGCGCTGAAGACGTAGGCTGCGGTCGTGCCCACGGCCACGAGCGTGTTCATATCGGCCGAACGGTGCCGGAGCGCGCTCCAGGCCCCCTTATAGAAGCGGCGGCCGAGGACGAACTGGACCGGTGTGGCCAAGGCCCAGAGAACGTAGGAGTTCTGGAGAAAGCCCGGCGCCCAGGGGAACCAGTGCCGCATGCTGCCCAGAAATACGAGCAAGGCGAGCGCCCCGCCCCAGATCACGGAGGTCTTGAGCGTCCGGTATTCCGCGTCGGCCCCGGGCACCTCGTCGCCTCTCCTTTCCGGACCGGCGTCAGGATCGGGAACTCCGTATCCGGCGTCGCGGACGGCCCGGACGAGCCGCGCGCCATCGATCCGCCGAGGATCGAACATGACGGTCGCCCGGGACGTGGCCAGGTTGACGTTGGCCGAGCGGACGCCGTCGATGTGCTTCAGCGCTCGCTCGACGTTGGCCGCGCAGCTCGCGCAGCTCATGCCGGTCACTTGAAGGTCGAGCCTCTTTAGGTCATCTGGACGATATCGATCTTCCACGCGTTTCGCTCCTCGTGCGGACTTCGACCCCCGTGGTCCCCGGGATGCTCTCGTCGGGCCTCAGGTCGGTTCAAACCTTGCAGGAGTCGTCCTTATCACTCTTCCCTTTCGTGGAAATGCCGAAAGGCGCGTAGGCCGGGCAGAAGCCCACGAAGGTCGTGATGACGAAGATCGCCGCGAGGATGGCGAGGATGACGGCCAAGGTCCCTTTGACCAGCCCGGCGATCAGGAGAACGGCGAAAACGGCGGCCGCGATAAGCCTGAGAGCCCTGTCCCAGCGCCCCATGTTGGTCTTCATGATAACCTCCACTTCTTTTCTGGAATTATAGCAGATTCTTCGGGATATCGTAATCCCGGCCGACCCTGTAGGATCGAGCCGGAGAGGTTGCGCCTGCCGCGCATTTGTGCTACTATTTTGGGGCTCTAGAGAATAAGGAGAGGACCATGTCCGGACACTCAAAGTGGGCTTCTATCAAGCATAAAAAAGCCGCCACCGACAACAAGCGCGGCAAGATCTTCACCCGGCTCATCCGGGAGATCAGCATGGCCGCCCGGGCCGGCGGCGGCGACCCCGACAAGAACCCCAGCTTGCGCAACGCCATCGACGGCGCACGGGCCGCGAACATGCCCGCCGACAACATCAAGCGGGCCATCCTGAAGGGCACGGGCCAGCTCGAGGGAGCGACCTACGAAGAGGTGTCCTACGAGGGCTACGGGCCGGGCGGCGTCGCCATCTTCCTCCAGGCCGTGACCGACAACAAGAACCGCACCGTCTCCGAGCTCCGCCACATCTTCGCCAAGAACGGCGGCCGGATCGGCGAATCCAACTGCGTCGCCTGGATGTTCAAGCGCATGGGCTACATCGACGTCGAGAAGGCCAAGGCTTCGGAAGACATCCTCATGGACGTCGCCCTGGCCGCCGGCGCCGACGACCTCAAGGACGACGGCTCCAACTTCGAGATCACCATGTCGCCCGAACGCTACGAGTCGGTCCTCGAGGCCCTCAAGAAGAACGAGATCGAGATCGCGGCCTCCGAGGTCGGTTTCCTGCCCCAGAACTACGTCAAGGTCGAAGGCAAGGAAGCCCAGCAGGTCCTCCGGCTCATGGATGAGCTCGAGGAACACGACGACGTCCAGACCGCCTCCTCCAACTTCGACATCTCCGAAGAGGATATCGCCACCTTCTCGCAGGCCGGTTGACGGCCCGGCGGAATCCATGCGGGTCCTCGGGATCGATCCAAGCCTCCAGTCCACGGGGTTCGGGATCGTCGAGGAAACGGGGGGCCGCCTCGCGCCCGTCGCCTACGGGATCATCAAGCCGACGGGGAAGCTTCCCCTCCACCTCAAGTTGGCCGAGATCAAGACGGAGCTCGAGACGATCATCCGGACCTACGGGCCCGCGGAAGCCGCCGTCGAGAACCCCTTCTACGCCCAGAACATGAAGACGGCCCTCCTCCTCGGACAGGTCCGGGGCGCCGTGCTGGTGGCCGTCGCCGGAACGGGCTGCGCTCTCGCCGAGTACTCGGCCCTCGAGATCAAGAAGGCCGTCACCGGCTACGGCCAGGCGGACAAGGAACAGGTCATGACCATGGTCCAGGCGCTCCTCGGCCTCGAGGACGACCGCATCCCCCTTGACGCATCCGACGCCCTGGCCACGGCCATCTGCCACCTCAACACCCGTCTCTACCAGCTCAAGGTGGAAGGACAGGAAACGTCATGATCGCCTACCTCAAGGGCACGCTCATCCACAAGACGCCCGGCCAGGTCGTCGTCGAGACCGGCGGCGTGGGTTACGCCGCGGCCATCCCGGTCTCGTCCTACGTTAAGCTCGGCGAGCCCGGCGCGTCCGTCGAGCTATTCATCCACACCCATCTCACCGACGACTCCCTCGCCCTCTACGGTTTCGTCACGCGCGAAGAGAAGGACATGTTCCTCAAGCTCATCGGCATCTCCGGCATCGGGCCCAAGCTGGCCATGAACGTCCTTTCCGGCATCGACCCGGACGCCCTCGCTGAGGCCGTCCGGTCGAGCGACGTGGCCCGGATCTCGCTAGTCCCTGGCATCGGCAAGAAGACGGCCCTTCGCATCGCCATGGAGCTCCAGGACAAGCTGGAGAAGAAGGAAAAGGTCCTTTCGGCCAAGGCCTCGCCCGAAAAAGAGGACCTCCTCTCCGCCCTGCAGAACATGGGCTTCCGGCTCAAGGAAGCCGAGCGGGCCGTCGACCAGACCCTCGCCGCCCTCAAACCCGGCGTGGGTTTGGAGAAGCTCCTCAGGGAATGCTTGACGCGGCTGGCCAAAATTTAGGGTAGAATAGCATAGGGACGATCACGATGCCCGCTATACTCAGCCCCATCCGGACCAAAGAGGACGTCCTCTTCGAGGACAGCCTCAGGCCGAGGACGTTCGACGAGTTCGTCGGCCAGGAGAAGGTCAAGTCGAACCTCAAGGTCTTCATTGAGGCGGCCAAGAAGCGCGACGAGCACCTCGACCACGTCCTCCTCTACGGGCCGCCGGGCCTCGGCAAGACCAGTCTCGCCTATCTCATCGCCAAGGAGATGGGCGTCGGCATGAAGCCGACGGCCGGCCCGGTCATCGAACGGACCGGCGACCTGTCGGCCATCCTGACCAACATGCAGACGAAGGAGATCCTCTTCATCGACGAGATCCACCGTCTGCAGCCCTCCGTCGAGGAGATCCTGTACTCGGCCATGGAGGACTTCAGCCTCGATATCCTCATCGGCCAGGGACCCGGCGCCCGGAGCCACAAGCTCAAGATCAGGAAATTCACGCTCATCGGAGCGACGACCCGGGCCGGGCGCATCACGGCGCCGCTCCGCGGCCGGTTCGGTATCATCCACCGTCTCGACTACTACAAGGACGAGGACCTGAAGAAGGTCATCCAACGGTCGGCCAAGATCCTCAAGGTCAAGGTCGACGAGGAAGGCGCAGGCGAGATCGCTTTGCGGTCGCGGGGCACGCCACGCGTCGCGAACAGGCTCCTGCGGCGGGTCCGCGATTACGTCGACGTCAAGGGCGGCGGCGTCATCACGGCCAAGGAAGCGCAACGGGCCCTGGACATGATGGAGGTCGACGCCCTGGGCCTCGACGACGTCGACCGCAAGATCCTCTCGACCATCATCGAGAACTTCGGCGGCGGCCCCGTCGGCATCGGCACGATCGCCGCGGCCATCGACGAGGAAAAGGATACCATCGAGAGCATCTATGAGCCCTTCCTCATGCGCATCGGTTTCCTCGACCGGACGATCCGCGGCCGGGTCATCACCCCACGGGCCTACGCCCATCTCGGCTATGGATCCGCCGCGCCGGGATCCCGGGCAAAGACCCGGGCCTCCGGTCAGAAGAAGTTGTTCAAAGACTGAGGATGCTCGTCTCGGATTTCGATTACGACCTGCCGCCGGAGCTCATCGCCCAACACCCCCTCCCCCGTCGCGACGACTCGCGCCTGATGGTCGTCGAAAGGAAGACGGGCAAGATCGATCACGGCCGGTTCCGGGAATTCGCGGACCACATGGACCCGGGCGGCCTTCTCGTCCTGAACGACACCAAGGTCATCCCGGCGCGGGTCTGGGGGAAGAGCGGCGAGGCGAAGATCGAGTTCCTGTTCATCAAGGATCTCGGCCGCGGCCTATGGGAAGTGCTGTGCCGCCCGGCGCGGAGAGTTCGAAAAGGAGACGCCGTCCACTTCGGGCCGCGCCTCGAGGCCCGCGTCGAGGAAGTCGGGGAAGAAGGAAAGCGCGTCCTCCGCTTCGGTAAGGTCGACGTTCGCGCCAAGCTCCTTGCTATCGGATACGCTCCCCTGCCCCCTTATATCAAGAGGGCCCGGGAGGACCGGTCGGCGCGTCCCGAGGACCTCGAGAGGTATCAGACGGTCTTCGCCAGGAAAGAGGGCGCAGTCGCGGCGCCAACGGCTGGCCTCCATTTCACCGGGGAAACGCTGAGGGGACTCGAAACGAAGGGCGTTGATATCAGGCGAGTGACGCTCGATGTCGGCCTGGCGACTTTCCAGCCGATCCGGACAGAGATCGTCCTTGAACACAGGATGCTCGAAGAATGGTATGCCGTCTCTCCCAGCACGGCCCGGGAATTAGACAAGGCCAAGGCGGAGGGACGACAGGTCACCGCGATAGGAACGACCGTCGTCCGAACGCTCGAGAGCGCTTGGAAGGACGGCCGGGTCCGGACGGGCCGCCGGGCCACGTCCCTGTTCATCCATCCAGGCTTCGAATTCCACGTGGTCGACCGGCTGCTGACGAACTTCCATCTGCCAAGATCAACCCTTCTGATGCTCGTCGCCGCCTTCGCCGGACAAGACCTGGTCATGCGCGCTTATCGGGAGGCCGTCCGCGAGCGCTACCGCTTCTTCTCCTACGGCGACTGCATGCTCATCGTCTGAGGTGAGGCGTGGGCTCAAGCAGGTTCATTCGGATCCGAGGGCGGCAAGGCGCTGCTTAGCATCCTTGATTTCGCCTTCGAAAATCGGATCGGCGTCCTTCCAAAGCTCCAGGAATTTCCGGTAGTACTCGATGGCCTTGGACTTGCTCGTTTGGATCTCTTGGACTGACATGTCGCTATCCAGCGCACGGCCTTCATAGATCTTCGCTATCCGGTACATACTCCGGGCATAAAGATCTCCGGAATGAAGCCGATTCGTGGTCGGAAGGATCACTTTCTCATACATCGACAGGGCCAGGATAGGATTCCTTCGAGGAACACGCTCATAAGCCTGCGCCATAGAATAGAAGTAGCAAGGGTCTGCGCCCTCGAGTTCGAGGCCGGGAACAGAGACCAAATCGACCGCCTTCCAAAAATACTCCGCCGCTTTTTCCGGGTTGTTCTTCTTCATCTCGCCCTGACCCAGGAGGTAATAATAAACCCTCATGAGTTTGGGGAACGGCTGAGCGGCAATGGTTTTCCGGACTTCCAAGACGAGCCTATGAAATTCGTCTATCTTATTCATTTCCAGCAAGATGATGGCCTTTTCCTTCACGATTTCGAGAAACCACCGGGGATTCCAGGAGGTGCTGTTCTTGGGCTGGAGGGCAGCCTCGGCCTTCTCCACCTCCTTCATGGCCTCAGCGAAATCGCCGGAGATTCGGTGAAGATAGGCCAGCTCGCAATGCAGAAATGTCATCTGTGGACGCGGGCTTCCGTCGTCGCCCCCGCCGCTCGCGGCGAACACCGCTGCCCGTTTTAGGAGGGTACTAGCCTCCTTAACTTTACCCTGGAGGAGGCGGATGTCACGAAGAAGCATGTCCCCTTCCAGTCTCAAGAACCCTTTCAGGATTTCGGGGACCCCATTCCCCTCGAGGACTTTATGGATTTCCCGCTCCGCAGCGGCGAAATTACCCCGGTGGATATGGAGGGTGATTCTATCGGAAAAATTGGACATTTCCCGGCCGGGATACCGAGCCGCCAGGGTTTCGATGTCGGCGAGAGCGTCTTCGAAGCGGTTCTCCAGCAGACTGCATTTTACTCGGAGCAGGACGGCGTCGAGCCAATAGGGATGTTCAGGGTTCGCCCGGACGAACTCATTCAACGTCTTGACGGCTTTGTCCGCACGGCCCGAGTTCTCAAAACACCGGACAAGCCCCCTGACGAAGATCATCTCCTTCCTGTTCGCCGCAAGACCGCTTTCCGCCACAGCCAGAGCTTTGCCCCAGTCTTCCCGTTCGATGTACAAATCCATCAGCGCTATGCCGCCGAAGCGGTCATCGGGATGGAAGCGCCATAACCGTTCTAAGGCTTCCTTTTCCTTGGCCGGATTCTTGTCGTAATTGCGATAGAAGAGAACCGTGAGATCGCCCCGCTCCCTTTCAGAAAGACGGGGGAAGAACTCGACGGCTTTCCTTATGTATGCGCTCTCGTCGGTTTTACGCCCCGTATTGATGCTGGCGCGCCAGAGATATTTGTAGGCCAGGGCGAACTCTGGATCGATCTCCACGGCCTGCTGGAGCAAGGCGATGCCTTCCTGATACTTTTCGATCCCGGCCAGGCGATAGCCCCGGCTGAAGAGCGCAAAGGCCTTGGAGGAGACCGTCGAAACCCGGCGGACATCCCGATCGACGTCCCTCGAACGTTCTCTGAGATCCAAATCGAGCGCCCTTTTGATCTTTCTCGACAGGTCGTCAGCGGCGGCGAACATGCCACTCTCGCCTCCGAGGTCCGCCTGAATCTGACGGGGCTTCTGCCCGGTCCTCGGATCCCTAACGGAAACTGTCAGGATCAAGTCATGGCCCGCCTTCTGGATGGCACCCGTGGCCACGCGGTCGGCCCTCGTTTCTTGGCTGATTCTCTTGAGATCGTCGTCGGAGAACCTGTCGACCTCCCCCAATCTGAGACTGACAAGGGCCCGGTAAAGGTCCGTGATCCGGACGACGTCGACAATTCTCGACTGGGCCATGTCGGTGATGACGAGGTCCGGAAGCGCCGTCTTCCAGGCGTCCAGGGCCTCTTCGCCGGAGGAATTATCGAATGGCAAGACTGCCAGCGTCAGCTTGTTCTTCGGGAGAGGCGGCAACGGCGGGGAAAAAAACCGCGGGGCGAGGAGAGCGGCAGCCGACAGAATTATGAAGCATATAGCCGAAGCCGGAAACAGCCTTTTCAGGCGAAACCGCCTCGCGTCCCGGCCTTTCCTGATTTCGTCCGAATGGTTCAGCTTTTCCTTAAGCCAGCGGTCGAGCTCCGCTTTGAAAGCGAAAACCCGCGCTTTGGGCGTCCCGTCGAGCCTGTGGATGGGGAGATCGAGCTCCGCCTCCCAACGCAGGCCGGTTCGCCGGGAACAGTGAAGATACTCGGAGATCTCCTTCCAGGATTCAAGCGGCCTTTCTTCGTCGGTTCCTTCCCCGGAGGACATGGACATGGCTTCGGACAACCCCTTTTCGGAAATTCTAAGCCCGACGATCATTCCTGTCAATAGCTCATGATGGCAAAACGAAGCCCGTGGGAGGATTCCGCGGCCCCTGATTCTGATAGAAGCCGGAACCATCGGAACGGCGTTACATGGAGCTCATTAGGGGATATGGAGCATGCCCTGGGGGCCCCCTTTAAGGAGGCCGCAAATACTCCGTTGAAGGGATATGCCGGAGCGCCGGGAGCTTCCCTCGTCGATTCGCCTAAATCCTATCCAGGACGAGCAGGAATGGAATAAGGAAATTGCCATGGCTGCATGAACCGCTATTCCTCTTCCCGACCGGATAAGTCTGGTAAATGTTGGCCTCATCACCCAGTAGGACAGGCGACAAGGGGCAAGCCATAGGGGTGAATTCCCAATGGTCGACACCGGGGAAGCTATTGCTGAGATCTAAGGCAGTGACTTTGACGATGCCGACGAATTCCGATTCGATGACGTCCGTCTTGTTGTGCCGCATGACGAAATAATCGGGGAATCCCGTCACCTCGAACCGCACATGGACCTGGATATAGGACGATTGACCGTGTCCCATGCCAAGAAGGTTCAAGTAAGCAGTCGACGTGCCGTAGCCTGAAGCGGGTTGTCCCTCGAAGCAAGGGTCGGCTAGGAATGCTTCTTTGTAGCTGAATACGGAAAGATTGGAGATGCTGAAAGGAGAATCCGGCAAAGCCCTCTCCGGGGGGCAGGTCCCGGGGCCGATATTCTCATCGAGAGACATCATAAGCGGCGATGAACCCGGATTGAAACGAAGGTCGAGCGTGCCGAATTTTCTTCCTATTTGCAGGATCCCGCCGGTGTTTCTTCCCGTATACGGACCGCCGATAATCTTTGAGACCTTCGTACCGTACCCGCCGGCGAAGGTCGCCTGGACGTTCATGGACGTGCCACCAGCGGCTGCCGTCTCTGCTTCAGGCAGGATCAGCCATAAGGCCAAAGCCAGAAACGCAGAACACCACAGAAGCTTTTTGAACCATCCTTTTTTCCTCATCACCTTCCTCCTTTTCTTCTGATTTTTTCTTGTTTGTTTGCACGAACGAGTTAATCTCTTTACTCCTCACTATGGGAAACGACGGTGCGGACGTCAACAGGATAGGGCCGGATGACGCATCTTTACCCATCTTGGCGCACGAGGAGGCCAGTTCACCGGGGAGTGTTGCCGCTTCTTTTCTACGGCGACTGCATGCTCATCGTCTGAGCCGGCTTTGACTTGGCTTTTTATTCTGAATTATCATAGGGTAGAAAAGCCATGACGACCAGCGTCCGCATCGCCAACGAGATCGAGCGCCGTCGCGCCGACATCCTGGATTTGAGCCGGCGCATCCATGCCGATCCCGAGCTCGCGTTCCAGGAAGTCCGGACCTCCCGTCTGCTCCAGGACGTCCTCTCGGCCGAGGGCTTCACCGTGTCCCAAGCGACGGATTCCCTCCCGACCTCGTTCCGGGCTGTCGCCAGGCTGTCCGCCGACCGGCCCCGGGTGACATTCACGGCCGAGATGGACGCCCTCCCCGGCCTCGGCCACGCCTGCGGTCACAACATCATCGCCGCCGCGGGGACCTATGCCGCCATCGTCCTCAAATCCGTCGCCGGTCCTGAGGTCGGCGGCGCCATCGAGGTCGTCGGCACGCCGGCCGAGGAAAGGGGAAGCGGCAAGGTCCGGATGATCCAGGACAGTGTTTTCGCGAATTCGGACGTCGTCCTCCAGGTCCACCCGCACAGTCTCGACACGGTCGTCGGCCAGGCCATGGCCCGCCGTACTCTCGTCGTCGAGTACTTCGGCAAGAAGGCCCACGCAGCGGCCGCGCCAAGGGAAGGGATCAACGCCCTGGACGCGCTCGTCCTCTTCTACCATTCTGCGGCGCTCGCCCGGACCGGGTTCCCGGCCGGCTGCCTCTTCCACGGCATCATCGAGGAAGGAGGCCAGGCGCCGAACATTATTCCCGACTATTGCCGCGGCAGATTCTCGCTCCGGGCGGACACGATGCCCAAGCTCGAGGCGCTCGTCGAGCAGATCACGGCCCTGGCCCGATCGGCCGCGGCGGCCATCGGGAGCCGATGCCAGGTCACCGAACCCGGGCCCGGAGTTACGACGTTCCGGCGAAACGCCGCCCTGGAGGACCTTTTTGCCGGATTATTCGAAGACCGCGGCCGGCCCGACCCCAGGAAAACCCGTGAATCCTATGGCTCGACCGACCTGGCCAACGTGTCCCAGACCGTCCCGACGATCGAACCCCTGGTCAAGGCCAGCGAGTTCCCCATCCACACCGAGGGATTCGCCCGTGACGCCGTGGGGGCCGGCGGCGAACGCGCCCTTCTCGACGGCGTCTTCTTCCTGGCTTGCGCCGGCTACGGTCTCCTCGCGGAGCCCGGCCTCCTCGAACAGGTTCGCCGGGACTTCCTCGAATCCCCCGTTACCGGACCGGAAGCGGCCGGATAGGCCGCCGGACACGATGAAGAGCCTGCTCGAACTCCTCGGCGAAAAGCGCGAATGGCGCATCGTCCTCACCGACTCCGGCCTGGGCGGACTCTCGATCTGCGCCGAGCTCGAGAAGCGGCTGCGCAACGCCCCCGGGAAGCAGGCCGTCCGTCTCGTCTACGTGAACGCCTGGCCCGACGCCCTTAGCGGATACAACGATCTCCCGGACGCGGCCTCCCGCGCCGCCGTCCTCGACAAGGCCCTT
>JBFYOD010000145.1:0-7554 GCA_041303965.1 Candidatus Aminicenantota bacterium
CCGAGAAGTCCTGGCCCCGGCTGAAGAACATCATCAAGGCCGGGGAGTTCTGCCCGAAGACGGGCGACGGGGACGGGGACATCCCCTTCTAGGATCAGATGAACGACCACGCCGGGGAGACCATGACGCGATTCCCCTCCTTTACGCGTCGGGCGCAGATTCAAATTGGAGAGTACTATCGCATGCGCTCTAATCGCACGGCTCCGACTGCGCCCCTCCCCGGCTTTTTCTATGAAAGGTAAAGCATGAAATTCAAAATTGACGACACGTTCAAACATTATTGGCCGCCCTTGCCCGAGGAGAAACGTATCATCCTCGAAAAGAGCATCCTTGAGGAAGGCCTGCGCGACAACCTGATTGTCTGGAAAGAGAAGAACGTTCTTCTAGACGGACATCAACGCCTCGGCATCCTCACGAAGCATGGCATCGATTACGCGGACCGAATCACCTATCTATCATTCCCCGATGAGGTCCATGCGAAACATTGGGTCCATGTCACCCAGGCCGCCCGCCGGGGCGACGCGCCGCAGTTCCTATCCATCTGTCACGTCCTTGAGTTCGAGCCGATATACCGGGAGGAGGCGAAGGGGCGGCAAGTCAGGAAGCCGAAGGATTTGTCCGGTATCAATGATACCGAACAGACGGGCCGCTCCCGCGTCTTCATGGCCCGCGATTCGGCGGCCTCGGAGATGTCCGTTGCCCGCGTCCTCTACGTCAAGCTCCACGACGCCGCCCGCTTCTCCGCGCTCAAGGTGCTAGCCGAGAAGGGCGAGGACTACGACAACGACGGCGGACCCGGGCGCGGCAAGGGCAACAAGGAAATCAGCATCCACCTCGAATGGTCGAAGGTCAAGGCGATGGTGGACGCGAAGGCGGCGGGCGTGAAGCTCGATCCGACTACGCTCGAAAAGTTCACGTCCTCAAACACCGTCCGCGACTTCGCCGAGACCGTTTCCAAATTCAAGCCCACGGCGAGTGTCCAGAAAACGGCAGCCGAGGCCATCATCAAGAATCAATCGACGGCAGACAAGAACTACATCGAGGATCAAGTCGTCCATCGACTTCCGAAGCGCGAACCTAAAAAGGCAATAGAGAAGACCGGGCTTGCCGCGCTCAAGGAAAAGATGGTCGAGATTGCCGGATATATCTCTAAATCAACGGCGGGAATCCGCGACCTTCAGGAACTCCGGGAAGCGGCCGGGGAAGATTTATATTTTCGGGCCATCGCCGACACGCCCGAAATCAGAGCGGCCTTCGCCGAGTTCACCCTTGCGGCAAAATCATTTCAAAATGGAGGATCACGTGAGCAAAAAGAAAAAACGGGCAACTAAGAAAATCTATCTCATCCGCGTCATTCGGGAGCTCTGGGATCGGATGGAAGTCGGGGCGACGCTCCGAATCAACAAGATCCGGGCGCATTGTCTCGAACACCTCGACGAGGACTTCTCTTTTGAGAAAGTCCGAGATGCCCTGTGGTCGTTTTATGCCGAGGTGAATCAGAAGAACAGCGGTGTCAATTTTTTTGCGGCCGAGCCTGACATGATGGGAAATAAATTTGTTGGCCTAAAGAAAATTGGCAACGATGCCGAGGGGCGAACCATCCGCGCAAACCACCACCGCCGCACCTTTGAAAAGGATCGTAAGCGGATCGATACGCACCGGGAATATGCCGAGGTTGATGTTCAGAAACATCTCCTATCGACGAAGGCCGTCACGAAAATACTCGAGGCCGCCGGACTCTCTCCGCTCATCAAGGAACTCCCCGCGCATAGTTAAAACATGAAATCCCCCGCGTTCCAATTTTACCCCGCTGATTACCTCGCAGACGCGAAGGTCCAGGCCCTCAGCATCGAGGGCGAAGGCTGCTATTTCCGGCTTCTCTGCTACTGCTGGCGCGAAGGTTTCATCCCGTCCGATAGGGTGGCTATAGCCAGACTATGCAAGGGCTATGACGGACCCGGTATCGACGAGGCAATTTCGATGTTTTCGCGCGGCGAAAAGAGAGGCCAGCTCGTCCATCGTCGGCTCGACAAGGAGCGAAAACGACAAGAGGAGCGCTCTAAGTATCTGAGAGAGCGCGGTTTAGAGGGAGCGTTAAAAAGATGGCATAAAGATGGGGTGGCCATCATTCGGCCAATGGCCAACGATAGCTCTTCATCTTCATCTTCAGCTTCGGCATTAAACCCCCTTACCCCCTTTGAGAAAGGGGGCCAGAAAAAGCCGAACAATCGAAAAACTCGGAGGATGGCCGTCGGCTCCTCCGGCAACGTGGCCGAGGAAGTCGCCCGCGCTACGGAACGGAACAGGAAGCGGTTCCCTGAACTCGCGGAGATAGAGAAATGATCATCTGCGGCGACGCCCTGACCGAACTCCGCAAGTTGCCGGACGAGTCAGTTAACTGTTGCGTCACATCCCCGCCGTACTGGGGTCTCCGCGATTACGGCGTCCCTGGCCAGCTCGGCCTTGAGAAAACACCAGAGGAGTATGTCGCGCACATGGTCGAGGTGTTCCGCGAGGTGCGGCGGGTGCTTAGGACGGACGGGACGCTGTGGCTGAACCTGGGGGATTCGTATGCGGGAGGCGGGAAGGGTAATTACGGGACGGGCATCTCTACTCACGGCGGGGCAGTCGCCAAACACGCCAAGGGCTCTGACTTTCCCGTTCCCGATGGCCTCAAGCCGAAAGACCTCGTAGGAATCCCCTGGCGAGTGGCCTTCGCTTTACAGGCGGACGGCTGGTGGCTCCGGCAGGACATTATCTGGGCGAAGCCGAACCCGATGCCCGAGTCGGTTACGGACAGGTGTACGAAGGCGCACGAATACATCTTCATGCTCAGTAAGTCGGCGAGGTATTGGTACGACGCGGAGGCTGTATCCGAGGTGTCTGTTGGAGTGTGGAACAGCGCCGAATCATGGTCTGCTCGGGAAAACATGACGGCCCCCGAACTAGCAAAGGGCGCAGACACGGAGAAAATGAGGACGCGGGGGTTCGGGACTAATCACCCAGACGCTGACAGGAATACCCGCAACCGTCGTTCCGTCTGGACAATCACGACCAAGCCATACGCCGAGGCCCACTTCGCCACGTTCCCGCCGGAGATACCCGAGCGGTGTATCAAAGCCGGATGTCCGGCGAAGGTGTGCGCCAAGTGCGGGGAGCCGTGGGAGCGAGTGACCGAGAAGTCCAGATCATTCGAGAGCGGATCCGGGAAAAGCGGGAACGATCCTGTCGGCAAGAACGGGCCGAAACTTCAGGGCGGGGGAGAAACGGGCGATATCCGACGTGGCCCCGTCGTTCATTCGACGACGATCGGATTCTCTCCGGCCTGCTCCTGTGACGCCGGGACGACCAGCGGCACAGTCCTTGACCCGTTCTTCGGCGCGGGGACTACGGGGCTGGTCGCCATGAGGCTAGGCCGGGAGTTTATAGGCCTGGAGCTGAATGAGAAGTATTGCGAGATGGCAAGGAAAAGAATCTACGGAGAATTGATTCAGGAGGAGGCAACATGACCATCTTCTACATCGCCCTCGGCGTCTTTGCCTTCGTGCTCCTCATTGGCCGTTGCTCGAGGCAGATCAAGCGGACGCAGATGAACAAGCTCTACGTCAGCGAGGCGTGGCGGAAGCGGATGCTGGAGAAGCCGGACGAATGTGAACTGGAGCGACGGCCATGAAGCTCCTCCGCTGGTTTGCGTTGGCCTTCTTCCTCGGCGTTCTGTGCGGCACGATCTGCGGGAGGGCGGGGGAGGGGAGATGAGCGACTATCCATCGGAGCAAATCCTGCGATTCATTCGTCGCTATGACACCCTCAAGACCCCCATCGAGGACTTGCGAGATTTCGTCATTCAGAGTTGGTGGATGCCGGAGTGGGGGACGAAGGTCAACGGCCGGAAGTTCGAACTTCACACGGGAGGCTGGTCGGGGAACGAATCCCTTATCGCGGCTCTTGAGAAATCCAGCAAGGGAATGTTTTGGTATATGTGCTGGGTCATGTCTAAGCGGGGCGGTCATTATTGGTTTGAGATTCCGCAGAAGTTGACCCGCCGACATCTGAAAAAGTATCTCGCAGACAAAGCAAAAGAGGCCCGCCCATGACCCGCCGCCGCCTCCTCGCCAACCTTCTCGTCGCGGTCATCCTGGCCGTGATCCTCATCGCCCTGGTCATCGTCCACATCGACGAGCGGGCCTCGAAGCACGTCAGCGAGAACGACCGGCCAAGGTGGGTACAGGAAATCCCGTTCAATGAGGGAGCATGAAACTTACTATCCAAGTGACCAAGACGAGCCGGGGTGACCAGGACTACGTTCAGATTATGAGCGACGATTTCCAGAGCGTGAATATCGTTCTCATCGCCGACCATATCAAAGTTCAGGATGACCGGGCCGAGCCGGGGAAACAGAAGAAGGGGAAGGCATGACCACCTGCGCCGACTGCGGGAAGAACACTCGCAAGCCGAAGCGGTGGGGCAACTACGGCAGGATGGTATGCCCCGCTTGCTGGCGGAAGCGGATGGAAAAATTCATCGAGGCAATGAGGAGAGCATGACCACCATCACCAAGGAGAGGGTCGAGGAGTTGCGGGAGTGGCTGATGACCAACCTCCAAGCGCGGGTTTCTAACCTTTCATTGACTAGGCACGAGGCAGAGATTGTTCGTGATATCGGGACCATCCTCGACGACTACTCCGCTATGCGGGCCGAGAACGAAACACTACAAAGACAGGTCGGAATTGAACAGCGTAAGGTTGCCGACCTTGACGGACTTCTCGCCAAATACCACGAAGCCGCCGAGAAAGCCGAGGCCGAGGTTGAGCATAGGTGCGACCAGAGGGACGCGGCCCTTGAATCTTGTAGTCTGGTGTCTGCCGAACTCGAACGGCTCAAGGTTCAACATCATCTGGTAAGCAATCTATTATCCGGCGAGATGGAAGAACGAAAGAGGGTCAAGGCCCAACTCGCCAAGCAAGCCCCGCTCGTAGAGGTCGCCCTGCACCCTGACCCCACGTTTATTTATCAAAACAATGACTTAACGAGAGCCGCCCTCGCGCTGAGAGAGGAGCGGAATATGAGCGAACCAACCAAAGAGCAGATGATTAACTATCTCATGCGGGGGATGGCTGCTAGGGCCATAATAGACCAGCGAGAGTTCACGGACGAAGAGGCGGCGGCCCACAACGCCATATTGAACCTCATCGAGTCCTCGGGCGAGAAGGAGAGCATCCTGGCGAAAGGCGGGGCGTTCAAAGAACTCGATGCGGCTATAGCTGAATCCAAAAAGGTTGCCGCCCCTTCCCCCGCCCCAACCGACCTCACCCCCACAAATGCCGAAATGCAGGAGCATTATAACCGTGGCGAGATGAACGTCCCCGCCCCACTGCCCAAAGAGGCCGATGTGCAAAAGTCTATACACTTATCAAAAAGTGTAGAGGAGGCGATGGGTAGGATAAGCGAAATTATGGAGGACAGAATCCACTCCATGCAATCTCACGCCTCGGTCTATGGAAGCGACAGAGAGTCGGCGCAGATGAGGGCCGAGGCCAACACCCTGGCCGAGGATGTCGCCGTCATACGGGCCGCACTCGCCAAGGGCGTCGAGGCAGAACGCCGCTACGCCGAGCTGGTCGAAGATGTCAGCCGCCGCACGGATCAAGCGAAGGGGGACAAGTCCAAGGTTGTCGGCAGGGAGTGGGTTTACGATACCGTTGTGAAGCATTGGCCCGATTGTGATTTTCTGAGACCAGCGAGAGTGGCGGATTTAATAGTTGCCCCAATGCTCCGCGAGCTCGGCTATGAGGTCCAGCCATGAGCGAATCCCTGCTCGTCTCCGACATCTCCTCTTGGCTTCAGGGGCATGCTCGGGGTCGTCAGAACGCGAAGCCCCGCGACCTGCTCATCGAACACCTCCACTCGCTCGGCCATACCGTGACCGACAGGAAAATGCGCGAGACCTACGCCGGGATCAAGGACGTGGGCCACGCTTGCTCCGCTCCGAAGGGGCTCTACTGGATTGTGACCGCCTCCGACCGTCAGGCCACGACGAGCCAGCTCCACGGACGGGCGATGTCGGAGCTCGTGCGAGAACGAGAGATAAAGGACGCGGGGGCGAGCGGGGAGCAGGGTGAATTATTCGGATGAAGATCCTCCGCGTTTTCCCTCGGCGCACGGCGGCAACGCCCGACGATGATCTTGTCCGCATAGGATATCCCGATTTATTCCCGCCCGAATGTGACGAGGTCCACGTCAGCGTCACGTTCACCTACGATCTGCCGAAGGCCGAGAAGATGGCCGAGTCCTGGGGGCATATTGCCCCGGTCAAGATCGGTGGCCCCGCCCTTGATGATCCTGGCGGGGACTTCGTTCCCGGTCGCTATCTCAAGAAGGGCTACGTCGTTACCTCTCGCGGATGCCCGAATCGGTGCTGGTTCTGTATGGCGGCGAAGCGGGAGGGCGATATTCGGGAACTCCCGATTACAGAGGGGTGGAATGTCCTCGACAATAATCTCTTGGCCTGTTCGGAGGATCACATCTATCGGGTGTTTGAAATGCTTTCCAAGCAATCGCGGCGGACTGAATTCACCGGAGGATTAGAGGCGGCGAGAATGACGCCGAAGATGGCCTGTCGCCTCGCGCTCCTCAAGCCCAAGCGGATCTACTTCGCCTATGACACCTTGAACGATAAGGAGCCGTTGGCCGAAGCCTCGCGGATGCTATGGGCGGCTGGCATGAAACCGTCCTCGCATATCGTATCGGCGTATGTCCTGATCGGCTATCCGCATGACACGACACCCGAAGCGTCTGGGCGGTTACGATTCGTTGCCTCTCTCGGCGTGTTACCCTTCGCCATGCTCTACCGGGACGAGGCGGGAAAGGTGGATCAAAAGTGGCGACGATTTCAACGCGAGTGGTGCAGGCCGACGATCGTTGGAACGAAGATGGTGGAGGCCAGCTCATGACCCTCATCCAGCTCATCATCCCCGGCGAGCCGTGCGGGAAGGGGCGCCCGAAATTCACCCGCAAGGGATTCGCCTACACGCCCGCCAAGACGCGAAACTACGAGGCGACAATCAAGGCCATCTTCGCCCAGGCATATCCCAACTTCGTCCCGCTGGACGGCCCGCTCCAAGTGACCGTCATCGCCTATATGGGAATCCCCGCATCGGCAAGCGGGAAGGCGAAGGTCGCCATGCTCAGTCAAAAGACATGGCCCACGAAGCGGCCAGACCTTGACAACATTTTCAAGACTTTGGACGCGCTCCAGGGCCTGGCATTTCGGGACGACAGCATCATTGTCAGCGCGACGATGCATAAGGTCTATTCCGACATGCCGCGACTGGAAATCAACATCGTGCCGAAGGAGGACGCCCATGCCTGACAACAAGCCCAGGCCGCATCCCGTATGTGGACATTACAAACAACTCAGAACCAATCCCTCGCTCGGATTCAGAATCTGGTGTCGCATATGCAGACAGTCAATCTTCCATCGTATCGGAATCCAAGATGGATATGACGACGCCCGCCGGGAGGGAAGCAATGCCTAACGAACACCCGCCCGTTGCG
>JBFYOD010000146.1:0-15880 GCA_041303965.1 Candidatus Aminicenantota bacterium
ATCCAGCAGGCCCGGGAATTCCTGAAGTTCTCCGGTCTGACCGGGATATTCCTGACCAAGGTCGACGGGACGGCTAAGGGCGGCGCCGTCGTCGCCATCGCCGAGGAGCTCGACCTGCCCATCCGCTTCATCGGCGTCGGAGAGGGAGAGGACGACCTCTTCGAGTTCTCGCCCCGCGAATTCGTCGAGGCCTTACTCTCATGAACACGATGCGCGACCTCGCCTTTATGGAGATGGCCTACGGCCTGGCCGAAAAAGCTCGCGGCCGGACGAGCCCCAATCCTGTCGTCGGCGCGGTCGTCGTCCGGAACGGTGTTGTCGTCGGCCACGGTTTCCACGAAAAGGCGGGAAAGCCCCACGCCGAGATCCTGGCCCTGGGGATGGCCGGACGATCGGCGAAGGGAGCCACGCTCTACCTGACCCTAGAGCCGTGCGTCCACTGGGGCCGGACCCCGCCCTGCGTCGATACAGTCCTTGCCGCCGGGCTCAATAGGGCGGTCGTTTCGGCCGTTGACCCCAACCCCCTCGTCCACACCAAAGGGATCCGGCGGCTTAAAGCAGCGGGCCTCGACATTTCCGTCGGACTCCTGGACGAAAGAAATTCCGCCCTTAACGAGGCTTACATCAAGTACATCACCCGCAAGATCCCCTTCGTCACCCTTAAGGCGGCCCTGACCCTGGACGGCAAGATCGCCTGCCGGACGGGCGACTCGAAATGGATCTCCTCGGCGGGGACGCGCGACTACGTCCACCTCCTCCGGGGCGAGCATGACGCGATCATGATCGGCGTCAATACGCTCGTCACGGACGACCCCCGGCTCACTGTCCGCCATCCGAATTGGAGCGGGAAGAAGATCGTCCGGGTCATCCTCGACTCGCGGCTCCGATTCCCGTTGACGGCGAAGATCTTATCGACAATCCCGCGCGGCCGCGTCTTCGTTTTCGCCGGACGCCGCGCACCGACCACGAAGGCCCGCGCCCTCGAAGCGCGCGGCGTCGAGGTCGTCGTTCCCGGGGGCCGGAAAAAAGCGTGGAGTCTCCCCGACGTTCTGGCCGAGCTCGGCCGGCGCGAGATCACCTCGCTCCTCGTCGAAGGCGGCAGCCGGCTGTTCACGGCCTTCGTCGAAAACGGACTGGCCGACAAGGCCGTCCTGACCTACGCGCCGCGCCTCGTCGGTGGCGTCGCCGCCCCGGGATTCATCGGCGGCAAGGGCGCGGTCAGGGTCGGCGAAGGGCCCGCCTTCAAAAAAACGCGCTCGTTTTCGATCGAAGACGATATCATCCTGGAAGGATATTTCTGATGTTCACAGGGATCATCTCTCAGCAGGGGACTTTCCGCGGCTTCCGCAAGGGCCGCGGCGAAATGCTCGTCGAGACGCCCGGGCTTGCGGCGAAGCTCGCGGCCGGGGAGAGCGTTGCCGTTAACGGCGTCTGCCTGAGCCTTCTCGCCTCGGACAGGGAGGGCCTGCGCTTCAACCTGTCCCGGGAGACGCTTGAAAAAACCACTCTCGGCGCCCTCAAGCCCGGCGACCGCCTCAACCTCGAACTCCCGCTCACCCTCGCCTCTCCGCTCAGCGGGCACCTGGTCTCCGGTCACGTCGATGCCGTGGGCAAGGTCCTCAAGGTTTCGTCCCGGCCGCCGGGGAAAAGGATCACCCTGTCGTTCCCGCCCGCCCTCCGTCCCTACCTCATCCCTAAGGGGTCGGTCGCGGTCGACGGGGTCAGCCTGACCATCGCCTCGCTCGGCCCGGCCTCGTTCGAGGTCGAGCTCATTCCGCTCTCGCTCGAGGGGACGAACCTCGGCTTTCTCCGCGGCGGAGCGGCCGTCAACCTGGAGTGTGACATGATCGGAAAATACGTGTATAATTGGCTGTCTCAAGGGCGTAAAGCGGGCTGAAGGAAGCCCGTTCGAGCGGATCCGAGCCTCACTGGAAAGACCCATGACCGAAGAGCGCAAGACAGTCGCCGTCGAAACGGCCCTCGACGATGTCCGGGCCGGGCGGATGATCATCATCGTCGACGACGAAGACCGCGAAAACGAGGGCGACCTCATGGTCGCCGCCGAAAAAGTCACCCCCGAGATCATCAATTTCATGGCCCGCCACGGCCGCGGCCTCATCTGCCTGCCCCTGACCCGGGAGCGGCTGGAGGAGCTCCAGCTCCCCCTCATGGTCAACGAGAACACGGCCCGCTTCCAAACGGCCTTCACGGTGTCGATCGACGCCAAGGAAGGGGTCACCACCGGCATTTCGGCCCACGACCGGGCCAAGACGATCCTTGCCGCCACGGCCCCCGAAACCAAGGCCGAAGACCTGGCCCGGCCCGGCCACGTCTTCCCGCTCCAGGCCAAGGAGGGCGGCGTTCTGTTTCGTGCGGGGCAGACCGAGGCCGCCGTGGACCTGGCCCGCATGGCGGGCCTCGCGCCGGCCGGTGTCATCTGCGAGATCATGAACGAGGACGGCTCGATGGCCCGCATGCCCCAGCTCGAAGAGGTCGGCCTCCGTTACGGCATTCCCATCCTGACGATCGCCGAGCTCATCAGCTACCGCATGAAGCACGAGACGCTCGTCCGCAAGCTCGACGAGACGGACCTGCCCACGGCACACGGCCATTTCCGTCTCCACGTCTATGAAGATACGATCCACGGCGAGCACCACGTCGCCCTGGTCAAGGGCGAGGTCGGCGGGGACGACCCCATTTTGGTCAGGGCCCATTCCCAGTGCCTGACGGGCGACACATTCGGCTCGGCCCGCTGTGACTGCGGCGAACAGCTCCGACTGTCCATGGAGATGATCGAAAAGGAAGGCCGGGGCGTCGTCCTCTACATCATGAACCACGAGGGCCGGGGGATCGGCCTGGCCAACAAGATCAAGGCCTACGCCATGCAGGACGAGGGCGCGGACACCGTCGAGGCCAACCGCCGGCTGGGTTTCAAGCCCGACCAGCGAGACTACGGCGTCGGCGCCCAGATCCTGGTGGCCCTCGGCATCCACAGGATCCGTCTTCTCACGAACAACCCCCGCAAGTTCGTCGGGCTGACCGGCTACGGCCTGGAGATCGTCGACCGCGTGTCCCTCGAGGTCCCGCCGAACGCCTGCAACCTCCGCTACCTAAAGACGAAAAAAGAGAAAATGGGGCACATCCTGGACCTGGTCTGAGGATGGACGAACGTCACCCGCCCGAAGAGCACGGCTCCTCCCGCATCTGCCGCGCCTTTCTCGACAAACTCGCCCGGACCCCCGACAAGACGAAGAGGCAGGCGATCTTCGCGGCCTGCGCCAAGGTCCGCTCCACCTGGGCCGAGGAGCTCCTTTGGGAAGCGCTCGCCGATCCCAATGAGGGTGTACGGGGCTTAGTGATGAAGGAACTACGCCGCCGCGAGCCCCTGCATCTCGAGTTCGCCTTGAAAAGGCTCCGGCTCCCGCCCTGGTATGCGCGAAGCTCCGCCTTGGGGATCATCGGTTGCCGGCGCATCCGGGAGGCCGTCCCGGAAATTGGACGGGCCGCCGCCGACGCGAACGTCGAAGTCCGCCGGGCCGCAGCCGAAGCGCTTGGAGAGATGGGCGGCGAAGAGGCCTTGAGGTATCTCGTCGCGTTGAAGAAGGACGCCAACCCTTATGTCAGGGCGGCGGCCGAGGAAGCCATCCGGAAGACGAGCGAAGTCCGGTTTATCTAGCTAGTTAACTGGCGTAGCGGACGTCGGCGCAGGCCTGGCAGCACATCGGGTTCGAGGTGCAGTTGTCCTTGTGATTATAGGGGGCCACGGGCGGGGTCGTTTTGTATTTGCAATGACACAAGAGAGTTTCTTCCGGACGCCCCTTGAAAAGAACCACCAGCTCAGGGGTTTGCCATTGTTTTTTCATGAGATCAGATCCTTCCAATACGCTTCCTTATCAACATATTAAGCCGTGATCGCGGCTCTGTCAATCCTTATTCGGGCCTCGTTTCCCGCCGCTACCGGCATCTTAGCCATTTTCGAGCCCCTCCGCCCGGGCGTGGGCGACGCGGCAAAAGGCCTCGACGGGCAGATCGAGCTCCCCCGTCTCGAGATAAGCGTGGGCCGGGCACCAGAGGCAGAGGTTGACGATAGGGCATGATCCGCATTTTTCCAGGTATTCCCGCCTATCCGTCTCCCTTTTCAGGACCTCGGGCACGAACCGGGTCCAAGCGTAGGCCAGGCTCCCCTCTTTCAGGTCGTAGAGAAAATCGGGGTGGTGGAGGGACAGGCAGGGCCGCAGGTACCCCTCAGGCCCGATGACGAAACTCCTCTGCCCCACGCCGCAGCGGAAGATGTGCCGGCAGTCCGAAACCGGCGCCGCCGGGGCGATGAGTTCGTCGCAGACCGCCGTCAGGGCGCCGAAGCGCTCGGGGTCCGAACGCTCCAGCCTGGCGACCTCCTTGGGAGTAAGCCTCTCGGCAAGGATCAGGCTGTTTCGGACCTCATCCCTGTCGAAGCGCAGGTGGAGGTGGGGGTCGAAGCGGTAATAGTCCTTCGTCCGGGCCCGGCAGAATTCGCCGATGGCCGCGAACTCGTGCTTGTTCGAACGCAGGGCCATGGCCTTGAGCCGCACATGAGCGCCGCTTCGAAGCAGCAGGTCGAGCCCCCGCCGGAAGGCGTTGTACGACCCCGGCGTCCGCGTGACCCTCTCATAGGTCTCCTTCGTCACACCGTAGACCGTCACTTCGATATCCCGCGGCGGGAATTTCTTGAAAAAACGGACGTGTTCTTCCGTGACGAGCGTCGCGTTGGTGAAGATGGATAGAAGAAAGCCCTTGCCGAGAAGGGTCCGGTAGATGTCGAAGAAATCCTTCCTCAGGAGGGGCTCGCCGCCGGTGATCAAGCACCAGACCGCGCCGAGGGCCGCCGCCTCGCCGCCGAGGCGCCCGATCTCGTCGACGCCGAGCTCGCTTTTCTTCGCCGCCCGGTCCCCTGCCGGGAGGTTGATGTAACAGTGCCGGCAGTCGAGGTTGCAGCGGGCCGTCGTTTCGAGATCGAAGCTGAAGACCGCCCGGCCTTCGGCCATTTTCTCCCAGAGGGGGAATTCGACAAGCGGCTTACGGACGACGAATCCCCTGGACATGTCAGCCCTTCCTTTCTCGCCGGGCGAACAATCGACGGGCCCGCCGGCTCAGGCGGGTGAACCAGAAGGTCCGCGATAGCCGGGCGATCGCCGCGGTCCGGAATGTCGGCCCGACGGTGCGGGCCCGGCCGCCGCGCTCGAGGCGGACGACCAGGCCCAGGATCATGTCCCGGGCGAGCGCACCGTCGGCGTCGAGGGCGTTGTCCCCTTTCAGGAAATACCGGCCGGTTTCGACCTTGACGATGCGGTGGACCCGGACGCCGCTCGTCCCCGGCTGGACGAAAGCGGCCACGTCCCCCGGCTTCGGGTCCGCGCCGGCGAGGGGAGCGACGGTGACCACGTCCCCGTCCCGGATGAAGGGATACATGCTCGTCCCCCTGGCCTCGAAGCGGAAGGGCTTGCCCTTGTCGAGGACCGCCCGCATCAGCCCGGCGAGCGACTCCCCCGAGAGCGGGAGCTCGCCTCCGGACCGGATGCGCGGAGAGGGTTTTTCGTCCATCCCGTTCACTTCCTCTCGACGACCATCTTCCTCACAAGGAGCTCTTCGAGGAGGCCGACGACGTCGCCCTCGATGAGACCGGCGGGGGCGTCGTATTCCTCGGCCAGCTCCCGGACGACCGCGGCCAGGGACTTCGAGCCGTCGACCCTTTTCCAGATGTCGCGCCCGGTCTCGTTGAGAGTGAAGAGCTCGTCCTCGATGTCCCCGATCCCGGAGACGAGCGGGACGATGACGACCTCGCCTTCGATCTCCCGGACGACGACGTCCTCGGACGGCGCGTAAACCTTGTCGAGGTCGATCTTATCGCTCATGGGTCAACTCCTTCGTTTCGCTCTTGCCGCCCCGTCGGCGACGGCCCAGGCTTTCTCCCCCGGTTCGAGAAGACCGGCGGCAACGGCCTGGGCGTGGGCGATGCCGCAGAAATACTCGACCGGCGTGTCGAGCGTCCCGTGCTCGGCCCAGGACTTAGCCGGGCACTGCTCGCAGAGCCCCTTGAGAAAACACCGGCCGCAGCGCTCAAGGTAAATCCGGTCGGCCGAACGCATGTCCCGGACGCGCGGCAGGAACTCCGTCACCGCCTCGCGTAGCGAGCCGGCCGCGAGGTCGTAGACCGTATCCGGATGCCGCAGTCCCAAGCAGTATTGGAGCTGCCCGTACGGATCGACCGCGGCCGATCCGCCGGACGGCAGGCACGAGAAAAGACGGACGCCGCGGCCGCCGCCGGACCGGGCGCAGAGGTCCCGCCACTCCTCAACCGCCTCCTCGCCGTGACGCCGCGAGACCCGGACGAACTCGCCGGCGTCCACCCGCAGGCTCGCGATCAGATCGTTCTTCCGGCCGTCCCGCCGCGAGCGCAGGTCGAAGAGCTGAGCGAAGGACGGAAGCCCGTAGGCGCCCGGAAGACCGGCCGCCCAGGCCTCGAATTCGTCCATCTCGCCGCGGGTGGCCGGCAGAATGGCGCCCTTGACGATGAAAGGCACGCCGTTCTCCCGGAGAAGTCCGAGGCCCCGGCGGAAGGCGTCGAACGAGCCGGGCACCCGGGTTACCGCTTCATAGGTTTCCTTTTTCATCCCGTAAACGGAAACCTCGACGGCTTCGAGCGGGGGCATGTCCTTGAGAAGCCGGGCCAGGCCGGGCGTCACGAGCGTGGCGTTGGTGAAGATCATCACCCTCAGCCCGAGCCGCCGGGCATGGATGTAGATCTCCTCGAAATCGTCCCTCAAGAGGGGCTCGCCGCCGGTCAGCCGGACAACCAGACAGCCGAGGGCGGCCGCTTCGTCAAGGAGTTTCTTCCAGGACTCGGCGCCCCACTCCCGCGCCCGGGCTTCGCGGTCCCCGGCCGGAAGGTTGACCGAACAGTGGACGCAATCGTTGTTGCAGCGCTCCGTAAGTTCGATGTCGAGCCGCGTCAGCGGGGGCCTTCGCGACGGCCACAGGCGGGCCTCGCCGGAAAGGATCTTTTTGACGTAGGCCGTTCCGGTCATGGCCGCCCCGCGAACTCTTCCAGGATATCGACAACGGCCCCGCTCTTGTCGAACCGGAGGTCGTAGAAGGGGACGACGCGGACGACGTCCTCGGCCAGGGCGAGCGCTCCCTCCCACCAGTCGGCCGAGACAAGGGGCCGGACGAGCCGGGGCAGGAAATCGCGGAGGATGGCCTTCGGGTCGTCGACGCGCTCCAGGCGGTTGGCCCGGTCCTGGCGGAGAAAGAACACGGCCCGCAGGGGCGCCGACCCGGGCGAGACGCGGCCGACCTCACCGTGGTTCCAGGTGCCATGGACGCGGAAGCCGCCGCCGTCCTTACGGACGACCACGCGGTCGTCGCAGAGGACCTCGCCCCGATCGCCGATGAGCTTGACGATGGTCGATTTCCCCGCTTCCGACGGCCCGGCGAAGAGAAGGCCCTGGCCTTTCAGGCTGACCGCCGCGGCATGGACGAAGGCGCCGCCCAAGGCGGGCAGGAGCCGGGCCAGGATGAGCTGGTCCGAAGGGAGGAGGGCCAGCGATTCCAGGCCTCCCCGCCGGAAGAGCTCGTCCGTCGGGCTGTAGATGCGTCCGCGGGTGTGGCCGTCGTCGAAGACCATGACCCGGTGAATGGTCGTGTCCGCCGGGTCGGGGGAGATCATCAGGTAGATCCAGGAAGCGCCCTTCTTGAAGATGGCCCAGGGCGGCTTCCGGAAAACCTCCCGGCCCAGGTCCTCTACGGCGAGGTCGGGCAGGGAAAAATGATGGCGCAGAACGACGTCGGCCGGGCCCCGGGCGTCGGTCCGGAAAAGCGCGAACTTGGGCTCGAAGGTCGCGTCCGTGATGGGCAGGTCGGCTTCGACGTCGACCGTCAGGCCGGCGATGCGGAAACGGCGGCGGTGGGACAGGAGCCAGTCCTCCCGGACCCGGCGCGTTTCCCGGGCGATGGCGCAGAGGTCGTCGATCTTGGCCGAATGGTCGCGACATTCGAGATAGGCGTAAACGGGACACCATTTGCAATCCGGCCGCAGATCGCACGTCTCGCATTCCGCGGCGCGGAGCTTCGCCGGGGCCGCGGCCGAGGCGAGGAGGGGAAGTCTCGTATCCCAGGCCTCAGCGAAGCTCATCGTCTTCAGGTCCAAGCGGAGGACCGGGTCCTTGACGAAGCCGCAGAAGCTCATCCCACCGTAGGGGTCGACGTGGAAATCGCGCCTCCCGGCCAGGCAGTCCGCATAGAGGCCGCCGGCCGCCGTTGAGCCGCAAGACGAAGACACGTCATCTTCCAAAGCACCCGATCCCGCGCCGCCCGCGCCATCGAGCTCGACGACCCGGGCCGGGTCCAGTCTCTCGGCCCTGATCTCCGCGTTCTTGGCCGGGTCGCCGGACGCAGAGAGGTAGAGCCAGGTCGCCCCGAGCCGCCAGCTCGGGCTCCAGGACTCGGCCAGCCGGATCATCGCGCCGTATTGGGAAATGTTCGTCTTCATGGGGACGACCTGGACGCTGAACCCCGCCCCCGCTTCTCGAAGGTAGGCGACGCCCCTTCGCAGGGCTTCGAAGGAACCGGGCGTCCGGGTGACGGCGTCGTGGACCTCGGCCGTAGCCCCGTAGAGGGCGACGAGTTTCGTGCCCTTCCGCCGCAGGAGGCGGGCAATCTCCGGCGTGATCAGGGTGCCGTTGGTGTTCAGCGTGTACCAGGCCGACTTGGCCGTGATATCGGCGAAGATCTCGGGGAAATCGGGCCGCAGCATCGGTTCGCCGCCGGAAATGAACCACTCCCGGCAGCCCATCGCCCGGGCGTCGTCGACGAGGCGGCGGATCTCGCCGGCCGCGAGCTCGCCGGCCGCGCCGCCCGGATCCGGGGGAAGCCGGAGCCAGCAATGGCGGCAGTCGTTATTGCAGCGGTAGGTCAGGTCGATCGTCCCGCGCAGAGGGATCCGAGGCATACGCGCGACCTCTTTCCGGCTGACGAATCGGCTCATGGGCGAATTTCTCGCCCGGGAGTTTTTCCGGAATCGAGGACGAATGTCACCGGGCCGTCGTTAAGGATGTGGACGTCCATGAGCGCCTGGAACATCCCGGTCGCCACCGTCACCCCGAAGGCCTCGACGGCGCCGACGAAATGATCGAATAGCTCGGCCGCCCGGCGCGGTTCCTCGGCCCCATCGAAGCTCGGCCGCCGGCCCTTGCGGACCGACGCCGCGAGCGTGAACTGGGAGACGGCCAGGACCTCGCCCCCGGCCTCGGCGAGAGAGAGGTTCATCTTGCCCTCGGCGTCCGGGAAGATGCGCAGCTCGACCGACTTTTTCGCCAGGGCCGCGGCGTCGCCCTCGGTGTCGCCCTTTTCGATCCCGACGAGCAGGCAAACGCCCCGGCCGATCCGGCCGACCGTCCGCCCATCGACGTCGACGCGCGCCTCTTTCACCCGCTGGAGCACGATCTTCATGGCCTCTCCTTGCCCGCCGCCCTCTTGAGGATCCCGACCACGCTTTTCAGGTCGGCCGGGCTGATGACCCGGAGGAGGGCCACATAGATGATGATGCCTGCCAAAATGGCCGCGGCCAGCGCCCCCGCCCGGACGGCGAAAGCCGCCCGTTCGAGCGCCGCAGCCGGCCAGAGAAAGCGCAAGCTTGTCCCCATGACCGCGGCCGCCGCCGCCGACTTCGCCGCCGGAAGGACCCATTGGCCCTTGCCGAGCGGCCCGACCTTGCGTTCGAGCCAGAGGAAGAGAAGGACGAAATTGAGGACCTGCGACAGCGAGAGCGACAGGGCCAGCCCGCCGACCCGGAGAGGGCCCATGAGCAGGAGCGAAACAGCCGTGTTGACCAGCATGACGGCGATCCCGATGGCGACGGGCGTCCGCGTGTCCTTGAGAGAGAAGAAGGCCGGGGCGACGACCTTGACCCCGGAGACGAAGGGCAGCCCGAGGGCGAAGAACAGGAGACAGGCCGCGCTCAGGGACGTCGATCCCCGGTCGAACATGCCCCGTTCGAAAAGCGTGCGGATGATCGGCCCGTTGAGGGCCACGAGACCGGCCGCGGCGGGGAAGGTGACGATGGCCGTCAGTTTGAGGGAAAAGCCGAGGGTCTTTTTCATCTCGCCGATGTCCCGGGCGGCGACCTGTTCGGAGAAGGCCGGCAGGAGGGCCGCGGCGAGGGCGATCGAAAAAAGGCCGAGCGTCAGTTCCTCGATCCGCGACGCGTAGTAGAGAGCGGAGGTGCTCCCTTTTTCGAGCCCGGAGGCGATCATCCGGCTCAGGGCGAAATTGACCTGGTAGACGCTGGCCCCGAAGATCCCGGGGACCATGAGCTTCCCCACGCGGCGGACGGCGGGGTGACGGAAGGAAAGACCCGGAGTGAAACGCATTCCCTCCCGCCAGAGGAACGGGACCTGGAGGGCGAGCTGGAGGATGCCCCCCGCGACGACCCCGACGGCAAAGACGAGCGCGGGCTCGCGGGCGTTCCCGGCCCAGCCGGTAACGGCGGCGATGACCGCGAGGTTGAACAGGATGGGCGTCGAGGCAGGGACGAAGAACCGTCCGAAAGAGTTCAGGATGCCCGAGGCCAGGGCCGCCAGGCAGATGAAAAAGAGGTACGGGAACATGACCCGGGTCATGAAGATCGTCAGACCCCATTTCCCGGCAATGTCCCCGAACCCGTAGGCGATGACTTTGACGAGCGCGGGAGCGAAGAGGATGCCCAGGCCGGTCGTGATAGCCATCAGCAAGGCCAGGTCCCAGAAAAAGACGTTCCCGAAGGCCCAGAGCTCGGCCCGGCCCCGGTTCCGCTTGAGCTCCGTGAAGGTCGGGACGAAGGCCGGCGTCATGGCCCCTTCGCCCGTCAGACGGCGGAAGAGGTTGGGAATGGTGAAGGCGATGGTGAAGGCGTCGGCGCCGTGGCCCGTGCCGAGGTAGTAGGCCTGGAGGAGGTCGCGGATGTAGCCGAGGACGCGGCTGACGAGGGTCGGGACGGCCACGGAGGCCGTGGAGCGGATCAGCCGGCTTTTATGGTCGTCGGATTCCATGGGGTTCTCGGCCATCCCGGCCCCGGGGCCGTTTGACTTTAAAGCCAGGATATTCTATCATATGCCCCTTTAAGAGGAGAAAAAAATGGCCCGTCACAAATCGGCGTTACGGCAGCACCGCGGCAGCCTCCGCAAGAAATCCGTCAACACCCAGACGAAATCCGCTCTCCGGACCACGATGCGCAAGCTCCGGGAAGCCATCGCGGATAACGACCGTGAAGGGGCCGTCAAGATGCTCCCCGGGGTCTTCCAGGTGATCGACAAGTCGGTCAAGAAGGGCGCCATCAAGAAGAACACCGGAAGCCGCTATAAATCCCGGCTCAGCCGGCAGGTCGGGCTCATCCCCCTCGCTCCGGCGAAATAATCGTTTTTTTTAATCTCGCCAGGCAATACTCCCTCAGGAATATCTCCAGGGCCCTCTTCGGGGCGGCTTCGGTCGTCTTGAGGAGAACGTCCACCTTGCGGAGCTTGCCCAAGAGGGCGCTCAGATCGGCGGGCGAAAGCCCTTCCACGACCCCGAAGAAATCGGCGTTCTTCCGCCTGTAGAGGTCGCCGAAATTCTTGGAGATATAGGGGAAGAACTCATGGAAGATCTCCTCGTTCGTCCGGCTTCTCTCCCTGAGCCAGGTTTGAGCAGCGAGGACGTTGCGGAAGAAGCCGGCCAGCCGGCCGACGATCTGCTCCGGCCTTTCGCCCTCGGCCAAGAGGTCGTTCAGGATGGCCGCCTGCTTGGCGAAGTCGGCCGCGGCCAGGGCGTCGTCGAGCTCGTAGGCCTTGAAGCTGCGTTGCCAGGCCGTGGCCTGGTCGACGTCCTCCTCCTCGATCCCCTTTTTGTCGCCGACATAGACGGCCAACTTCTCGACCTCGTTGAGCGTCAGGCGGAGGTCCTGGCCGAGGATCTCGAAGAGCCGCCTCTTGGCCCTCTCGGTCAGCGTTTTGCCGAGCGCGTTGGCCTTGTCCTCGGCCCGTTTCATGAGCGCGGCGGCCGAGAGAGGCTTCATCTCGACCACGGCCAAGGCGCCCTTGGGCAGGGACTGGAAAAAGCGGACGACCGCGTCATCCTTCCTGACCCGGCCGGCCCTGAGGACGACGAGGACCGTCCGGGTCGGAGGCGAAGCGAAATACTCCCGGAGGACCTTCTGTTCGGTGGCGGACAGGAACTTCGCCCCTTTCCCCTCTTCCCCGTCCGCGTCGCCCTTCCTGTCCCGGCCCTTGTCCGAGCCCGCCCGCCGCTCCGGGATGCGGACGACGATGGCCCGCCAGGACTCGAAAAGGAAAGGGGCGGTGCGGGCCGTGTCGATGACCTCCCGCCATTTCGTCTCGTCGAGGTCCATGCGGGTCAGGCGGAACTCGTCGCCCGCCGAAGACGCCAGGACGCCTTTGAGCTCCTCGACGAACTCCTCGGCCAGGAATTCCTCTTCGCCATAGAACAGGTAGCCGGCGAGAAGCGATTCCTCACGGAGCCCGCCGGCGGGGAACGGTCCGGCCACCCTAGAACCCCTCCAGGATGCTGACGACAAGGCTCCGGGCGAATTTCCCGGCGATCTTGTCGATGGCCTCGGTTTCCAGGGATTCGAAACTCGCGCCCGGCGGGACGTCGTACTCCTGCTGGAAGACGAAGGCGGGGTTCGAGAAAATGGGCTTGGCCGAAGCCCGGTCCTTCAGCGTGACCTTGGCCGTCACGGTGATGTTGTACTTGTCGGCCTGGTTCCCGCCGCTGAAGCCGATGGGCGTCGCGCTGAAGGACGTGATCTCGCCTTCGAGGACGGCGTCCGACCGGGCCGCGTCCGCCGTGACGGCGACCTTGCCCCGGCTGACGAACTCGCTGATGACGGCGCGGGTCAGCTTGACGTCGAGCTCGAAGCGCGTCGTCAGGTTTTTGAACATGGGGATGCTCACCGTCTTGATCTGCGGCGGCAGGGCGGAACCGGTGCCGCGCAGCCGGTAGCCGCAATCCGCGGCGAAGAGGAGGACGGCGGCCAGGGCCGAGGCCGTCATGACCCGTCCATAACGGCCGGGGCGCTTCGTTTTCCAAGCCGCCAGCGGTCGAGAACGGGGTCCGGCCACGGTTCAGCTCACGATGTTGACGAGCTTGTTCTTGACCGAGATGACCTTGCGGGGAGGCTTGCCGCCGAGGGCCGCCTGGATCTTCGGCAGGGCCAGGGCCTGCGCTTCGAGCTCGGGCTCCGGCAGGTCGGGCACCGCCTCGAACTTGTCCCGGAGCTTGCCGTTGACCTGGACGATGACGGTGGCCATCTCTTCCCGGGCCAGCTCGGGGTCGTAGACGGGCCAGGGCGAGCGCATGAGGAGCCCCCGGTGGCCGGTCTTCTCCCAGAGCTCTTCGGCGATGTGCGGCGTGAGCGGCGAAAGGAGCCGAATGATGGATCCCAGGGCCAGGCGCAGGGCGGCCCGGCCGGCCGGGGTTTCCCTCAGTCCGTCCCGCTCCTTCTTGGCCAGGTTGTAGAGCTCCATGATCGAGCTGATGGCCGTGTTGAGGTGGAAACGGACGCCGATGTCCTCGGTCACCTTGCGGATAGTCTGGTGGGTCTTTTTGACCACCCGGGACGCGGCGTCCCCGGCGGAGGACGGGACGGTCGCATCGCCGGAACCGGCGGCGAAGAGGTCGATATTCTCATGGACGATGGTCCAGACGCGGACGAGAAAGCGGTAACAGCCATCGAGGCCCGACTCGTCCCAGGCGAACTCCCTGTCGGGAGGCGAAGCGAAGAGGATGAACAGGCGGAGCGTGTCGGCGCCGTAGCTTTTCAGGATGTCGTCGGGATCGACGATGTTGCCCTTGGACTTGGACATGGCCGACCCGTCCTTGGTCACCATGCCCTGGGCCAAGTAATGGGGGAACGGCTCGGAGATCCCGGTCAGGCCGAAATCCCGAAAGACCTTGGTGAAGAACCGGGAATAGATCAGGTGCAGGATGGCGTGCTCGACGCCGCCGATGTAGAGGTCGACGGGAAGCCAGTGTTTCGCGGCTTCGGGCCGGAAGGGCATGTCCGCGTCCTTGGGCGAACAGTAACGGAAGAAGTACCACGACGAATCGACGAAGGTGTCCATCGTGTCGGTCTCGCGGCGGGCCGGACCGTGGCACTTCGGGCAGGTCGTCTTGACGAAGCTTTCGTGGCGCTCGAGGGGCGAGCCCTCTTCCCCCGTGAGCTTGACGTCGAAGGGGAGCTCGACGGGCAGGTCGCGGTCGGGGACGCCGACGATGCCGCAAGTTGGGCAATAGACGACGGGGATGGGCGTGCCCCAGTAGCGCTGGCGGGAGATGCCCCAGTCGCGGAGCCGGAAGACCGTGCTCCGGCGGCCGATGCCCTTTTCTTCGGCGTGCTCCCCCATTTCGTCCATGGCCTTCGCCGAGGCGAGACCCGAGAAAGGCCCCGAGTTGACAAGAACGCCGACGTCTTCGAAGACCTCGCCGGGCTCGCCGTCGAAGGACTCGCCGGCCTTGTCCTCGGGCGCGATGACGGTGCGGATGGGGATGCCGTAGGACTTGGCGAACTCGAAGTCGCGGGCGTCGTGGGCCGGGACGGCCATGATCGCGCCCGTCCCGTAGTCCATTAGCACATAGTTGGCCATCCAGACCGGGACGAGCTCCCCGGTGAACGGATTGACGGCTTTCTTGCCGGTGTCGACGCCGTCCTTTTCGGTCTCGCCGATGTCGCGACGCTTCCGCATCTCGGCGACGGTCCGGGCGACCCAGGCGCCGAGCTCCTTCTCTTTTGGGCCGGCGACGAGGTCGGGCACGATGGGGTGCTCGGCCGAGACGACGAGGAACGTGGCGCCGTAGATCGTGTCGAGCCGGGTCGTGAAGACCTCGATCGTCTTTCCGGTCCCGGCGAGGCCGAAATGAACGTGCGCGCCCGTGCTCCGGCCGATCCAGTTCTTCTGCATCTCCAGGACGTGCGCGGGCCACTTGGCGAGCTGGGCGTGGCCGGTGAGGAGCTCGTCGGCATATGCGGTGATCTTGAGGAACCACTGCTCCATCTTCTTATGAACGACCGGGGTTTCGCAGCGCCAGCAGCCGCCGCCGACGACCTGCTCGTTGGCCAGGACGGTTTGGCACTGGGAGCACCAGTTGACCCAGCTTTCCTTGCGGAAGGCCAGGCCTTTTTCGAGCATGCGCAGGAAGATCCACTGGTTCCACTTGTAGTAATCGGGCAGGCAGGTGTTGACCTCGCGGCTCCAATCGTAGCTGAAGCCCATCCTCTTGAGCTGGACCCGCATATGGTCGACGTTGTCGAGGGTCCACGTCCGGGGATGGGTACCGTTCTTGATGGCCGCGTTCTCGGCCGGCATGCCCAGGGCGTCCCAGCCGATGGGATGGAGGACGGAGCAGCCGGCCATCCGCTTCTGGCGGGCGATGACGTCGCCGATCGAGTAGTTCCTGACGTGACCCATGTGGATGCGTCCGGACGGGTAGGGGTACATTTCCAGGCAGTAGAATTTCGGCTTGGCGGGGTCCTCGACGGCTTCGAAGGCCCGCTGGTCCTCCCAGGCGCGCTGCCACTTGGCCTCGATCTGCGCGAAATCATACATGTCGATCATGGTCCTAAAATCCTCGAAAGAATGGGTTTTCATCTTAGATTCATCCCCTCTTAAAGTCAAGGAAGCCTCCGGGCGGTTCCTCCCTCGGCGTTACCCCCATCCGTCCTCTCCGCTCCAAAGCGCTCATGGGCATTAGCGGCTCCGGGCGGGTGGGGGGCCCCCACGCCGTTGTGTCACCGCCCTTCGGGTTTTCCCTTATAGCGGGCGTGGAATAAATCACGATGAATGGCTATACTGAGGGGAAAGCGGAACGGCCA
>JBFYOD010000147.1:0-23295 GCA_041303965.1 Candidatus Aminicenantota bacterium
GGCTCTCCCTTGAGGGCGAGTTCGAGCTCCCGGGCTAAGTGGCTTTTCCGGAGGCCGGGATCGAGGCGGTCCCAGGGGAGCGCCGCGGCGAGCGGAAGAGGGCCGAGGTAGTCCCGGAGATCGACGCTTGCGGCCGCGAAGGCGTCCTTCCAGGCCGCCGTGTCGAGCTTGTCGTCCCAACCGTCGAACCGGGCTCCCCTCTTCCAGGCTTCGAGGAGGACCCGGCCGAGCCTCCTGTCGCCCCGCGAAAAAACGGCTTCGAGGACGGACGTCGGTACCGAATGGGCCTTGAATTCGACGCTCTTGTGCCTGCGGAGCTCCGAGCGGACATACGCCTGTTTTTCGAAGAGGACCTCTTCGTCGTCCATGCCCACCCATTGAAAAGGCGTGTGCGGCTTGGGGATGAAGGAGGACAGGCTGACATGGATCCTGGGATATGAGCCGAGGATCGCCCGCCCGAGCTCGAGGCTCCCCCGAACGAGGTCGACGATCCCGGCCAGGTCCTCCTCGGTCTCCGTGGGCAGCCCGACCATGAAGTAGAACTTGACCAGCTTCCAGCCGCCCTCGAAGGCGAAGGTCAGGGCGTCCCGGATCTCCCGGCCGTCGAGCTTCTTATTGATGACGGCGCGCAGGCGCTCGGTCCCCGCCTCCGGGACCAAGGTGAAACCGGTCTTGCGGACCTTGAGGATGCTCTCGACGAGGTCGCGGGTAAGCTTCCCCGGCCGGAGCGAGGAAAGGGACAGAGAGATCTTTTCCCGCGAGAGCTCGTCCATGAGGCAACGGACCGTCTCCTCGAGATGGGGATGATCGCCGATCGACAGCGCCGTGAGAGAGGCGTCCTCGTATCCGGTCTGGCGGAGGCTGCGGAGGGCTGTCTTGCGGATGAAAGCCGGGTCCTTTGGCCGGTGCGGGAAGTAGAGGCTCGAGGCCTGGCAGAAACGGCAGTTTTGGGGACAGCCCCGGGCGGCCTCGACGGCCACGCGGTCAAAGACCACACGCAAGCTGGGGACGACGATCTTCTCCGGGAAAAAAGACCCGGCGAAATCCCGTAGCAGCCGCTTCTTGACGACGGCCGGGGCGTCGCCGTCGGGCCGGGGAACGACGAGGGGCGAGCCCTCCACCGCTTCGGTCCGGTAAAGGGAAGGGACGTAGGCGCCATCGATGCGGGCCAGCTCGCGGAGCATCTTCCGGCGCGGCACCTTTTGCCGCCGCATGTCCGCCGCGGCCCGGACGATCTCCGGAAAGCCCTCCTCGCCGTCCCCGAGGAAGACGAGATCGAAAAAGTCCGCCACCGGTTCGGGATTGAAGGCCGCCGGCCCGCCGGCGATGACCAGGGGGTCCGCCTCGGCCCTTTCCGCCGACAGCAGGGGGATGCCGCCGAGGTCGAGGATGGTCAGGACGTTGGAATAGTTGAGCTCGTAGAGAAGGGAAAAGCCGACGATGTCGAATTCGCGGAGCGGGATGCCGTTCTCGAGGGAGGCCAGCCGGATGCCGGCTGCCCGCAGCTCCCGCTCGAAGTCCGGCCAGGGCGCGAACACGCGCTCGGCCAAAAGGTCCTTGTCCTTGTTGAGGAGGGCGTAGAGGATCTTCTGCCCGAGATAGGACATGCCGATCTCGTAGACGTCGGGGAAGGCCAGGGCCACCTTGGTCCCGACTCGGCCGGGGTTCTTCCTGATCTCGTTCCACTCGCCGCCGACATACCGGCCCGGCTTTTCGACGCGGGGCAGGATGCGGGCGAGCGCGTCCTTTTCAGACATTGGCGAAGCGCCTCATCTTGACGTTCAGGACGAGGCCGCAGGCGACGAAGTTCGTGAGGAGGGACGACCCGCCATAGCTGATGAACGGCAGCGTGATACCCACGACGGGAAAGAGGCCGATGATCATCAGGATGTTGACGAGGAACTGGAAGGAGATGAGAAGGGCGGCCGTGAAGATGATATAGACGCCGGCCCTGTCGCGCGCCTTGGAGACGGACAGGAACATCCGGGCGAGCATGAAGAAATAGAGGACGATGACCGTGAAGACTCCCAGAAAGCCGGCCTCCTCTCCGATGACGGAGAATATGAAATCCGTGTGGCGGGCGGGGAGGAAACGGAGCTGGCTCTGCGAGCCCTTCATGAAGCCCTTCCCGGTAAGGCCGCCCGCGCCGATGGCGATCTTGGATTGGATGACCTGATAGCCCGAACCCCTCGGGTCGTGGAGCGGATTGACGAGGGTCGTCAGGCGCCTCTTCTGGTAGTCCTTCATCCCGAAATTCCAGCCGCCGAGGCCGACGAGGATGGCCGCGAGAAGGAAGAAGAGGATCGCCTTCTTGCGCAGGCCGGCCAGGACGAAGGCCCCGCCGATGATGGCCAGGAAGGTCATGGCCGTCCCGAGGTCCGGCTGGAGGATGATGAGAATGAGGGGCACGCCGGCTAGCGAAAGGGCGAAGAGCGTGTGCTGGGTCGTCAGGTAGGCGCTCTTGTAGCCGGCGAAAAGCCGGGCGAAGAGGAGGATCAGGACGATCTTGGCCAGCTCCGAGGGCTGGAACTGCATGAGACCGAAGGTGATCCAGCTTTTTGTCCCGGCGATGAACCTGGCGAAGACGAGTGTCACGGCGAGAAGGGCCACCGTCAGGCCGTAGAAGTAGATCGAGAGAGAAACGAAGAACTTGTAATCGATGACCAAGACAAGGACGAGGGCGATGAGCGAGACGCCGATCCAGACGAGCTGCCTGACATAGAAGTCCCCGGCGAGGAAATGGGAGGAGCTGTAGATGAAGAAGACCCCGATGAGGGAATGCAGGAGGACGAGCCCCAGCAGGACCCAGTCCACCTCCTGGATGAGCCGCCGGTCGATCATCATTTGTCCTGGATCTCCTTGAACAATTCGAAGATCCGGCGGGCCACCGGGGCCGCCGTCGCTCCCCCTCCCCCACCGTATTCGACGAGCACGGTCACGACGATCCGGGGGTTGTCTCGAGGGGCGAAACCCGAAAACCAGGAATGCGTCTTGATCTCCCGGCCGGCCCGGGACAGCCGCTCGGCGCTCTCGCGGCTGACGACCTGGGTCGAGCCCGTCTTACCGCAGACGTCCAGGCCCTCGACGAAAGCGCCATTTCCCGTGCCGCCGTCGTTGACGGATCTCCACATGCCCGCGATGACGCTTTCGAAGGCCGACGGCTTGAAAGGCAGCTCCGCGGCGGCGCCCGCGCCTTCTGTGTCCGCGGAAACTCCCTTCCCGCCCGCCGGGGCGCTCAGGAAGAGGTGGGGCCGTTTCCGCCGGCCTCGTTCCGCGACCATGGCGGTGAGGGCCGCGACCTGGAGCGGGGTCACCTGGAGCTGGCCCTGGCCGATGGCGACCGAGATCGTCTCCCCGGGATACCAGGGCGTCTTCAGGGTCCTCGTCTTCCATTCCGAACTCGGAACGAGCCCTTCTTTCTCTCCGGTCAGGTCCACGCCGGTTTTTTGCCCCAGGCCCAACCGCCCTGCGGCCAAGGCGATCAGATCGACGCCCATCCGCCGGCCGAGCGTGTAGAAGTAGATGTTGCACGAATTCTTGATGGCGTCGGATAGGTTCATCGAACCGTGCCCCGGCGCGAACCAGCAGTGGCGGACGGCGCCGTAGATCTGCGTCGCCCCGCTGCAATAGACGCTCGTCTCGGGTGTCACGTAACCGAAGTCGAGCCCGCCGAGGCTCATGACCAGCTTGAAGATCGAACCCGGCGCGTACAGGCCTCGGATGGCCCTGTTCTCCAAGGGCGACAGCGGGTCGTTCGTGAGCTGGGACCATTCGGTCGGAGTGAACCGGGTGATGAACCTGTTCGGGTCGAAGGTGGGGAAGCTGGCCAGGGCCAGGATCTCGCCCGATGCGGGATCGAGGGCAACGACCACGCCCTCGCGGCCTTCGAGGGCTTCCTCGGCCCTGGCCTGGAGCCGTCGGTCGAGCGTCAGGACGATGTTTCCGCCCTGGACGGGATTCTGCCGCGCGTTTTCGGCACGGACCCGGCCCAGGCTGTCGACGACTTCGATGATCTTCCCGTCCACGCCCTTCAGGATGTCGTCGTATTGCCGCTCGACCCCGGTCTTGCCGACCATCTCCCCCGCCCGCGCGGCCCGATCCGGCTCGGCCCGGATCTCCTCGGGGGTTCGTTCCTGGAGATAGCCGAGGACGTGCGCGGCCAAGGTCCCGTTGGGATAGAACCTCCGGGGTTCCGCGTCCACCACGAGCTCGGGGAACTCGAGCCGGCGGCTTTCGATCGGGGCGACGTCGCGGGGACTCAGTCCGTCCTTGACGACGATCGGCTCGAAAGCCTGAAGGTCCTTGTACTGCTCGATACGGGCGCGGAGGGTTTCCCCATCGATCTCGAGGAGCCGGCTGACCCTGGCCAAGGACACTTCCATGTCCTTGACGTTCTCGCGGATGAAGGAAACCTTGAAGGAAGCCCCGTTGTCGGCCAGGATCTCGCCTGTCCTGTCGAGGATGAGCCCCCGCGGGGCGGCCAGCGCCCGCTGCCGGGTCCTGTTGGCCTCGGCCAGGCCTGAGAACTTTTTGTGATCCACGATCTGGACCTTCCAGTAGAAGGACAGGGCCAGGAAGATCACCGCGGAAACGATCCAAAAAACCGTGTTCGCCCGGCGGCGGACGAGCGACAGGTCTTCATAGATGTTGATTTCGGGCATCAGGCGCCTCGGGAGCCCCTGGCCCGGAGCCGCCGTTCGACGGCGAAGAGGGAGCTCCCCAGGACAGCCGTGACCAGGGGCTGGAGCAGGATCAGCCCGCCGTGGAAGTTCAGGGATTCCCGGCGAACGACCGCCGTGACAAGGACCCAGAGGACCATTTCCAGGACCGACATGGCCAGCATGAAGAGCCCGTTGCGGAAAAGAGGGGCGACGTCGATCCTCCGGGAGACGAAACCCGCCCAGAAACCGAGCAGGGTCTTGGTCAGGCCGCTGACGCCGAAGACGCCCAAGGAGAAGGCGTCCTGGACCAGGCCGCACGCCGTCCCCAGGAAGGCCCCGAAGATCTCCCCCCTGCGGACCGAGAAATAGAGGACGACCACGGAAAAGGCGTTGAGGACGATGAGGAGCGCCGGCCCGGCGGCGCCGGCCAACGAATAGACGAGGACGGCTATGAGCGTCGCCACGAAGGCGCGGAGGACATCCTTCATGGCGGTTTCCCTCATCTTGCGCCGCTCCCCGCTTTGGTGATGACGGCGACGATGTCGATCGTGTTGAACCGGAAATACGGCTCGACGGCGATCCTGCGGAAGATCGGCGAGGACTCGTCCTTCTCGAGACTCCGGATGCTGCCCACGCGCAGGCCGGCCGGATAGATCTTATCGTAGCCGGTGGTCAGGAGCTCTTCTCCCGGCTGCCCGCCGGTAGAGCTGGCCAAGACGTAGCGAAGCTCGCAGATGGCACCCGAGTTGCCCGTCACGGAACCCGTCAGCCCGTCGACGGACGAGACGACGCTGACGCTGCTGTCCTTGTCGGTGATGAGCTGGACCATCGTCTCCTTGAAGCTCACCGGCTCGATCGTGCGCCCGACGAGGTTGCCCAATCGGTCGCACACGGCCATGTCCTTGCCGACCCCGTCGAAGCTTCCCTTGTCGAGGACGATCGTTTGGTAGGGGTTGGCGCTGTCGACCCCGATGACCCGCGCCGGAACGATCGTCCCTTGGAAGGCGGCCAGTCTCTCCCGGACCTGGGCCTCCGACCGGAAGAGCTGGAGCCGGTCCTCGAGGAACCGGAGGTCCTGGTTGAGGAAGAAGTTCTCCTTCTTGAGCTTCTGGTTCTCGCCCCGGACGCCGCGCAGGTCGAAGTAGTTGGTCCACAGGGAACCGACCCCGCGGACGACCCCGGTGACGGCTCTCTGAACGGGCGAGAAGAGGAAGAACAACGACTTCTCGAACAGCGACTTCTCCGCTCCGCGCGGGATCTGGATGGAGATGAGGAGGATGTGGAAGACCACGAGCCCGGCCAGGATGAGGGCGCTTCGTCGCTTTTCCCAGATGGGCATGGAACCTCTCGAGCCGCCGCGGCTCCGGCCTCAGATGAGCGAGATCTTCTTCAGCAGGTCCAGGTCGTCGAGCATCTTGCCGGCCCCGAGGACGACGGTCGTCAGGGGGTCTTCGGTGATGAACACGGGCAGCTGGGTCTCTTCGCGGATCCTCTTGTCCAGGTTCTTGAGCAGGGCCCCTCCGCCGGTCAGGATGATGCCCCGGTCGATGATGTCCGCCGAGAGCTCGGGCGGCGTCCGCTCCAGGGCGATGCGGACGGCGTTGACGATGGCGGCCACGGTCTCTTCGATGGCCTCGCGGATCTCCTGGTCGTCGACGACGATGGTCCTCGGGATGCCCTCCCTCAAGTCCCGGCCCTTGATCTCCATGGTCATCGGCTCGTCGAGGGGATAGGCCGAGCCGATCTGCATCTTGACGATCTCGGCCGTCCGCTCGCCGATGAGCAGGTTGTACTTTTTCTTCAAGTAGTGGATGACGGCGTCGTCCATCTCGTTGCCGGCGACGCGGATGCTGTGGTTGAAGACGATCCCGTCGAGGGAGATGACGGCGATGTCGGTCGTGCCGCCGCCGATGTCGACGATCATGTTCCCGGTCGGTTCGGAGATGGGCAGGCCCGCTCCGATCGCGGCCGACATGGGCTGTTCGATGAGGTAGACCTCCGAGGCTTTGGCCCGCAGGGCGACGTCCTTGACGGCCCGGCGCTCGACCTGGGTGATCCCGGTCGGGATGCCGATGACGATCCTCGGCCGGAGCAGAAAACCGTGGTTGTCCATGGCCTTTTTGAGGAAATAGTCCAGCATCTTCTCGGCGATCTCGAAGTCGGCGATGACGCCGTCGCGCATGGGCTTGATGGCCATGACGCTCGTCGGCGTCTTGCCGAGCATTTCCTTCGCCCGCGAACCCACGGCCTCGACCTTGCCCGTCAACTTGTTGACGACGACGATCGAGGGTTCCTGGACGATGATGCCCTTGCCCTTGAGGAAGACCAACGTGTTGGCCGTTCCCAGGTCGATGGCCAGGTCGCAAAAAAACCTGTCTTTCAACCAGCTGATAATGCTCATTTTGCCTCTCTCTTCAACGAAGTCCTTTTTAACATATTTCGCCGCCCGAAGCAAATCGAAGGACCTCCGGCCGCCGCGGGGGGGCCCGAGGAGAGGCTTGACTTTGATTCCTGACTTCCAATATACATTAGGAAACTTCGGAAAGGAGCCCGCGATGAGTCACCAATCCTACGTCCCCGAAAAAACCGATCAGAGAGAATTCACCCTACGGGCCATCCTCATCGGCCTCGTCCTGACGGTCATCCTCGGCGCGGCCAACGCCTACCTCGGCCTGCGGGCCGGCATGACCATCGCGGCCACCTATCCGGCGGCCGTCATCGGCATGGCCGTCCTGCGCATCATGAAGGGCTCCATCCTCGAGGAGAACATGGCCCGGACCATCGGCTCAATCGGCGAGTCGATCGCCGCCGGGGCCATCTTCACCATCCCGGCCTTCGTCATCTCCGGAGCCTGGACGAATTTCAACACCTTCGACGCCTATATCAAGTCGACGGCCCTGATGTTCGTCGGCGGCCTTCTCGGCATCCTCTTCGTCACCTTCCTCCGCCGGGTCATGGTCACCGACCCCGACCTCGTCTTCCCCGAGTCGGTCGCCGCGGCCGAGATCCACAAGGCCGGGCAGAAGGGCAGCCAGGGTTCGAAGTTCCTGTTCCAGGCCATGGGCCTGGGGGCGCTCCTCTATTCCCTCGGCGTCATCCAGGTCTTCGCCGCCAGCAAGGACTTCCTGGTCAAGGTCGGGAGGATCGGCACGAGCTTCGTCCGCTTGGGCGCCGCCTCGGACGCGGCTAAGGTCGGGGCGGGCGGCACCGTGGCCGTCTCCGGGCCTGGCATCTTTCCGGCCTACATCGGCGTCGGCTATATCATCGGGCCCCGCCTGGCCGCGCTCAACTTCGCCGGCGGCGTGCTGGCCTGGGGCCTGTTCGCCCCGCTGCTGATGTTCTTCCTCGGACCCCAGCTCATCCCGACGTTCTACGGCCCGGGTGTCGCCGCGGCCGACGTCAGCTGGATCGACATGGTGACCAACGTCTGGAAGTTCATCATCCGGCCGATCGCCGTCGGCGGCATGCTCGTCGGCGCCGGCTTCACCCTCTACCGGATGCGGAAGAACCTGGGCGCCGGGCTCAAACGTTCGATCGGCGACGTCAAGAAAGCGGCCGGCCAGGGGCAGGTCGTCTCGAGGCTCGAGAAGGACCTGAACATGAAGGTCGTTCTCGTCCTTATGGCCCTGACCTTCGTCCTGATGGTCTTCGTCTACCAGACCTTCTCCAAGTCCTTCGGCTCGGCCATCGTGGCCGCCGTGGTCATGGCCATCGCCGGCTTCTTCTTCGCCGCCGTCTCCGGCAACCTGGTGGGGACGATCGGCTCGTCCAACAACCCGATCTCGGGCCTGACTCTCTCGACGCTGATCATCGCCGCCCTGCTCATGGTCCTGGTCGGCGCGACGGGGACCAGCGGCGTCGCGGCGGTCCTCGGCGTCGCCGCCGTCGTCTGCGTCTCCTCGGCGGTCGCCGGCGAGATGCTCCAGGACCTCAAGGTCGGGCACATCCTCGGCGGCACGCCCTATAAGATGCAGATCGGCAACATCCTCGGCATCCTCGTCGCCTCCCTGGTCATGTACTTCCCGCTGATGCTCCTCCACGGCGCCTTCACGTTCGGCAGCAAGGAGCTGGCCGCCCCCCAGGCCGGCCTGATGGCCGCGCTCTCCCAGGGCATCGTCGGCGGCGAGATGGCCTGGCCGCTCGTCATCGTCGGCATGCTCATGGGTTTCGCCTTCATCCTCGTCCAGGTCAAATCGCCGATGCTCGTCGCGGTCGGCATGTACCTGCCGCTCGAGACGACCTTCGCCATCTTCGTCGGGGGCATGTTCAAGGGCCTCGTCGACAAGGCCATGGCCAAGAGGAAGTTCAACGCCGCCCAGACCGCCCGGGCGACCAACGTCGGCATCCTGCTCGCGGCCGGGCTGATCGCCGGCGAAGGATTGATGGGCCTGCTCAAAGCTGCCTGGAAATTCTTCTTCCTCCAGAACATCATTTCGTTCGACATCCCTGTGATCTTCAAGAACGGCAAGTACTTCGGCGTCGTCGACCTCTACATCGGCGGTCTGGCCGTGCTCGTCCTCATCGGGCTCTACCTGATCAAGGTGCCGCTCAAGAACGCCGGCGCCGCCGACGAACCGGCGCCGCCCTCGGCTGTCATCTAGAAAAGGAGGCCACGCGGATACCCTGAGCGTCATCCACCTTGAGTCGCTCGGGGTATTCCCGCCGTCGGCCGCGGCCTGGCCCGGCGAGCCAGGCCGCTTCGGGTCCGGGCTTCGCTCTCCTCTCCCTTCGGTCGAGGACCCGTGCCCGCTACGCCCTTCCACGGCCTCCTCTGGGAACACCCCTGCGCGACGTGGATTCCTGCCTGGTATCCCCGCGCGGCTCTCATTGAGATAGACCACCGCCGTGGCGGCCAAAAAAATAAAATGGATTTTGCCAGTATGGGCTATTTTCAGGTAAAATGAAGGCGGAAGGCAAACTATGGCGTTGCGCGAAATACTCATCATCGGGCACCCGACGCTCGTCCGGAAGGCGGCGCCCATCGAGAGGGTCGACCCGGAAATCGTCAGCCTAGCTCAGGACATGGTCGAAACGGTCCACGCCGCCCCCGGCATCGGATTGGCCGCGCCCCAGGTCGGCGTCAGCAAGCGGCTCATCGTCGTCGACCTCTCGGTCGGCGAGAACAAGAACGACCTGATCGTCCTGGCCAACCCCGAGATCATCATGAAAGAGGGAGAGGTGACCTGCGAAGAAGGCTGCCTGTCGGTCCCGGACATCCGCGAAAAAGTCTCCCGGCCCTACCGGGTGATCGTCCGCGGCATCGACCTCGAGGGGAAAACGATCGAGGTCGACGCCGAGGACCTGCTGGCCCGCGTCCTCTGTCACGAGATCGACCATCTCGACGGCATCCTCTTCGTCGAAAGGCTCTCTCCACTGAAACGCAAACTCGTCAAGAGCAAACTGAAAAAGAACGCGGCGGCCGCCAAAAAAGCATGAAGACCGTCTTTTTCGGGAGCCCGGCGGCGGCCCTCCCCTCCCTCCGGGGGCTCGTCGACGCGGGACACACGATCGAGCTCATCGTCACCCAGCCCGACAAGCCGGCGGGCCGCGGCCGGAAGCTCCAGCCGTCGGCCGTCAAGGCCTTCGCTATCGAGCGGAGGATCGCCGTGATCGAACCGGCCAAGATCCGGACGGATGGATCGGCTCTCGAAAGGATCCGTTCGGCCGCGCCCGACCTCAACGTCGTCGTCGCTTATGGGCAGATCATCCCCAACGCCATCCACGCCCTCCCCCGGCACCGCTCTCTCAACGTCCACTTCTCTCTCCTTCCGAAATACCGCGGCGCGGCCCCCGTCCAATGGACGATCCTCAACGGCGACGCGGAATCCGGGGTGACCGTCATAGAGCTCGACGACCGGATGGACGAAGGCGATATCCTGGCCACGAAGCGCGTCCCTGTCGGGCTTCGAGAGACGGCCCGGGAGCTCGAAGAGCGGCTGGCCGGCCTGGGGGCCTCCCTCCTCCTCGAGACGATCGAACGCCTCGACGGCATCGACCGTATCCGCCAGGACCATAGCCTGGCCACGCTGGCCCCCAAGATCAAGAAAGAGGACGGGCGGATCCGTTGGGAGGAGGCGGCCCCGGCCGTGGACCGGAGGGTCCGGGCCCTGGCCGAGCGGCCCGGCGCCTTCACCTTTTTCAAGGGGCGCAGGATCGGCATTTTACGCGGCAGGAACCTCGAAGCGGCGAGCATAGGGCAAGCGCAGGGCATGGTCCTCGCCGTCCGGAAAGACGGCCTGACGGTCGCCTGCGGCGGCGGAACGGCCTACCTCGTCGAGGAGCTTCAGCCGGAGGGCAAAGGTCCGATGGCCGCCCATGTCTTTTCTCTGGGAACAAGGATCGGCCCCAGCGATCGCTTGGGGTGAGGGGCAGCCGGCGGCCGGCTATTCTTCCAGAATATTAAAATAGGGATTGATACGCTTGCCGTCCCGCCACACTTCGTAATGAACGTGGGGACCGACGGCCTTGCCCGTTTGGCCGATGTAGCCGATGATGTCGCGCCTTTTCACCTTCTGCCCCGCCTTGACGGCGAAGTTGCTCATGTGGCCGTAGACGGTCGTGAAGCCGTTGCCGTGGCTGATGGTGACGTTCTTGCCCAGGTACTTGTCCGTCTGGACCTTGATGACGATCCCGTCGGCCGTGGCCATGATGGGGTTGCCGGTATTGGTCGAGATGTCGATCCCGTAATGCATCACCCATTCCCCGGTGAAGGGATCGTTCCTCTTGCCGAAGGGTGAGGCCAGCCAGCCCACGGCGGGCATGATGGACGGCGTCGAAGCCAGGCGGAGGCTGTCGCTCTCGAAGAAATTGAGCAGGCTGTTGAGGTTGCTCTCGATGCTCATGGCCTTTTGGTTAAGGTTCTGGATCATCCCCTGGGAAAAGTCCTGGGGGCCGCTCGGAACGGGCGGCTCCTCAAGCTCGGGTTCCTCGCCCTTCCCCGGATCGCCGCCGCCGATCCCGGCCGGGCCGGTCAGGACGTCGGGCGACTTCAGCCCGGCCATGATATTGAGCTTCTTGGTGTAGCTTTCGAAGTGCGAAATGGTCGCCTTGAGCTCGCCGATGGATTTCTCGTAGTCGGCGATCGTCGTCCTCTGTTCGGCCGTTTCCGCCCGGAGGGCCTTGTATCTTCCCCGGATGACGCTCATGCGGACGTAGTCGACGAGCACGGCGGCGAGGGCCAAACCGAGCACCACGCCGCCCACGGCCAGGAGCTTCAGGGCCCGCTGGGAAAAACACAGGGTCTTGGTGCTGGTTTTCGTGTGCGGAACGATGATGACAGACAGATGCTTTTTGGTCATTGTCTTCGTCCTTAGTACCACATCGGCTTAAAAAGTGTCAAGCCTTTTAAGGGGGGAAATTCTCTTCCTCCAGTTTGGCTAGTCCAATTATCAACAAAAATGATGTCCCTCCTCAGGGCATATATTTACCCGCCACAGAGGACCGACCCGCCGTTGACGTCCAGGATCTCTCCCGTGACGTGCCGGGCCAGGTCCGAAGCCAGGAACAAGATCGGACCGGCGATGTCTTCCGCCGAGGGGATCCGCCTCAGCGGGATGGTTTGACGGACCTTTTCCTTGAAGCCGGGTTCGCTGAAGGAGGGCGCGCTCATGTCCGTGTCCACCCAGCCCGGGGCCACGGCGTTGACCCGAATGCCGAACGGGGCCAGCTCGACGGCCAGGGATTTGGTCAGGGAATGCAGGGCGCCCTTGCTCGCCGCATAGTGGGAATGGAACGCCTCTCCCCTGACGCCGGCCGTGGAGGTGACGTTGATGATCGAGCCCCGCCCGTGCTCCTTCATGGCCGGGACGACGGCGTTCGTAGCATAGAAGACCCCGTCCACGTTGATCCCGATCGTTTCCCGATAGACCGCGTCGTCCATCTTGCCCATCTCGAGGTAGGTCCAGACCCCGGCGTTGTTGACCAGGGTATCGAGCTCGCCCCATTTGGCCAGGATGTCCCCGACCATGCGGTCGATCTCGGGTCGCGAAGACATTTCCGCCTTGTAGACGAGACAACGACGGCCGAGCTTCTCCACGCTCCTTAATACTTCCTCGGCCGCCTTTTGGTTGCTGACGTAATTCAGAGCGACATCGGCGCCCGCCTGGGCAAAGAGGAGCGCCGTCGCCCGTCCGATCCCGCGCGAACCGCCGGTGACCAGGACTTTTCGCCCGTCGAGCCGGATCATCGGACGTATCCCAGGCTGAAGTCGCCCATCTTGTGGAATTCGAGGTAGCGGTAGATCTCGTCGGCCTTGGGCAGGATTTTTTCTCTCATGACGGCCATGTATTCCTCGACCGTGGGGATCTTGCCCTTAAGGGCGGTCAGGGCGGCCAGCTCCGCCGAGCCCAAATAGACGCGGGTATTGTCGCCCAGCCGGTGGTCGAAATTCCGGGTCGAGGTGGCGAAGGCGGTCGTTCCCGCGCCGATCCGGGCCTGGTTGCCCATGCACAAGGAACAGCCGGGCATCTCGATCCGGCCGCCGAGAGCCGCGAAGATGGCGTAATACCCTTCGCGCATCAGCTGGGCGGCATCCATCTTGGTCGGCGGGGTGATCCAAACCCTGGCCGGCGGAATGCCCGCCTTGTCGAAGATGCGGCCGGCAGCCCGGAACTGCCCGATGTTGGTCATGCATGAGCCGATGAAAACCTCCTGGACCGGATCTCCGGCGATGGCCGAGAGCGGCCTGACGTCGTCGGGGTCGTTGGGGCAGGCGACCAGGGGTTCGCTGATCTCCGCCAGATCGATCTCGAGAACGGCCTTGTATTCGGCGTGGGCGTCCCGCTCGATGAGGACGGGGTTCTTCAGCCATTCGCGGCAGGCCCCGATCCGCCTGCGGAGCGTGTCGGCGCTCTCGTAGCCCTCCCCGATCATTTTCTCCATGAGGGCGATATCGCTCTTGAGGTATTCGGCGACGCGTTCCTTCTTGAGGGAGATCACGGCGGCGGCGGCCGACCGCTCCGCCGAGGCGTCGGTCAGCTCGTAAGCCTGGTCCACGGTCAGGTCCTCGAGTCCCTCCATTTCCAGGACGCAGCCGTTGAAGATGTTCTTCTTATTCTTCTTTTCGACCGTCAGCAGTCCTTTTTTGACGGCGAAATACGGGATGGCGTTGACGGCGTCGCGCAGGGTGATCCCGGGATTCATCTTCCCTGTGAACTTGATGAGGATGGATTCCGGCATATCGAGAGGCATGAATCCGAGCGCCCCGGCGAAGGCGACCAGGCCCGAGCCGGCCGGGAAGCTGATGCCGATGGGGAAGCGCGTGTGGGAGTCGCCGCCCGTGCCCACGGTATCGGGCAGGATGAGCCGGTTCAACCAGGAATGGATGACCCCGTCGCCGGGCTTGAGGGAGACGCCCTTGCGGGCGACCATGAACGGAGGGAGCGTCTTGTGCATCTTGGCGTCGGACTGCTTAGGATAAGCGGCCGTGTGGCAGAACGACTGCATGAAGAGGTCGGCCTGGAATTCGAGGCAGGCCAGCTCTTTGAGCTCGTCGGCGGTCATGGGACCGGTCGTGTCCTGTGAGCCGACCGTGGTCATGTGCGGCTCGCACGCGGTGCCGGGGAGGACGCCCGCTACGCCGCAGGCCCGGCCGACGATCTTCTGGGCCAGCGTATAGCCCTGTTTCGGCTTGGGCTTGGGATTCTCGACGACGGTGAAGAAATCCGCTTCGCCCAGGCCAAGCGCCTTCCGGGCTTTGGCCGTGAGCTGGCGGCCGATGATGAGCATCAGGCGGCCGCCGGCCCGGAATTCGTCCTTGAGGGTGGGGGGCTTGATCTCGAGCTTCGAGATCTCTTGGCCGCCCTGGTTGAGGATGACCCCGGCCTTGAAGTCGAGGGTAATGACGTCCCCGGTTTTCATCCTGGTCACATCCGCAATGAGGGGCAGGCCGCCGGAGTCCTCGGCCGTATTGAAAAAGATCGGGGCGATCAGGCCGCCGATGACAACGCCTTCTCGCCTCTTGTTGGGGACGAAAGGGATGTCCTGCCCGATATGCCACATCAGGGAGTTGCAAGCGGACTTGCGGCTCGACCCCGTGCCGACGACGTCGCCGACGAAAGCCACCCGGTGGCCCTCCTCGCGGAACTTCTTGATGACGTCGTTCCCGCCGGGGAATCGGGTTTGGCCCATCGACTGGGCATGAAGGGGGATGTCGGGCCGGGTCGGCGCGTGGCCGGCCGGGGAGAAGTCGTCTGTGTTGATCTCGCCGTCGACTTTGAAGACCTTGAGGACGACCTTGGCCGGGAATTCCGGGCGGGACAGGAACCACTCCCCTTTCGCCCAGGCCTCCAGAACGGCCTTGGCCCAGGGGTTCGTCCCGGAGAGTTTGACGATCGTTTCGAGATGGCCGTAGACGAGGACGATCTTCTTCAGGGCTTCGGCGGCGGCCGGGGCGATGTCGTTGTCGGAGAGCGCCTCGACCAGGGGCTCGACGTTGTAGCCGCCAAGCATCGTCCCCAGCATACCGATGGCGTCGCCGCGCGAAACGGCCGGCGACTTGACCTTTCCATTGGCTACCGAGGCCAGCCAGGCGGCCTTGACCTTGGCCGAAGGGTCGACGCCCGGCGAGACCCGGTTCTCGAGGAGGCCGTGTAGAAGGGCGGCCTGACCCGGGTCGGGCTTTTCAAGGTTCCGGCATACCTCTTCGACTTCCGCCGGGGTCAGGGGTAAAGGTGGCAGTCCGAGCTTTGCGCGTTCTTTTTCCTGCTCGAAATAGGGATCCAACATGGTTCGTCTCCCGGTGTTCTATTTTGGCGCCGATCCGGCGCCCTCTAGATATAGGGTTTTTGGCGCAGTTTGTCAAAGCCGACGCCGCCCGTTATGGCAATGATAGGGGCTATGCATGGCCCCTATCACTGCCCGGGCAGCGTTGTATCTAAGGGAAAGTTGCTGAAAATATAGTTGCAATTATCCGGGAATATAGATAGAATTCGCTTCCAGTTTTTACTCCGATTTTATACCGAAGAAAGAAGAAAGGAGACTGACATGCGCAAGAAGATCGCACTCGTCGGCGGCGGACAGATCGGCCAGATCTTGGCCATGCTCGCGGCCCAGAAGGAGCTCGGGGACATCGTCATCCTCGACATCCCCGAACTCGAGAACCCGGCCAAGGGCAAGGCCCTCGACCTTATGGAGATGGCCCCGCACGGCAACTACGACGCCGAGATCTCCGGCACATCCAACTACAAGGACATCGCCGGCGCCGACGTCGTCATCGTCACGGCGGGCAAACCCCGCCAGGCCGGGATGACCCGCGAGGACCTGCTCGCCGTCAACCTGGAGATCATCAAGAACGTCGCGGCGGGCGTCAAAGAGCATGCCCCCAAGGCGTTCTGCATCATCGTCACCAACCCGCTCGACGCCATGGTCTATGCCTTCTCCAAGCTTACCGGTTTCCCGCGGAACCAGGTCATCGGCATGGCCGGGACCCTGGACACGGCCCGCTGGCGCGCCTTTGTCGCCATGGAGCTGGGCGTATCGGTCACCGACGTCGCCGGGACGGTCCTCGGCGGCCACGGACCCGACATGGTACCTCTCCCCCGCCTGACCACGGTCGGCGGCGTGCCCCTCACGGAGATCGCCACCAAGGAACAGATCGACAAGCTGGCCACCCGAACCCGCGAAGCCGGGACCGAGATCGTCAAGCTCTTCGGCAAGGGCTCGGCGTTCTTCAGCCCCGCCTGGAGCGCCATCGTCATCGCCGAGTCCTACCTCAAGAACAAGCGCCGCGTCCTGCCCTGCGCCGCCCTCTGCGAAGGCGAGTACGGCGTCAAGGGCCTGTTCATCGGCGTGCCCTGCATTGTCAGCGCCAAAGGCATGGAAAAGATCTTCGAGATCAAGCTCAACGACGAAGAGAAGGCCATGCTCCAGAAGACCGTCGGCGGCGTCCAGAAGACCGTCGAGGAGACGAAGCTCTAAGCTTTCGCTCGCTCAAGAATTCCCGGCCGGGGGCCGGCGCTGCCGCCCCCGGCCTCTTTTTACGCTTTACGGATCACTGTTTCTTTTTTAACCGGTACGGCCTATAATACCCCCCAGCCAAAATCAGTTCTGAACACCATCCCTGAAAAACAATGAAATTACCGGTAAGGCACTGACATGAACGAAGAGAACGGCGGCATCGGCGATAAGATCAAGCGGACCTTGATCGGCAAGCCCCGCAATATCAAGGACCCGTCCATCTTCCACAAGTTGGCCTTGATCCCGATCCTGGCCTGGATCGGGCTCGGGGCAGACGGCCTGTCCTCGGCCTCCTACGGCCCGGAGGAGGCCTTCAAGGTCCTGGGCAAGCACACCTATCTGGCCCTGGCCCTGGCCGTGGCCACCGCCTTGACCGTTTTCATCATCTCCTACGCCTACTCGCGGATGATCGAGTACTTCCCGTCGGGGGGCGGCGGCTACGTCGTCGCCACCCACACCCTCGGGGAGAAGGCCGGGGTTCTTTCGGGCAGCGCCCTTCTCGTCGACTACATGCTGACGATCACGGTTTCCATCGTGGCCTGCGGGGAAGCCGTCTTCAGCTTCTTCCCGGCTTCCTTCCAACCGTTCAAGACTCCGTTCGAGATCCTGGCCATCGTCTTTCTCGTCGTCATCAACCTGCGCGGCATCAAGGAATCGGTGACCATGCTGGCGCCGATCTTCATCGTCTTCGTTCTGACCCACGTCCTGCTCATCGGCTACGGCATCATCAAGCACCTCCCCGAGATCGGGACGGTGGCCGCCGACGTCCGCTCGGGGTTCCAGGGCGGACTGGCCACGCTGGGCTTCGGCGGCATGGCCCTTCTCTTCCTGCGGGCTTTCTCCATGGGCGGCGGGACTTTCACGGGCATCGAAGCCGTCTCGAACGGCCTTCAGATCATGCGCGAGCCCCGGGTCCAGAACGGCAAGAGGACCATGGTCTATCTGTCCGTCTCCCTGGCCCTGACGGCCGGCGGCATCCTCGTCTGCTACCTCTTCCTCGGCGTCAGCCCGGTCGCGGGCAAGACCCTCAACGCCGTGCTCGCCGGCGAAGTCTTCGGCGGCTGGAGCTTCGGCGGCGTCCTGGCCCTCATCACCATCTTCTCCGAGGGCGCCCTGCTCCTTGTCGCCGCCCAGACGGGATTCGTCGATGGGCCGCGGGTCATGGCCAACATGGCCGTCGATTATTGGTTCCCGCACCGTTTCGCCTCGCTGTCCAGCCGTCTGACCATGCAGAACGGCGTCCTGCTCATGGGCGGTTCGGCCATCCTTCTCCTCCTCTATTCCCGCGGCCGGATCTCGACGCTCATCATCATGTATTCGATCAACGTTTTCCTGACCTTCTCCCTGTCCCAGCTGGGCATGTCCCGGTTCTTCATCAAGAACCGCCGTAGAGACCCCACTTGGAAAAAGCACCTTCCGGTGCATCTCGTCGGCCTGACGGTGTGCCTGACCATCCTCATCGTCACGATACTCGAGAAGTTCAGCCGCGGCGGCTGGCTAACACTCGTCATCACCTCCGTCGTGATCCTGCTCTGCTACCTCATCAAGGGCCATTACAACAGGGTCCGCAAGGGTGTGCGCGAGCTGGACGACATGCTCGTGGCCATCCCCCACAAGGGCGAATACAATATGGACCCGGCCGATCCAAAGGAGATGACCGCCATCCAGCTCGTCAGCGGCTACAACGGTTTCGGGGTTCATACGTTCCTGTCCATCATCCGGGGCTTTCCAGGGCTCTATAAGAATTTCGTTTTCATCTCCGTTTCCGAGGTCGACGCCGGGGCCTTCAAGGGGTCCGAGGCCGTCTCCTGCCTGGATGGCTCAACTTGCGAAGCCCTCAAGAAATACATCGAACTGGCCCGCCGGCTCGGCTTCCCGGCCGAGTCGCGCCACGACATGGGCATCGACGTCGTCGAAACGGCCTCGGCCCTCTGCCAGTCCGTCGCTCGCGAATTCCCCAAGTCCACCGTCTTCGCCGGGCAGACGGTTTTCCACCGGCCCGGGATCATCAACCGCATCCTCCACAACGAAACGGCCTTCGCCATCCAGCAGGAGCTTCGTTGGAAGGGCATCACGACGGTCATCCTCCCGATCCGCATAAATATATAGGCGTCATCCTCTCATTAAGGGAAGTCCTCTACTCGGCTTTGCGAAGGATATCGATCCTAGCCCCCCGGCCCCCCGGGGACCGGCGGGAAGTGAGCTTCAGCGAGCGACCTGCAGAATTGCGGTGGAGTACCCGAAGCCGCAATTCTGATAGATATCTTAGAAGAGCAGACATATTCAGATATTTCCCAGAAGTACGGCTCCGAGCTCCTCCGCCGTCCTTCTGACGGTCGCTCCTCAGAATCCGCTCCCTGCCGGTCGGACCGACATCCATCGCCGCCTCATGTCGGACCTCCCTTATAACCGGCGATAATCCTTTATTGATTGGCGTTGACAGATCGCCAGGGAAAAACCGGGACAAAACCCTTTTCTCTTGAAAAGGGATTGTGTCCCATGGGTTTTTCGGATATTAAGATTCTACCGAAAATCGTGATGCCGAGGAGGCCCTCATGCCCCGCACCGGATCCAAGAGAATCCCGTTCCCCGTCCTAATCGCCGTCGCGAGTTTGGCCTGGGGCCTCATCACCGGGACGGCCTGCCGTTTCACCTCGACTTCCAGCGGCGTCCGGGTCGAGGAAAAAACAGAAGCTATCCGGACCTATCCGTTCTCCGACCCGGACCCGGTCCCCATCTTCGCCCGGTCGTCGATGTGGGGCCAAGGGTCGCGGCTCTATCCTTACTTTGTCTTCGATCGTTTCACGGCCGACCCCGTCGAGAAGTCCTGGACGGTCGTTCGATTGAAAAATCCATACCTCGAAGTGGCTGTCCTGCCCCAAGTGGGAGGAAAGGTCTGGGGGGCCTCCGAAAAGTCGACCGGCCGGGAGTTCCTCTACTGGAACCACGTCCTGAAGTTCCGCCAGATCGCCCTTCGCGGGCCGTGGACCTCGGGCGGCATCGAGTTCAACTTCGGCGTCGTCGGCCACGGCCCGTCGACGGCGACGCCCGTCGACTACGTGCTCAAGCGGAATGCCGACGGGAGCGCGAGCTGTGTCGTCGGGACGATGGATCTGCCCTCGCGGACCCGTTGGAGCGTCACCATCACCCTGCCCAAGGACGGCGCCGTCTTCGAAACCAACGCCCTCTGGGTCAACCCGACGCCGTTCAGCCAGTCCTACTATGCCTGGTCCTGCGCGGCCGTGAAGACGGCCGAGGACCTGCGGTACATCTTCCCCGGCCAATGGTCCATCGGCCACGATTATTCCGTCCCGCTCGAGCCCTGGCCCGTCGACAGCAAGGGCCGGGACCTTTCGTATTACAGGAACAACGCCTTCCCCGGTTCCAAAAGCTACTTCACGGTCGGCGAGTACGAGGACTTCAGCGGCGGCTGGTACGAGAAGGCCGACGCCGGGTTCGGCCATTGGTCCCGCTACGAGGACATGCCCGGCCGCAAGGCTTGGATCTGGGACCTGTCACGCTCGGGCGAGATCTGGGTCGACCTGCTGACCGACAAGGACGGCCAGTACACCGAGCCCCAGGCCGGCCGGCTCCTCAACCAATCCGACCACGGCGATTTCCCTCCGGGCACGGTCGATCGCTGGCGAGAACTCTGGTTCCCCTACCGGGGCATCGGACCGATGGTCAAGGCCTCGCCCCACGCCGTCCTGAGCGCCGCCCGCTCGGGCGAAACCCTCATCCTGGGCCTCTTTCCTCTGCGCCCTGTATACGAAGTATTCACCGTCAAGGCCGCCGGCAGGGAGGTCTTCCGCGAGCGCGTCATGCTGAGGCCGGAGCAGGTCTGGAAGAAGGACATCCCGCTGGACGGCGCCGCGGCCGACGCGGCGCTCGAAGTCCGGCTCGGCGACAAGCTCGTCTACGAGAGCTCTCCGAAAGCCAACGACCTCGAACGCCCTCTCCGCTTCAACTCCCCCACCGGCAGCTCAGCCGAGAGCCTCTACCTCCAAGCGCGCGGCCTCGAGCGCGAACGGCGACTGGCCGAAGCCCTGGAAAAATACCTGGCCGCTATCGACGCAGAGCCGCTCCACGTCCGGGCCCTATCCCGCGCCGCCGAGCTGGCCACCCGCCGCGGCGAACCGGCCCGGGCCCTCGATTACGCCGGCCGTGCCCTCTCGGTCTCGATGTACGACGCGGAGGCGAATTATGTCTACGGCGTCGCCGCCCGGCGGCTGGGCCGGCTGGTCGACGCCAAGGAAACCCTGGGCTGGGCGTCCCGTTCGGCCCAATTCAGGTCGGTGGCCCAAGTCCAGTCGGCCGAGATCGCCATCGTTGAAAAAAATTACGCGCGGGCCGCCGAATATTCTCTCAAGGCCCTCGAAGCCGACGCCCGGAGCGTCAACGCCCTCGAGGTCCTGGCCGCGGCCTATCGTCTAGCCGAACGGAAGGCAGAGGCCGGCCGCATCCTGGACCGGCTCCTCGAGCTCGATCCGCTCGACCATCTGGCCCGGTTCGAACGCTACCTCCTCGGCCGGAGCCCGAGGGACCTCGAGGCCTGCCGGGGCCTCATTCGCAGCGAGCTGCCGCACGAGACCTGGCTCGAGATGGCCGCGTTCTACGTCCGCCTCGGTCTCGTCGACGACGCGGCGGCCGCCCTCCGAACCGCTCCCGTCCATCCGACCGTCCTCTATACGCTGGCTTACCTTCTCCGCGACAGCTCCCCGTCCGAAAGCGCCGCCTGGCTCGAAAAGGCCTCCGGGCTTTCTCCAAACCTCGTCTTCCCCTTCCGCGAGGAGGAGATCGCCGTCTTCTCCTGGGCCCTTGCTGCCCGGCCGGCCGACTGGAAGCCCAAGTACTATCTCGCCCTCATCCTCTGGGGCAAGGGCCGTCTGGAGGAGACGCGGGACCTTTTCGAGATGTGCGAGAACTCCGACTTCGCTCCGTTCTACATCGCCCGGGGCTCCTTCTTCGAGAAGGACGATCCCATCCGGGCCGCCGCTGACTATAAGAAAGCCATCGGACTCGACGCCGGGAGTTGGCGGGCCAGGCACATCCTCGTCGCGTATCATCTCCGTCAGAAAGAGAAAACGGAGGCCCTGGCCGCGGCCCGGCAGGCGGCGGCCGATTTCCCGGCCGAAGTCTCGCTCCAGATCGACCTCGCCGAAACCCTGTTAGCCGTCGGACAGCCGGCCGAAGCCGCGGCCGTCCTGGACGCGGTCGCGGCCCTGCCCTACGAAGGCGCGAGCGACATCTACGGCCTCTATGTCCGGGTCCATGTCGAGATCGGCATCGCCGCCATGCAGAAAGCGGCCTGGCCATCGGCCGTCGATGCCCTGGAGAAGTCTAAGCTCTACCCGGAAAGACTCGGTACAGGCGCCCCCTTCAATCCCGACACCCGCATGCAGGACTACCTCATCGCGCTCGCGCTCGACAGAATGGGCGAGAAAGACAAGGCCGCGGCCTTGCGCGAAGCCATAAGGGATTACACTTTGACCTATTGGGATGAATCGCAGCCGCACGGCTATTTCGGCGGGCTCGTCCTCGAAAAATTGGGCAGGAAGGAGGACCGGCTCAGGGCGCGCGAGCTCCTCGGTCGGGCCGCCCGGCCGTCGGCCGAGATCCTGGATCTTATCCGACGGCTCCAGTGACGGCGGCCGCGTTCAATCCGGCGACTTCTTCTCCTCCGGAACGGCTGCTGCGGTCTTCTCGCATTTGAGCGAGACGTCCTTGACCTGGCCGGCGCGCAGGACCTTGAACTTGACCTCTTCGCCGCACTTCATCCGGGCCAGGGTCATCCGGACCTCGTTGATGTCCGTGTACGCCCTGCCGTCGACGGAGAGGACGATGTCGCCCTTCTCGAAATCAGCCCGCCCGGCCACGCCGCTCATCGGCTTCGTGTCGACGACGAGATTTTCCAGACCATCGATCTTTTTAAAGCTCAGGCCGATCGATGGGAAGGCCGGTTTCGCCTCCTCCGGCAGGCCGAAGACGTAGTCCCCGATCGCCCGCGAAACCGTCAGGCTTTTCTTGCCGGACGGGATGGCCACGGCGATGACGGTCTTGAACGGCATCTTCGACCTCTCGAAAGCCCGGCGGTTGAGCCCGAGGTTGTAGAGAAGATGGCCCGAACCGACGCAGACGACAACGCGCCGCCCCTCGCTCTCCGCCGCCCGGACGGCGTTCGCGCCCATGACCTCGTCCCAGGTCGATTGGGCCCGGTAGAGACCTTCGAAGACCGAGTCGAGGCCCGGCCCCTTCATCGCCTGCGGGATGTCGGAGGACTCGAAGACCGCCCGGATGAGCGTCCGGTGGTCCTGGTTGGTGACGTCCGGGGTCCCCGGGATGAGCGCCTTTTCCTCTTCGCTCAAGGCGTCCCAGCCCCGCATCCGGATCTTGGTGATGATCTCCCGCGGGATGTTCAAGGCGTAGATCGGAAGACGGTGTTCCCGGGCGAAGTCGAAGATCTTCTCGTAGTAGCCGAAGTTGAAGTTCCAGTTGACGTACCAACGGATCTCGCGGACGAACTCGTCCTTGGTCAGGACACCCGCGGTCCACTTGTTGAGCGACTCCTGGACGGTCACCGGCAGCATCTCCAAGCCGACGGCCAGGTGCTTGTCCCGGGCGTAGAGGGCCCGGATGACCTGGAACTGGAGCTCGTGCATGGGCAGCGAGTCGTGGGTCT
>JBFYOD010000148.1:0-4873 GCA_041303965.1 Candidatus Aminicenantota bacterium
CACTGCTTCGATCTTCTCGAGCCCCACCGTCCGCGGCCGGGGGATGATCTCTTGCGTCCCTTCTCGCGCCGCTCGGCAGAACTCCCGCACCGGACAGGCCAAGCACTGTGGGTTCCGGCTCCGGCAGACGAGCGCCCCGAGCTCCATCATGGCCTGGTTGAAATCCCCCGGTGAATCCTTTGAAAAGACCCTTTCGAGGAAGATACGGAGCGTCTTGTCGATCCTCGCTTCGGCCGTTCCGCGGAGCCCGAGGACACGCATGAGGACCCGCCGGACATTGGCGTCGATGACGGGCTGCGGCTTACCGTAGACGAGGCTTAGCACGGCCGCCGTGGTGTAGGGGCCGAAACCCGGCAGGTTCCGGAGCTCGTGCTCGCCGTCGGGCACCCTCCCTCCGTGCTCGCGCACCATCGTCTTGGCCGCTCGATGGAGATTCCCGGCCCTCCGGTAATAGCCTAGACCCTGCCATTCCTTCAAAACCTTCCGGAGGGGGGCCCGGGCCAGACTTCGCATATCCGGGAAGACCTTCAACCAGCGCTCGTAATAGGGGATAACGGCTGGGACGGTCGTCTGCTGGAGCATGACCTCGGAGACCCAGATCCTGTAAGGATCCCGCGTCCGGCGCCACGGCAGCTTACGCCGGTGGACCCTGTACCAGGCCAGAAGTTTGTCGGCGAACTTATTTTTTATCGGTCCGGCCTTCCTCCGCTTTGGGCGGCGCGGTCTTCCAATCCATTTTATCCTTGGGGAGATCCTTGAGGAACCCCGAATCGACGCGGAAGAGATAGTCGAGCCGGGCGTTCTTGACGACGACCTGCCTTTTCTCCATATCTTCTTTGCCGATGAGAAGGACCGTCTCCTTGACCTCGCCTTGGGAGTCCTTTGTCCGTATCCGGACCTCCGTCCCGCCGTCGAGCCCATAGCCGGCAAGCGGGCCGGGGTCGTCGATGAAGGCGGCGGCCTCGAGGCCTTCGACCACGCGGATGAAGTCCTCGACCTTGGCCCGGTCCGCCTCTTCCTTTGTCGCCGGGTCGAGGAGCCACTTGTCCTCCTCGCCCGCTTTTTCCTTGACCGCCGCGAGCTCGAGGCCGTCCTTCTTGAGGACAACCTTGTCCGCCTCCCAGGAATAAAAATCGGCGACCTTGGTCTCCCTCATCGAATCGACCTGCCGGTCGAGGTCGGCGAGGAACGCGCCCTCGAAGGCGATGACCTTGGCCGAGAGGGAAGTCGTCGCATAGAAAGCCTCGCCCTCCTGGTGCAGGGAGAAGACGATCTCCTCGCTGGACGCGGGGAGGGACAGAAAGACCTCGTATTCGGGTTTGTCGAGGCCGAAGCGTTTCAGGGTCTCGGCGTTCTTGGATTCGGCAACGAAGGCCTTGGCCCGGAGGCCGGATAGCGAATCGAGGAGGGCATCGACCTTGCCCTTGGCGGCCAACGCGGCGACGGGTGCCTTCAGGAACCAGCCCGCCTCTTCGCGCTGGGCCCGCCAAGCGATATTTTTCGCTTGGACCCGTATCGTTTTGACGTCGGCGGCGTTGAACTTGAAGACGTCTTTCTGCCGGAAGTCGAAGATCTTCTTGTCGAGCGTCGTCTTGAGCGAAGAGGCCAGCAGGACGACCCGCGGGTCGTCCTCGCGCTTGGCGAAGAAGGTCTTGTCGAGAGGATTCTCCATACCGACGAGCAGCCGGACGGGCGCGTCCTTGCCCTTGACCCAAAGGGAGACCTCGATCTTGGGGATCTCGTATGCGGCCAGGTCCTTGACCTCCCTCTCGACGACGCGCTCGATGCGCAGGGAAGCGAGGGAGCCGATGAAGCTGCCGACTTCGGCGTCGTCGGCCGCGGCCTGGAGCGGCGAGGTCAGACGCCACGGTCCCGCCTCGTCCCGCTCGAAGGTTAGGGCCTCGCCGTCCCGGACGAGGCTCGCCTTGCGGACATCGGCGGAGTCGAGGCTGATGAGCGTGTTCGTCTTCTCTTCGGCGACCCTTTTCTTCTCGTCCTTGGAGTCGAAGAACAGGACGATGCCCAGGAGGACCATGAAGATCGAGAGCAGGAGCAGGGTCGTCCTGAATTTCACAGCGACCTCCTCCTGACCCAGACGGAGAGCCCGAGGAGAAGCACGGCCAGCGGCAGGATGAGGACGCTGACTAGGAAGAGCAGGCGCCCCTGCGACGGGGTGAGCTGGATCGTCCGCGGCGACTGCGTCTTGGGCTGGATGGCGATGAGGTCGGCTTCCTCGGTCAGCCAGTTGGCGATGTTGAGGAAAAAGTTGCCGTTGCCGGACACGGCGTAGTAACGGTTCTTGGCGAAGTCGGAATCGCCGACGACGGCGACGCGGGCTTCCTTTTCGGCCGCTTCGGGCTTCGCCGTGGCCGCGGCTTGCGCCGGCTGGCCGGGCTTGGCTTCGACGGGCGCAGGGGAGGGTTCTGCGGCCTCGGCCTTGAAGCTCGACACGACGGCGAGGCTGATCGGCCCCTGCTTGTCCTTATCCGGAGTGAACTTGACCTCCTTCTGGTCGAGCTGACGCTCCGACCAGGAGTTGGGGCTCGTCTTGGCCAGGGCCGTGAGCGTCGCGCCCTCGGGCTTGGCTTCGCCGATCTCGACGGACCGGGCGAAGGGGAAGAACGTCGCGTAGCCGAACTTGTCGGTGATGGCGTGCGTCTCGTACTCGCTGACGACGGGCATGAAGTAATCGCCGCCGAGGAGCTTGGAGACGGTGTCGACGACGATATCGTTCTCGAGCTTGAACCCGAACTCGGCCAGGAAAGCCGGCAGGGCCGGGGCCGTTTCGGGGTCGGCCAGGAACAGGGCGCGGCCTCCCTGCTTGAGGTAAGTCCGAATCGTTTCGACCTCGTTGGGCAATAAGTCCTTTTGTGGGCCGGGGACGACGAGAAGGGCGGAATCCTTGGGGAACCTATCGGCCAGGGCCAGGGTCTGCTTCTTCACTTCGTAGCCCATCTTCTCGAGCTCGGCCTTGACGGTCGAGTAGCCGTTATCGCTGGTTTCTTCGACGGAACCCTCGCCGTGCCCTTCGAGGAAATAGATGACTTTTTTCGCGGCCCGGGTGGCCTTGATCAAGGCGTTGGTGATGTCCTCTTCGGTAGTCGTGGTGATCCGGCTCTCCTTGTCGCCGGCCTCGATGACCGTCGTCCCGTCCTGGGTGACGCCGTACCGCTTGACCAGGCCGGGGTTCTTGTCGGGGTCGATGAACTCGTAGTTGATCTTGCCCGAATGATAGGCGTAGATCTTTAGCAGGCTCTCCATGGCCGCCCGGCCGAAGTTCCCGTCCCGGAAGAAGCATTTGAAGGAGATGTCGGTCTTGAGGTTCTCGAGGACGGAAACGGATTGGCCGGACAGGCTGTGGAGCTTGGCCGCCGTGAAGTCCATCCGGTAGTTGTTCCTTGAAAGGAAGTAGTTGAGGAGACCGACGATGCCCAGGACGAGCACGACGACGAGGAGCAGGTTCCCCGAATAGATGAAGGATTTGCGCCGGAAGCTCTGCTTGAGGGATCCCCAGTTGAAAGCGATGTGCGCGGCCAGGGCCAGGAGGCCGAGCCCGCCGATCGCGGCGATCAGTGCTTTTTTCTGGGGCCAAACGATCCCGGCGACGGCGGCCGCGGCGATGAGGACCAGGGCGATGGTGTTGAGGTTCTTTTTCAGGCTGGTCATGACTTACCTCCACCGCCTCGACTGGATGACGGAGTGGGCCAGGAAAAGGCCGAAGAACGAGAAGCTCAGGTAATAGACGATATCCTTGGTGTCCAGGATGCCGCGGGTCATGTCCTCGAAATGCTGGGAGAACGAAAGATAGCTGAGGACGCTCTGCCAAGTCCCGCTTCCGGACGAGGCGACCCAGTTGATCACAAGGAAAAGCAGGAGCGTGACGAAGGTCAGGAAGGCGGCCACGATCTGGTTGTCCGTCAGGGAGGAGAAGAAGAGGCCGATGGCGATGAATGTCGCCCCCATTAGGAAAAGCCCCAGGTAGCCGGTGAGCCACGGGGCGATCTCGGGATTGCCGAAGGCGAAAGCGAAGATCGAGAGAAGGGCGGTCAGCCCGAGCATCGCGGCCAGCATGACCAGGGCGGCGAAGTACTTGCCGAGAACGATCTGGCCGACCGAAAGCGGCGAGGTGTAGAGGAGCTCGTCCGTGCCGTTCTTTTTCTCCTCGGCCAGCAGCCGCATGGTCAGCAGCGGGGCGACGAGGATGAGGATGATGCTCATGTTGTGGAAGAGCGGCGAGAAGACCATCTCATTGATGTTGATCTGCTGGGCGTAGTAGGGGTTCTGGGCCATCTGCATGGCCTGGGCGTTGAACCACCAGACGAGGCTATAGAAGAAGTACCCGACGAGGAGGAGAAAGCCGGAAATGACGACGTAAGCGATGGGCGAGCCGAAATAGGACCGGATCTCCTTTTTCATGAGGGACCAGATGTTTCTCATTGTTCGAGTCCTCCCGAGACGATCTTCATGTAGAGGTCCTCGATGCTGGCGACGGACCTCATCTCCCGGAGGCCGAGGCCCCGGTCGAGGGCCAGGCGGGCGACGTCGTCGTGGAGGTTGAGACCGCGCCCCCACTCGACGCGGAGCTCGTTCCCCTCCGCCGAGACCTTGTCGACGCCGGGGATGCCCTTGAGGAGAGCGGCTTCCTCAGCGCCGGCGCGACGGAGCTTGAGGATGACGCCGTCGTTCTTCTCGAAGGAGGCGGCCAGGTCCTCGAGGGAGCCGGAGGCCATGAGCCGGCCCTGGTTGATGATGACGACGCCATCGCAGACCTGGGTGACCTCGGGCAGGATGTGGGTCGAAAGAAGGATCGTGTGCTCGCCGCGGAGGCCCTTGATGAGCTCGCGGATCTCGCGGATCTGGGCCGGGTCGAGGC
>JBFYOD010000149.1:0-13515 GCA_041303965.1 Candidatus Aminicenantota bacterium
ATCGACTCCCTGCTCAGGTCCCCGATCACCGGCATCGTCCTGTCCCAGAGCGTCTTCCAGGGGGACCCCGTCGTCCCGCTGACCAACTACCAGCCCGGCACCGAACTCTGCTCCCTCGCCGATATGACCAGCCTCCTCTTCAAAGGCACGGTCGACGAGATCGACGTCGGCAAGATCACGGACGGGATGGATGCGGAGATCCAGATCGGCGCCCTCCCCGATACGAAGATCCTAGCCCGGGTCGACCGGATCTTTCCCAAAGCCAAAAAGGAAGGCAACGCCACCCTCTTCGATATCTGGATCGGGATCAAGGATACGGCCGGCGTGACCCTGAGGGCCGGCTTCTCGGCGACGGCGAGCATCCAGATCCGCGAGCGGACGCAGGTCGTTCTCATCCCCGAGCGCCTGGTGATATTCGAGGACGGCAAGAAGTTCGTCGAGGTCGCCGAAAACGACGAAAACAAGGGCGATCCGAAGACCCGCAAGGTCGAGATCCAGACCGGCCTCTCCGACGGGCTGAACATCGAGATCCTGTCCGGGTTGAAAGAGGGCGAGAAGGTCGTCGAGAGGCCCCCCCGCGAAATCAAGTAGATGATCGGCATTTTCTTCCGCAACCTTTTCCGGGACCTCGTCCGCCAGCCCCTGCGGACCGCTCTGACCCTGTCCGGGGTCGTCTGGGGCACGTTCTCCGTCGTCCTTCTTCTCGCCTTCGGCGACTCCGTGGGCAAAGCCCAGATCAAGCGGTTCCACGGCATGGGGCAGGGGATCGTCCTGGCCTTCCCCTCGCGGACGACGCTCGCCTGGCAGGGCCTCCTGAAAGGCAAGGCGGTGAGGATCACCCCCGAGACGGTCGAGGCGATCCCGGAAAAAGTCCCGGGCATCGAGCTCATCAGCCCCGAGTTCGTCGGCAGCCGCCTGATCAGCTACAAGCGGAAGGAATTCCGGAACACGGTCCGAGGCATCAACCCTGAGTTCGAGCTGATGCGCAATACGATCGCCGGCAAGGGGCGGTTCATCGATGCCGAGGATATGGGCGCCCGGAAAAGAGTCTGCTTCATCGGGGACGTCATCGCGACGGACCTTTTCGGGAACGAGGAGCCGGTGGGCCAAGCCGTTTTCATCGACAGCGTCCCCTTCACCGTCGTTGGCGTTATGCGGACCAAGCTCCAGAGCTCCAACTACAACGGCCAACGCGACGAGCGCTGCGCCTTCATCCCCTGGACGACCTACGCCTCGCTCTACGGCGCCAAGTACGTCTCGAACTTCATCTTCCGTCCGCGCGACCTCGGCCGGAGCAAGGCGGTCACCGAAGATATCAAAAAGCATCTCTCTAAACTCGTCGGGTTTTCCCCCGCCGATCCGGACGCCGTCTCCATTTGGGACACCATGGAGTTCGAAAAACAGTTCACGACCTTCTTCCTCGCCTTCACGGTCTTCCTCGGCGTCATCGGTTCGTTCACGCTCCTCGTCGGCGGCGTCGGTGTCGCTTCGATCATGCGGGTCGTCGTGGACGAGCGGACGCGTGAGATCGGCGTCAAACTGGCCGTCGGCGCCCGCCGCCGGACGATCCTCTGGCAGTTCTTCAGCGAATCGCTGGTGATCATGCTCCTCGGCGGGGCCGTCGGTTTCGGCCTCTCGGCCGGCGTTCTCCAGGCGGCCAAAGCCGTCCCGGCCGGAGGGTTCACCGAGTTCGTCGGCCTCCCCGTCCTCAACCCGCTCGTCATCGTCTCCACGGTCCTGATCCTCCTCGTCATCGGCGTCGTCGCCGGCATGATCCCGGCCCGGACGGCCGCTTCGACCGACCCCATCGAGGCCTTGAGGAAATAGGATGAACTCGACCCTGCCCCGTTTTTTCTGGAGCGAATACCGGAAGCGCCGGAAGAAGGCCGCGCTCATCACCTTCGCCCTTTTCTGGGGCACTCTTTCCATCCTCCTTCTCATGGCCTTCGGCCAAGGCATGTCCGCCCAATTCCGGGTCGCCTTCAGCGGCCTCGGCGATACGCTGATCATGGTCTACGGCGGGCAAACATCGCTCGAATTCGAAGGCCTGCCGAAGGGGCGACCGGTCTCCCTTTACCCCGAAGACGTCGACTTCCTGAAGGAGAGGATCCCCGAGATCCTGCGCATCGTCCCGGAGTCGTACAGCTTCCTCCAGGTTTCGGCCAACGGCAGGGAGATCAATCGCACGATCCACGGCACTACGGACGAATTCGCCTTGATGCGGACCCAGGTCCCCCGGATGGGCGGCCGCTTTCTCAACGCCGCCGATGTCGCCGAGGGAAGGAAAGTCGCTTTCATTGGTTGGAAAGTCGCCGCGGACCTTTTCGGCGCCGAGGACCCCATCGGCAAGCCGGTCGTCATCAACCGCATTCCGTTCACCGTCATCGGCGTCCTCCAGAAAAAGATCCAGGATTCGATGTACAACGGCCCGGACGCCGACCAGATCTATCTGCCGTTTTATGCCTACAGCCAGATCGACAACCGGCGGCGCATCAACCAGATCCACATCCAACCCCACGCGGCGGCCCAGTCCAAGCTGATCGAAGCGCGGGTCCGGACCCTCCTCGGGAGGAAATACCGCTTCGATCCCGACGATCGCTATGCCACGAGCTTCTGGAACACCATTGAGGACGCCAAGGAGGGTATGGCCATCTTCAAGGGGATCGAGATCTTCCTCGGCATTATCGGCGCCCTGACCCTGCTCATCGGGGCCGTGGGCGTCACCAACCTGATGTACGCCGTCGCCAAGGAGCGGACCAAGGAGATCGGCATCAAGCTGGCCATCGGGGCGCGGCGGCGGGTCATCGTCCAGCAGTTTTTCCTGGAGACGCTCTTCGTCTTCGCCAAGGGGACGTTCTGGGGGTTCATTACCGCTTTTAACATCGTCCACCTCATCCGCCTGGCCCCGATCAACTACGATTCGTTCGGCATCGAAGCCTACCTGTTGCGGCCGGTATTCTCTTTGCAGATCTTCGCCGCCTACATGGCCATCCTGGGAGCTCTCGTCTTCCTTTCGGGGATATTCCCGGCGCTCCGGGCCTCGCGGTCGAATCCCATCGAGTCGCTCCGCTATGAATAGAGGGACAACATGATCGAACTCCAAGGCATCACCAAGGTCTACCGGACTGGGAGTCAGGTCCTGGAGGCGCTCCGGAGCGTGTCCCTGACGATCGCGCGAGGCGAGTTCATCTCCATCATGGGCCCTTCCGGGTCGGGGAAATCGACGCTGATGAACATCGTCGGTTGCCTGGATACGCCGACGTCGGGGGAATACGTCCTCGACGGCGACAACGTGGCCGGCCTGACGTTCGACCAGCTGGCGGCCGTGCGCAACAGGAAGATCGGATTCGTGTTCCAGAACTTCAACCTGCTGCCGTACGCGACCGCGTGGGAGAATATCGAGCTGCCGATGCTCTTCGATGGGAAGAACGGCCGGAAACGCAGGGAGCGGGTCACGGAGCTCCTCAACGCCGTCGGGCTTTACGAATGGCGCGATCACCGCCCCTCGGAGCTTTCGGGCGGCCAGCAGCAGCGCATCGCCTTGGCCCGGGCCCTGGCCAACGACCCGCCCATCCTGCTCGCCGACGAGCCGACGGGCAACCTCGATTCGCGAAGCGGCGAAGAGATCATGGCCATCCTGACGGAGCTTTGGCGGGACGGCCGGACCATCGTCATGGTCACCCACAACGACCATATCGCCGCCCATTCCGGGCGGACGATTCGCCTCTTCGACGGCCAGGTCCTGCCCTAGCACTAGCCCGTCGATATAAGCCACGGACGAGCGGCGAGCCGGAGGCTCGTCCCTTGGCAGCTCGGCCTTGGCCGGTGCCGTTTGACATCCCCCGGAGCCGAGGGCTATCATGCCTCCGCCACCCGGGCCCGGGGTCCCCGCCCCGGTCGGGAAGTTCGCGCGAGGAGGGACGTGATGAGAAAAGCTCGGATCCTCGGAGGTCTTGTTCTGCTGGCACTCCTGGCCCTGGCCTCACCCGTGGTTCTCCAGGAGCTCCCGTGGCCGCAATTCAATGGATTCGACGTTCCCTTCGTTCCCACTCCGATGGAGGTCGTCGATGAAATGCTCCGCCTGGCCGGCGTCAAGTCGGGAGACGTCCTCTACGACCTGGGCTGCGGCGAGGGCCGGATCGTCATCGCCGCGGCCAAGAGGTTCGGCATCAAGGCCGTGGGCATCGACATTGATCCCGTGCGCATCACCGAGAGTAATGCGAACGCGGCGGCAGCGGGCGTTGTCGGGAAGGTCAAGTTCATCCAGGAGAATCTCTTCGAAGCGGATTTCAGGGACGCCACGGTCGTCACGATGTACCTCCTGACTTCGGTCAACCGGCGCCTGCGGCCGAAGCTCCTGGCGGAGCTCAGGCCGGGGACCCGGCTCGTTTCCCACAGCTTCGATATGGGAGACTGGAGTCCCGATCAGACGAGCCTCGTCACGACGTCCTACGACGATCAGCGCGCCGTCTATTTCTGGATCGTCCCGGCCAACCTCACGGGGAGATGGGAGTGGGACCTCGCCGACGGCCCGCGGAATCTCCACTGCACCCTCCAGACGACCCAGAAGTTCCAGGTCGTGACCGCGTCGGGGACCGTTGGCAAATGGCCGCTCACCATTAGCGATGTCGAGCTCGCCGGGGATGCGATCAAGTTCCGGGCCGACGCCGAGTCAGATTCGATAAAGGCCTCTTTTCTCTATGAAGGGAAGGTCCAGGGCCACACCATCGAGGGGACGGTCAAGCTGGCCGATAACCCGAAAGCCCCCGCTGTCAAATGGAAAGCCACCCGGGACCCCAAGACGGCCGAGCCCCTCGACAAAGCCCTCTGACCGCCTCGCGGCTCAGTCCAGGGCGAACGCCCTCGAGGAAAGGGCCATGAGCGCTACTAGGCCCGGGTCGAGGTCGGAAAGCCGGTCAAGCCCGGGCGGCAGCTGCTTCCCGAGCCGCCGGCGCAGCTTCCGGAGATAGGAGAAACGGACCGGAAAGCATTGCTTCGAACGCCTGACGAAGCCCCTGCTGAAATAGCCCGGGTTCTTTCCCACGGATTCCAGGAACATCAGGGACAAGCCGCTCCCGATCGCGTCGCAGAGGGCCGCCCGGCTTGGCGTCGCCCCCGACCTGGCCCTTTCCAATACGGCGGCGAGGTAGCGGTCGAGCTTCACCGCCTGACCGTCGAGCGGAGCGCGCCCCGTTTGGCGGGAGAAGAGCGTCCGGTGGCCGCGGCAGGCGTCCTCGGCGATGTCCTGGAGGTCGTCGGCCAACTGAAGGAACGTCCCGAACCCGAAGCAGAAATCCTCGTCGGCAGGCTCCAGGCGCCCGGCCACGAGGTAGCCGTCGGCGAGTACGGAGGTGCCTCCCTTTTCCAGGCTGATAGCGACGACGTCCTCGGGAGAAGGGGAGGCCGCGACCCGCTGTTGGAGGAGGCTTTTGACCTGGGCGTTATAGATCGCCAGCAGGGATCGATAGACGTCGGGAAAATCAAGCCGCGCGTAGCGGCGCTCGATGATGCTGACGAGGTCATGGAGCTTCTCCTCGCGCGGTGAGTCCGCGCTCCGCTCCGCGCCCTCGAGCCAGGCCTTGAGCTTGGCGACGAGGGCGAGCTTTTCGGTTTCGGATGTCCCCGCGTCGTCGAGCACGTTATCCAGATAGGGGTAGACCATGCTGTAGGCGAATACGGCATCCGTGTGCTCGACGGCGAGCCCCAGGTCGAATTGGAGCGAGTTCATGATCCAGACGTTACGGAGGGCTTGGTAAGCCGAAGCGATGTTCAGGCTGGGGTCGAAGTCGCGGGCGGCTTGGAGAAACCGTCGGGTCGAATCGAGGAAGCGCGCGTCGTAGACGGCTTCCAGGGGGAGGTTTAGTAGCCTCAAGAGGCGTTTGAAGACGGGGCGAAGTTCCGCCGCCAACTCCTCGGCGTGCCCCGGATCGAGGCTGCCGTCGAGGAATGACGTCCTCGCCGGCTCCGAGGAAAGCCGGCCGACGAGGTTCGACAGCTCTCGTTCGACGGACTTTTTCTCCGCGCGGGCGTATCGCTTTCCCGGAGGGAGGGGTTCGGTGAGGGCCGCCCGCCAGACGAGTTCGTGCTCCCGCACGTAGCCCTCGGTCCTGGCGCCGAGAGGCCCGACGCGGGTCGATAAGAAAGAAGCGAGGTCGTTCATGTCCATACCGAGGCTCCGATTATAAATGAAATCCACGCGTTCGGACATAGGTTCTCTTGACACCGTTACGCCGGGACTCTATCATCCCTGCCGCCGAACCGCGGAGCCCCGAGATGAAGAACGAAGACATCGTCGCGACCATGGAACTCTTGGGGATGACGCTCTCCCGCGTCCGCCCCGACATCCCCATCCCGGGCAGCTCGGAGAGGTGTCTTGAAAGGACGGTCATCGAAGACCGCGAATGCCATCTCTGGATCCACGAACGGATCGATCCTCGGTCCGTGGCCCGCAAGACGGAGATAGCCGCGGCCATGGCTATCCTCGGCGGCCGCCTGCCCGAGGTCAAGCCCTACCTGGCTTTCGCCCCCGGCCGGTTCATCGACGAACGTGAGGGCGGCGCCTGGCAGGTCGCGCCGTACGTCGCGGGGATACCCCTCGAGCGTCCGGAGTTCGCCTTCGAGGCCTGGCGGGGAGAGATCCTGGCCGACTTGTTGATCCGCCTCCGGAAAGCCGCTCTCGATATCCCGGGCCGCGAAACCGTCGAGGGCACTTCCTTGGCCGGCTTCGTCCGCGGCCTCATCGGCAAGCTGAGAAACCAAGAACGCCCGCTCCTCGAGCGGGTATACCCGGCCGTCCTCCATCTGGAGCGCGGGCTGTTCCCGAACCTCGATCGACTGCCCGCCGCTTTTTGCCATGGAGATTTCCATCCGCTGAACATGATCTGGTCCCGGGTCGGGATAAACGCCCTCATCGACTGGGAGTTCTGCGGCTTCCGGCCGGAAACGTACGACGCGGCGCTCCTCGTCGGCTGTCTCGGGATGGAAGACCCCCGCTGCCTTTCCGGAGACCTGGTGCGTAGCCTCGTCGGCCGCCTGCGGGCCGGGGCCGGCTATTCCGAAGCCGGGTGGGCAAGTTTTTTCGACCTGGTCCTGGCCGCTCGCTTCGCCTGGCTGTCCGATTGGCTGCGCCGGGACGACAGGGAAATGGTCGACCTCGAAGCGGTCTTCATCGGCTTGCTGCTCGAAAACAGGGAAGCCCTGGCCGAGGCCTGGGCCTGATCAGTGGGAGATGGCTGAGGGGATGCCCCCGTTCTTCTCGGCGTAAAGGTGCTTGATCAACGAGAGGAGCGTCTGGGAAATGCTGTGCAGGAACTCGACGCCGCTCCAGAATAGGCCATCGTTCTCGTCGCTTTTTCTGGTCCACTTGATCTCGCCGTCGACCTTGATGGACTGGTGCGTCCTCTCGAGCTCGATGACGATCCGTACGACGCTTCCGACAGGGAAATACTGAGGGGTACAGATCCTCGCTCCGGACAAGGAGATGTCATGGGTGTGCGCGTTGATCCCTATTCCGTAAACGGGCTCATGACCTTCCGACGTGGATTTGATGAAGACCGTGTTCCGTTCCACGAACCGCTTGTCTTTGCGATTGTCCATTGTCCGCGTCCTCCCAGCGAGGGTATTTCGTACTTCCGCGACAATTTTCGTCCCGGAGGTGACCGGGGTCAATCACCCCTAAGGGTGATTCGTGAGGTGATATGTCACCCCCTAACGAAGCGGGAGGGGGCCCTAGCTCCTGCGCGTAAGGCTATAGTTCAGAAGAGCTTGCAGGATCGTGCGGTGTGTTCCGGCCAAGGGCAATCCCCGGATGGTATCGGCAGCCCGCTTCCCGAAACGTTCCATGACCCGTCCGACGTCCTCCCGGACGCCGAGACGCACGGCCAGATCCCGGACGAAGCCTATGTCCTGTTTTGAGGCGTCCGGTCGCCCAAAGACGGCCGATAGCCTGGCCAGATCCGGGCCCGATGCCCGGTCGAGGAGGCGCAGGTGGAAGAGCGTCTTTTTACCTTGGCGGATGTCGGAGCCCACGGGCTTGCCGAGCGTTTTTTCGTTGCCGAAGAGGCCGAGTTCATCGTCCTTGATCTGGAAGACGAGGCCGAGGTCTTCGCCGAGGCGCTGGAGCCTCGGCAGGACGGATGCCCGCCCTCCGGCCAGCATCCAGCCCGCGGCGAGGGGCAGGGAAAAGGAATACCGGGCCGTTTTGTACCTGTAGATTTCTAGGATGTCGCGTTCCTCGAGGGGCAGGATGGACGTCCCTGCTTGAATGTCGCGTATCTGGCCGAGGCCGACGAGCCCGAATTCTGCGGCGAAGAGCTTCTGGACGGCGGCCGTGGTTTTTCCGGGCCCGGGAAGGCCGGCCAGGGCTTCGAAAGCGAGGAAGATGGAGATCTCGCCGGCGCAGATGGCCATGCTCGTCCCGAAGTGGGCGGCCCCGGGCGTCCCCGGGCTGTCCGCGAGGAGCGCGTACTGTTCGTGGATGGATGGCGCCCCGCGTCGGCGGGCGTCCCTGTCCATGATGTCGTCGTGGATGAGGAGGCCCGACTGGATGAGCTCGAAGGCCGTCCCGGCCCGGACGGATGTGCGGGAGATCCTGCCCCCGGCCATCTCGGAGCCGAGCGAGACGAGGCCGCCGCGGATCATCTTGCCCTTACGGGTGAATTCCGCCAGTCGTCGGAGGACGTCGGTTCCCCCGTACTTCAGGCCGGCCATGTCCTTGCGTTTGGCGGCCAGGAATTCGTCCAGATCGGCCAGGAGTCGCGTCTTGATTTTATCGAAATAGCTTTCGAAGGTCATGCCTTGCCGTCCTTCACTTTACCCGGGAGTGCCGCCGTCCTTTCTTCCGTTCGTTCGGACGTGCCGACGCGGGCTTCCAGCCTCTTGACGACCTCGACGATGAGCTCCCCGGGCGTGGAAGCGCCCGAGGCGACGAAGACGGTCGCCCCGCTGGGGATAGCGATGGTTTCGACACTTTCCGGTTTGTCGATGAGATGCGTCTGAGGATTGATCTTCCGGGCGATATTGAAGAGATGCATGGTGTTCGCGCTGTGCCTGGAGCCGATGACGATGACGCAGTCGGCCCTCCGGGTGTGGGCTTCGACCTCGCGTTGGCGGGTCTTCGTCGGCTGGCAGATGGTGTCGTGGAAGACGACGTCCGGGACGATCCCGCGGATCCGTTCGACGATGCGGAGGGCGTCCTCTTCGATGAACGTCGATTGGGCCACGATGCCGGCGCGGAGGACCCCTTCGAAAAGCTCGGGCGTCACCTCATCGGGGGCCTTCACGACGAGGGCCCGGGCAACCTGGCCGACAATGCCCCGGACCTCCTCGTGCCCGACCTGCCCGATAACGACGGGCGTGCGGCCATCGGCTTCGACCTCCCTGATCCGGTCGTGGATGATCTTGACCATGGGGCAGGTGGCGTCGACATACTCGAGCCCCTTCTCCTCGAGCTCCCGATAGCGCTTCCGTGTCGACCCATGGCTTTGGAGGATGACGACGCCGCCCGGAGGGACATCCTCGAGCGTCTGGACGATGCGCAGGCCCTTGCCCATGAGGTCCTCGATGACGTGCTCGTTGTGGACGATCTCGCCCAGCATGTAGTAGGTCCGGCCCGGCCGCTCGGCCAGGAGCTTGTCCGTGAGCTCGAGCGTCTTGCGGACGCCGAAACAGTAGCTCAGCGTTTCGGACAGGACGATCTTCATGTGTCCATTACTCCCAGCGAAAGGCCTTAGCCGAGACGGCGACGCCGAGGACGAGAAGGCCGGCCAGGACGGCGACCTCGAGGACGTGCTTGCCCAAAGGGTCGCCGATCCATAGTCCCTGCATGAGGTTGACGACGTGAGTGAGCGGGATGAACTTGCTCGCCGCCCGGAGGGCCTGGGGGAATGTCTGCTTGGGAATGGTGGCGCCGGAAAGAAAGAGGTTCGGGAAGTAGAGGACCATGCCCAGGATGTAGGCCGTCCGGGCGGTCCGGGCCACGCTGGCCAGGAGGAAGCCCAGGGCGAAAAAGCTCAGGCAGCTCAAAGTGAAACCGAACAAGACATCCAGGGGCCGGCCTTCGAACTTCAGGCTGTAGACAAGACGGGCGGCGACGATGAGCAGGGCCCCGCCGAAGAGCGTCATCAGGAAATGGACGACGACTTCCGAGGCCAGGACGGCGGCCGGCCGGAGAGGAGTGGCCCGGTAGCGCCTGAGAACGCCCTTCTCCCGGTAGCTCGAGACGGAGATGGCGATGGAGAGCAGCCCCGTCGAGCCGATGATCATGGCCAGGTAGGCCGGCGTGCTGACGTCGACCATGCCCCGGCCGCCGAAGAACGGGTTGGGCTTGTTGCCGTAGATGCTGCCGAAGAGGAGGAGCAGGAGTATCGGGAAGGCGAGCGTGAAAAAGGTGGCCTCGGGCTGACGCAGATAGATCTTGATCTCGACCCAGGCGAGCTTCCAGAAGCCTCTCATCGCGCCCTCCCTTCGAGCCCGGCTTCCTCGGTCAGGGCGAGAAAAACGTCCTCGAGGTCGGGCTGCTCGGTGCGCAGGTCCCGGAAACGGACGCCCTGCGCGTCGAGGGCGTTGATGACGAGACAGATCAGCCGGTCGCCTTGTCCGGCGACCAGGACCCTTTCCCCGCTCTGCTCGATGCGGGTGACGCCCGCGAGGGCCTTGAGGGGCGCCGGGTCGAGGCCGCTCTCCGCCGTGAACAGGATGCGTATCTCGCTCTTGAGGCCCCGGACGAGGTTGGCCGGCGAATCCAGGGCGACGATGCGGCCGTGGTCGATGACCAGGACCCGGTCGCAGAGCTGCTCGGCCTCCTCCATGTAGTGGGTCGTCAGGAAGACGGTCTTGCCGCGCTCGCGGATGGCCCGGACGAGGTCCCACATGGACCTGCGGGCGTGGGGGTCGAGCCCGGTCGTCAGCTCGTCGAGGAAGACGAGCTCCGGGTCGTTGACTAGGGCCAGGGCAATGAACAACCGTTGTTTCTGTCCGCCGGAGAGTTTCGAGAAACGGGAGTTTCTTTTGTCCGAAATATCCAGTCGGTCGAGAAGCGGTTTCCAGTCCGCCGGCTTCCGGTAATAGGATGCGAACAAGTCGAGGGCCTCCCAGACCTTCATGTCGTCGGGCAGGGCGCTCTGTTGGAGTTGGACCCCGATCCTTTCGCGGAGCGCCTGGCCGTCCTTGCGGGGGTCGAGGCCGAGGACGCGGATCTCGCCGCCGTCGGGAAAGCGCATGCCCTCGAGGCATTCGATCGTCGTCGTCTTGCCGGCGCCGTTGGGGCCGACCATGCCGAAGATCTCTCCGGTGCCGACGCTGAAGCTGACACCGTCGATGGCCTTGAGCCGGCCGTAGGATTTGGCCAGGGCATTGACTGCGATCGCCGGGGCCGCAAGGGACATGTTTCTCGTGCCTTTCTGTCAGATGAGTGAAAAGAAGTATAAGAGCGACGGAAATACCTGTCAAGGACGACGGCCGGCCAGGGGGTTCCGAAAAGAGGGACTGTCCCCTTCACAGGGGGCTGTCCCTCTTCCCGGGCGGCGGGGACTTCGAGTTGACTCCCGGGCCCTCCCTAGATAACATTGGTAACGTCCGTTTTCCAGGAGAGTCCTCCATGAATAAGCCCCTTCCCATCCCGAAGCTGATCCTTCTCGGCCTTGCCGTCGGCGCCGCCGTCTCGATCTTCGCTCAAGTGACGCCCTCCGGCCAAGCCCCTACCGCCGCGCTTGAGTTCACCGAGACCCGGGCCATGGTCCCGATGCGGGACGGCGTGAAGCTGAACACCGTCGTCTTCACTCCGAAACGGACCGTCGGGCCCCTGCCCTTTCTGATCATGAGGACTCCCTATGGCGCGCCGGCGTCTTCCAGGACGTTGATGTCGGAGCGCACCAAGGAGCTCGTCGACGAGGGCTATATCTTCGTTTACCAGGATATCCGCGGCCGCTACAAATCCGAGGGAACGTTCGTCATGCAAAGGCCGCCGCGCGACAAGCGCGATCCCCGGGCTATCGACGAGAGCACCGACGCCTACGATACGATCGAATGGCTGCTCAAGAACGTGCCCGGTCACAACGGCCGGGCCGGCCTGATGGGCGTCTCCTACGACGGCTGGCTGACGGCCATGGCCATGCTCGACCCCCATCCGGCCGTCAAGGCCGTCTCGCCGCAGGCCTCTCCGGCGGACATGTACCTGGGCGACGACTTCCATCACAACGGGGCCTTCCGGCTGAGCTACGGTTTCGAGTACGCCGCCATGATGGAAACGTCCAAGGAAAACGCGTCGTTCCGGTTCGACTCGTTCGACACCTACGAGTGGTACCTGCGGCTCGGCCCGCTGTCGGCGGTGAACGAGCGATACCTCCTCGGGAACATCCCGACCTGGAACGATTATGTCGCCCACCCGAACTACGACGCCTTCTGGCAGAAGCAGGCCATGGTCTCCTACCTGACCCGGGTGACGGTCCCGGCGCTCCACGTGGCCGGCTGGTGGGACCAGGAGGACTTCTACGGGCCGCAGAAGATCTACGAGACGCTCGAGCCCCTCGACCGTCAAGAGATGAGCTTCTTCGTCGCCGGCCCGTGGAACCACGGCGGCTGGATGCGGGCCGACGGGAGCTCCCTGGGACGGATCAAGTTCGGCGCTAATACGTCGAAATATTTCCGTGAGAAGATCCAGGCCCCGTTCTTCGCCCATTTCCTGAAGGACAAGGCCGGATGGGATGTTCCGGAGGCCATCACGTTCGAGACAGGCGCCAACGAGTGGCGGGTCTACGACGAGTGGCCTCCCCGCAAACTCACCGAGGACCGCGACCTTTACTTCGGGGAAGGCGGCCGGCTGTCGTTCGACGCTCCCGGCGGCGATGACGGCTCGGCTTTCGACAGCTACGTCTCCGACCCGGCTCGCCCCGTGCCCTACCGCCCGCGTCCGATCGAAGCGACCTACGATCCGCGCGGCTCGGGCTGGTCGACGTGGCTCGTCGGCGACCAGCGGTTCGTCCACCTGCGTCCGGATGTCCTGAGCTGGGAGACGGAGCCGCTGGCCGAGGATATCACGATCACGGGTCATGTCTTGGCCAAACTCTTCGCCTCGACGACAGGGACGGACAGCGACTGGATCGTCAAGCTGATCGACGTTTATCCTTCGGACCATCCGGCCGAGCCGCTGATGGGCGGCTACCAGCTGATGATCTCCAATGAAGTTTTCCGCGGCCGGTTCCGGACGAGCTTCGAGAAACCGGAGCCCCTGGTGGCCGACAGGGTCACGGACTTCACCATCGACCTCCATGGGGCCGACCATCGCTTCCTCAAGGGCCACAAGATCATGGTCCAGGTCCAAAGCACCTGGTTCCCCTTGATCGACAGGAATCCGCAGACCTTCGTCGAGAATATCTTCCTGGCCAAGGCGTCGGACTACCGTGCGGCGACCCAGCGCGTCTTCCGATCAAAAACCTACCCGTCCCACATCGTCTTGCCGGTCCGGACGCGCTGACGGAAGAGGAAGAGGGGGTCAAACCTATTTTTTACGCAGAAATG
>JBFYOD010000150.1:0-15372 GCA_041303965.1 Candidatus Aminicenantota bacterium
CGGCCGCAGCTCCTCCGAATTCCATCCGCCGGGACTTCGCCAGGGCTCGAAGCAGCACTTCGGCAACCCGACGATCAAGCTCCAGGACGAGCAGATGTTCGGGGACAGCCTCTTCCTCTCCGTCCGGATCGGCCATACGGCAGGCGGCTTCGGGCTGATCCCGGAAGAGGACCTGCTCCTCGAGAAGGGCAACTGGTACGATGTCGAACAGAACCTCTATTTCAACTCCTACTACTGGTTCTACAGCGACCGGCCGCATCCCTACGGCGTCGTCCAGGCCCAATACTTCAACGACAACCTGATCTTCGGCTCGGCGCATGAGATCAAGGTTGGCTTCGAAGTCAATAACAACGGCCAGACGACCATCGGAGGTTACGGCGGAAACTTCTGGATCAATACCAACTACTACTATCCGACGGTCGACTATAATGAGGACCTCGTCCTCGACGACTTGGACATCAACCGCAACCTGAATTACCTCCGCACCATGCGGCGGACCGTCGAGACGCCCTATTACAACAAGCGCATCGCCGCCTACTTCAGCGACACCATTTCCAAGGGCCGCTTCAACTTCGTCGTTTCGTTCCGCGTGGACAGGGCCAGACCCGGGTACGAGGCTTTGGAATCCCGGACCCTCTGGACCGCGAGTGACCCCGTTCCTTCGTACCAGTACGCGAACTACGCGGCGATCGACGCTGAGTACTTCACGCCCGAGGCGATCAGCGCGATCAACAACGTCATGGAAGCCCGCGGGCGCGACCCCCTGACGGTCGGCAAGGTCTTCACCCAGTTCTCTCCGCGCGGCGGCCTGACCTACGACATTTTCGGCGACGGCAAGACCGTCTTCAAGTTGTCCTACGCCCTGTATCCGGGCGGCTACCCGGGCACGGGCTTCTGGGCCCCCTACGGCATCGGCGGCAACATGGACTTCTGGTGGGACGACGTCAACAGCAACGGCCAGGCTTCTCTTGACGAGCTCTTCTGGACCAATACCGAAATTGGTTACGAACCGCTCTACAACCCCTTCCAGTCCGACGGCACCTTCGTCGGCGACCAAGTCCGTGAGTACGGCTCTTATTGGGGCGGCTTCACTTGGGGTTCCTCGGCTCTGACGAAGCCCACCTCCTACATCGACCTGGCCAACTTCACGACCGACCTGACCCATGAAGTCAACGTCTCCCTCGAACGGGAGCTCTTCCAGAACTTCGGCGCGAGCGTCAGCGTCTATTGGAAGAGGATGGGCAGGTACTCCTGGTCCCGGGCCTACTATCCGTCCGACCCGGCCAACACCCCCAACGACGAGCCCGTTTACACCGAGGACCTCGGCGCTAACCACGTCCGCACCCAGGACGACTACTACATCGCCGGCTACGTCCCCGACATGCTCTACAAGCCCGGCACGGACGGCGTCTACGGCACGTCGGACGACATCGCCGTCGACCCCGGCGCCGCGGCTGGACTTCCCTGGTACGCCCTGATCGGCCCCAGCACCAACCCCATCACCCGCTCGACTTCCTACTCCATCCAGACGATGATGCCCTCCAACCGCTACAACGTCTACTACGGCTTCGACCTCGTCGCCACCAAGCGGCTGGCCAACAAGTGGATGTTCAACGGCTCCTTCACCTACCAGATGCAGAAACAGCACCTCGGCGACGGCTGGCTCGACCCGACCGGCAACTGGTCCTACGACAACCAGATCTTCGGCTTCAGCCAGGGCGGCGGCAGCGGCAAGATCAGCCAGGTCTACTTCACCCGCTGGATGGTCAAGCTCATGGGCCTCTATCAGCTGCCGTACGACATCAACCTTTCCGGCACGGTCTCCGCGCATGAAGGGACCTTCAACACCGAGCAGTTCAGCATCTCGAACTACACCAGCACCAATCCCAACTACAACTCCAACGACCGCAGCGACACCTTCCTGACGCACACGTACAACAACTCCGACCGGCTCGGAAACGTTATCGTCGTCAATTTCAAGCTCGAAAAAGTGCTCAGGCTCGGCACCGGCGGCCGGATGTATCTGTCCGTCGACATGTTCAACGCCTTCAACACCCAGATCGTGACACGGCGGTACAACCGGAACCTCGGCACCTTCCGCCAAAGCGGAGCGATCGGATCCGAAGTGCCCTTCAGCTATGCCGCTCCTTCGGCAACTGCGGGCGTCAACAACGAACTCCTCAATCCGCTCGTCTTCCGGCTCGGCGTGAGGTTCGAGATCTAGTTCCAGCTCCAAGCGCACACGCAGACGTTCAAAGCCCCTTCCGCCTCCGGGCGGAAGGGGCTTTTTCTTCCCCGGCTGCCGCTTCTGGTATAATAGATGCCCATGAGACAAGTCGGGATGATCCTGGCCATGGCAATGGCCGTTCTTTGTCCGCTCCCGGGCGGCGCCGTCGAGTCGAACATCCTGCTCATCACCGTCGACACCCTGCGCCCGGACCGTCTGAGCTGCTACGGAGCGGCGTTCGTCAAAACTCCCGAAGTCGACGCCTTGGCCGCGCGGGGCGCGATTTTCGAGAGGGCCTTCGCCCACAACCCGACGACCCTCCCTTCACACGCCAACATCCTGACGGGAATGACGCCTCCTTTCCACGGCGTCAGCGAGAACTCCAAGTCGAGATTGCCGGACGCCAGTTTGACCCTGGCCGAGTTGCTCCGGGCCGAGGGCTACGCCACAGCCGCGTTCCTGGGCGCCTTTCCCCTGGACTCGCGCTTCGGCCTCGATCAGGGTTTCGATGTCTATGATGATGCGTTTCCGTCGCTTCCGGCCCGGCTGGGGACATCCGCCGAGCGCCGGGCCGGGGAGGTCATCAAGGCCGCGTCCGCATGGATCGCGGGTCGGGAGGGCAAGTGGTTCTGCTGGGTCCACCTCTGGGATCCGCACGCTCCCTACGCTCCGCCGGAGCCTTTTTCGAGCCGCTACAAGGACGACCCCTACTCGGGGGAAGCGGCCTACGTCGATGCGGAGCTCGGGCGCCTTTTTCAGGATCTTCGTGGATCCGGACGCCTCGAACGGACGCTCATAGTCCTGACGGCTGACCACGGCGAGTCCCTCGGCGAACACGGCGAGCTGACCCACAGCTATTTCGCCTACAACAGCACGATCCACATCCCCCTCGTCGTCGCCGGCCCAGGCATCGGACCGGCGCGGGTCGAGGCCAACGTGTCCCATATCGACATTTTCCCGACGCTCTGTGAGCTCGCCGCGATCCCCGCCCCCGGCGGCCTTCAGGGCCGGTCGCTCGCCGGGTTGATAAAGGGGGGAAAACGGGCCGATCGGCCGATCTACTTCGAATCCCTCGAGCCCTATCTCAACAAAGGCTGCGCGCCGCTCCGGGGCTTCGTCGAAGGACGGCTCAAATACATGGATTCTCCGGTGCCGGAGCTCTATGACCTGGCCGCGGATCCTAACGAAAAAACGAACCTGGCTGACAAGAGGGATCTGGGCCCGTTCAAAAATAAGCTTGATGCCCTGATCGTGTCGCTGGCTTCGCCTCTCTCCGCGACCGCCACACGCCCGGCCGACAGCCGGACGCTCGAGAAACTGCGCAGTCTCGGCTACGTGGCCACGCCGGTGGCCAAGGTCAAGGCGGCTTACGGGGCCGCGGACGACGTCAAGAACTTCCTGCCCTTTCAGCAGAGGCTCGAACGGGCCATCCTCATGTCCGATCGCGGAGACGTTCAAGGCGGCATCGGCGAGCTCACCGCTCTCGCCGCCGAGAAAAAGGACTTCACCCCGGCCTTCATCTATCTCTCGCAAGCATTCGCGTCGCAGGGAAGAACGTCCGACGCGATCAAAGCGCTGGAGACGGGCGTCGCCGCCAATCCGAACGATTATTCGCTTCTTTCCTCGCTCGGGCGGCTCCTCGTCCAGGCCCGCCAATACGACCGCGCGGCCGAAGTCCTCGGGAAGGCTCTCGCGGTCATGGATTTCGACCCCGCCGTCTGGGACAACTTGGGCATCGTGGCCATGCGCAAGGGGGATCTCGCCAATGCCCTGGAGTATCTGGCCAAGGCCGTGGAGCTCGACGGGACTTTCGCGCTGGCCTATTCCAATATCGGCGCCGTTCGCCTGGAAATGTACTCCGGTCAAGGCCGGAAGGCCGTTGATCTGTCCCTGGCCATCGAGAGCTTCCGCAAGGCCTGCGCGCTCGAACCGTCGCTCGGCCTGGCCTGGCGCGGCCTTGGCGTGGCCTGCCGGACAAGCGGCGACCTCCCGGGCGCGATCGACGCCTGGAAGAAGGCCGTCGACGTCGATCCCGCCGACTCCTATTCGCAGATCAACCTCGGGCGCGCCTATCTCGAAAGAGGAGACAAGGCCCTGGCGCGGGCCGCTTTCGAAAAATACCTCGAGGTCCGGGGCCCCGGCATTCCTCCCGATGAACGAGCCATGGTCCTGACCCTCATCGAAAAGTGCAAGTAGGCCAGGACGGAGAAAGCCGATGAACACGAAATTCCTCAACACTGTCCTGGCTGCGCTTGTCCTTGTCGGCGGGGGAGGGGTCCTGGCCGCCGCCGGGACCGACCATAATATCCTCCTGGTGACGATCGACACCATTCGGACGGACCGGCTGAGCTGCTACGGTTCCAAGCTCGTTCAGACGCCGCGCATCGACGGGCTGGCGGCGCACGGCGCCCTTTTCGAGCGCGCCTTCGCCCATGCCCCGTTGACCCTTCCTTCCCACACCAATATCCTCCTCGGTCTGACGCCTCTCGCCCACGGGGTCAACGAGAGCAACAAGTCGATCGTGCCCGGGGAATTCACCACGCTGGCCGAGCTTCTCAAGAAGAGCGGCTACGCGACGGCCGCCTTCGTCAGCGCTTTCCCGCTGGATTCCCGGTTCGGCCTCACCCGCGGGTTCGACGTCTATGACGACAACTATCCATCGAGGCCGGCCGCGGGAGAAGCATACTCGGAGCGCCCGGCCGGGAAGACCGTCGCCGCGGCCTTGCGCTGGCTGGCCGGGCGGAAGGAAAAATGGTTCTGCTGGGTCCACCTCTGGGACCCGCACATGCCCTATGCTCCGCCGGAGCCTTACGCCGGCCGTTTCAAGACCGACCCCTATTCGGGCGAAGTGGCCTACGTCGATGCCGAATTGGGCAAGCTCCTCGACGAAGTCGCCAAGGGGGGAGGTCTGGCCGGCACCGTGGTCTTCCTGACGGGCGACCATGGGGAGGCCCTGGGCGAGCACGGCGAGACCGGGCACGGCTATTTCGCCTATAACTCCACGATCCGCGTCCCCCTCATCATCGCCGGCCCGGGAACGGAAGCCCGCCGCGTCAAGGATGCGGTCAGCCATGTCGACATCTTCCCGACGGTCTGCGCCGTCCTCGGCCTCGAAAGACCGCCATCCCTTCACGGGGAATCACTGGCCCCTTTCCTGAGCGGGAAGACCGTCAAGGCCAGGCCCATCTACTTCGAGTCCCTGGAGGCCAATCTCAACAGGGGCTGGGCCCCCATCCGGGGGATCATCGCCGAGGGGAAAAAATTCATCGATTCGCCGATCCCCGAGCTCTATGATCTGGAGAAGGATCTCGGCGAAGAGACGAACATGGCCCCGGGGACGGATCTCCGGGTCTTTCGAAAGTTGCTCGAGGACAAAATGAAGCAGGACGCCTCCCCCCTCCGGGACGAAGCCGTCCGGAGGACAGACCGGGAGACCCGGGAAAGGCTTCGCAGCCTGGGCTACGCGTCCTCGCCCGTCGGCCCGGTCCGGAGTTCATTCGGCCCGGCGGACGACCTCAAGACCCTCCTGCCTCTCGAACAGAAGGTCACGCTGGCCGCCCGGCTGGAGGGCGAGGGCAAGGTCGCGGAGAGCGTCAAGCTGCTGGAGGATGTCATAGCCGCCCGGAAGGATTATGGCCGGGCCTATGACCACCTCTTCCGCCTCTATCGCTCCCAAGGGCTGATCGAGGACGGCCTGGCCGTCCTCGAAAGGGCCTACACAGCGAACCCCGGGAACTACGTCATCGTCTCCGGCTACGGCGTCGTCCTGGTCCAGAACGCTAAGTATGTGAAAGGGGTCGAGATCCTGGAGAGGGCGCTTGGCCTCTTCGACCAGGACGCCGAGGTGTGGACGAACCTCGGCGTCGCCCACACGCGGCTGGGAGATTTCGTCCGTGCCGCCCAGGACTTCACCAGGGCCCTGGAGATAGATCCGAACGATCCGACCATCAACGACAACGCCGGCTCTTTTTACTTCAGCAAGGCGGTGAAAGAGAAGAACGCCGAGGACCTCCGTAAATCCAAAGGATTTTTCGAGAAGGCCGTCGCCGCCGATCCTGCGCTCGCCTCGGCCTATAACGGCCTGGGCGGGGTTTTGAAGATCATGGGCCGGACCGACGACGCGGTCAGGAACTGGGAAAAGGCCCTGGAGCTCGACCCGAAGTTCGCCTTTCCCGTCTATAACCTCATCCTGGCCTATCTCGAGAGAGGCGAAAAAACCAAGGCCTACGAGTACTGTCAGAAGTATCTGATCATCAGGGGAAAGGCCATCACCTTGGAGGAGCGAAATGAGATCAATACCCTCATCCAGAAGTGCCGGTAGAAGGACGGGGAGTCTTGCCCTCGGGGCGGGCATCGTCCTGGGGGCGTTCCTTCTTGGCGGCTTGTCCGCCGCAAGGCCGGACGCTTCCTCCCCCGCCCTCCGGCCGGGGCGCGCCGGGACGAAGCCCAACCTCCTGCTCATAACCATCGATACGCTGCGGCCGGACCGGCTCAGCTGCTATGGAAATTCGCTCGTCAAGACCGAGACGATCGACGGCCTGGCCAAAGGGGGGGTCCTTTTCCGCAGGGCCTTCGCCCAGGCGACGACGACCCTGCCCTCGCACACGACGATGCTCCTCGGGGAGGACCCGCTCCATCACGGCGTTCACGACAACGCCCATTTCCGCGTCGGGGAGGAAAAGCTGAGCCTGGCCGAACATCTCAAGCGAAACGGCTATGCCACGGGCGCCTTCGTCGGGGGATTCCCGCTGGATTCGCAATTCGGCCTGGACCAGGGCTTCGACGTCTATGACGACGCGTTCGAGGGACACTCCGTTCGCCGGCAAGAATACCGGGAGAGAAAGGCCGAGGCCGTCGTGTCGAGCGCGCTCCGTTGGCTCGACGGCCAAGCCGGCCCCTGGTTCCTCTGGGTTCATTGCTTCGACCCTCACGACCCTTATGAGCCTCCTGAGCCTTTCCTCTCTCAGTTCAAGGACCACCCCTACTCCGGCGAAGTGGCGTATGTCGATTCCGTCTTGAAAACGCTCCTCGCCGCCGTCGCAAAAAAAGAGAACGCGGCGAACACCGTCGTCGTCGTCACAGGGGACCACGGCGAGGGCCTCGGCCAGCACGGCGAGGAGACCCATGGCTATTTCGCCTACAATACGACCCTCTGGATACCGCTCATCCTCAGCGCGCCGGGTTTGAAGCCGGGCCAGGTGGACCAACCCGTCGTCCATATGGACATCTTCCCGACCGTCTGCGACCTCCTGGGCGTCGCCAAGCCGAAAGGCCTTCAGGGGATCTCGGTCCTCCCCGCGACCCGGGGCCAGACGCTTCCCCTGCGGAGCTTCTACTTCGAGTCCCTTTATCCTTATTACAGCCGTGGCTGGGCGCCGCTTTACGGCTACCACCAGGGTTCAGAAAAATTCATCGATTCGCCGATCCCCGAGTCTTTCGATATCGACCGGGACTTCGACGAGAAGGCGAACCTGCTCCCCGGGGCAAACGTGAAAAAACTCCGGGACAAGCTTGCCGTTGTGACGGGGGGCGTCTCTCCGGTGGCCGGCGGGGGAGAAGCGAAAAGCCTCGACCAGGCGGCCCTTGAAAAGCTCCGGAGCCTGGGCTACGTTTCCAGCGCGCAGGTCTCGCGGAAGGATAAGTTCGGTCCGAGCGATGACCCGAAAACCATGCTTCCGTTCCACGCCAAGGCGACCCGAGGCCGCAGTCTTTTCGAAAGCGGACGGAGGGCCGAAGGCATCGCTCTCCTCGAGGAAGTCATGAAGGAGCGGCCGGACCTCGACATCACCTACCCGACGCTGGCCCAGATCCATGCCGGGGCGGGGAGATTGGACTTGGCCATCGCCGTCATGAAAAAAGGGGCCGAGGCGATCCCCGGCAACATCAGTTTCGCGTCCTACTACATCCATTTCCTGAACGAGGCCGGGAAATTCGACGACGTCATCCAGATGCTCACGGCGGCGGGCGGCAACGCGTTCGCCGAGATCCCCGAGAGCTGGAACGACCTCGGCGTCGCCTACCTGAACAAGGGCGAATTGGAAAAGTCCCTCGACGCCTTCCGCAAGGCCCTCGCCTTGGATGATGGTAACTATATATTTTACCGCAACATAGGCGACCTCCATTTCGCCATCTTCAACCGCTCCAAAGACCCCGCCGCCTACAAGACCTCACTCGAGTACTATCAAAAAGCCCTGGACCTCAATCCGGAAGACCCGTCGAGCCATAATGGAATAGGTTATGCCTACCTGCAGGGCGGTGAACCGGACAAGGCCATACCCCATTTCGAGAGGGCTCTCAAGCTCTCCCCGAATTACAGTTCGGCCCTCTACAACCTGAGCCAGGCCGCGTTCAAGGCCGGCAACTTCGAGAAGGCCTTGTCGAGCTTCGTCAGGTTCAAGGAGAGATTCTCGAGCCTCCTTTCTCCGGCCCAGGTCGAAGCCCTCGACGCCATGATCCGGGAGTGCCGGTCGCGGATCCGATGAAATATCTGGTCATCCCGGCGCTCCTCCTGGCGCTCGTATTCCTTCAATCCCGGGTCGGCTCATTGGCGGCTCCTGAAAGGAGCCTCCAAGAGGCGATGACCGTGGATGTCCCCCCGTCCGCCGCGCCGAACATCCATTATCCCTCGAACAGGTCACCCCTGGCCGTGAGCCCACTGGTCAAGCTGCCGGTCGGAGCGGTCGAGCCGCGCGGCTGGCTCATGGCCCAGCTCCAGCTCATGCGGGACGGCTTCACCGGCCGTCTGGCCGAGCTCAGCCGTTTCCTTGGGGACGACAGCGGCTGGATCACGCTCAAGGGCAAGGGCTGGGAGGAGATGCCTTATTGGCTCAAGGGCTATGGCGACCTCGGCTATCTTCTCAAGGATTCTACGATACGCAGGGAGACCGAGCGCTGGCTCGTCCGGGCTTTCAAGTCGCAGGCGCGGGACGGTTATTTCGGGCCCGTGGACAACCGCGCCGGGCGGGACCTCTGGCCGAACATGGTCATGCTGGCGGCCATGCAGAGCTTTTACGAAGCGACCGCCGACCGCCGCGTCCTGTCCCTCATGAGCCGCTATTTCCAGTTCGAATTCCACCTCGCGGCCGAAGACCTCCTGCCGGAAAGCTGGCAGAAGCTGAGGGGAGGGGAGAATCTGGAGAGCGTCTATTGGCTCTATAACCGGACGGGAGAGAGATTCCTTCTCGACCTCGCCCGGAAGCTGTTCGCGCGGACGTCGGATTGGGTTTCGCCCATCCTCACGCCCGCGCGGGACAAGGAGCGGCTCGAGAGCTCGTTCTACCACGGCGTCAACATCGCCATGGGCTTCCGCCAGCCGGGCGTTTATTTCCAGCAGGTGAGGGACCGGGCTTACCTCGAGGCCGTCGAGCGCAACTACCGCCAGGTCATGGACCGGTACGGCCGCCAGCCGGGCGGGATGTTCGGGGCGGACGAGAACATCCGGCCGGGAAAGGAGGATCCCCGTCAGGGCGCCGAAACATGCACCATGGTGGAATTCATGGCCAGCTTCGAGTCCCTTCTCAAGATCACCGGGGAAGCCGTTTGGGCCGACCGGGCCGAAGAAGTGGCCTTCAATTCCCTGCCGGCGTCGATGACGCCCGACCTCAAGGGCCTTCACTACCTGACCGCTCCGAACCTCATTTCCTGCGATAGCACCGGTGACCACGATTTCCAGAACTCCGGGACGCTCGTCTCCTATGACCCCTGGAGCTATCGCTGTTGCCAGCACAATGTCGCCTTCGGCTGGCCGTATCTCGCCGAGCATCTGTGGATGGCGACGGCGGACAACGGCCTGGCGGCCGTGATCTACGCCCCGTCCACGGTCAAGGCCAAGGTCGCCGACGGGACCGAGGTCGTCCTATCGGAGGAGACGTCCTATCCATTCGACGACCAGATCCGGCTCACGGTCTCCTGTGACCGGCCGGTCGAGTTCCCGCTCTACCTGCGGCTCCCCGGCTGGGCGGAGAAGGTCAGGGTCATCCTCAACGGGCGCCCGCTCGAGGGAGAATTCCGCGGCGGCCGGTATGCCGTCCTCCGCCGGTCCTGGCGGCACGGCGACGAGGTCCGGCTGGAATTCGCCCCGGAAATCGAAGTCGTCGCCTGGCCCTCCGTCCGTGGCGCCGTCTCTGTCCGCCGAGGCCCCCTTTGGTACTCGCTCAAGATCGGGGAGAAGTGGCAGAGATACGGCGGGACGGACGCCTGGCCGGCTTACGAGATCCTGCCGACGACTCCTTGGAATTATGGCCTCGTGCTCGAGGGCCAGGGGTCCGGCCCGGCCATCCGCGTCGCGGCCAGGCGGACTCCTCCCTACCAGCCCTTCACGCCCGACGGGGCGCCGATCGTCCTCAAAGCGATGGCCCGCCGCGTCCCCGGCTGGACGGCGGAAGGACGGATGGTAGGCCTCGTCCCGCCGAGCCCCGCCGCCGGGGAAGGCCCGATCGAAGAGGTCGAGCTCGTCCCCATGGGTTGCGCCCGCCTGCGGATCTCCACTTTCCCGGTCATCAAGGATTGACAGGCGTCGCCGATTTCGCTAAAACGGAGCAGGAATATTGAGTGAGGAGGGAAAGATGTTCAAAGAGTTCCGCGAATTCGCCATGCGCGGCTCGGTCCTGGACATGGCCGTGGGCATCATCATCGGCGCCGCCTTCGGGACCATCGTCACGTCGCTCGTCGCCGACGTCCTCATGCCGCCGATCGGACTGCTTCTCGGCAAGGTCGATTTCACCAACCTCTACCTGCTCCTGACGGCCGGTCAAACGCCGGGCCCCTACGCCTCGCTCGCCGCCGCCCAGCAGGCCGGCGCGGTGACCCTGAACTACGGGGTGTTCATCAGCAAGATCATCAGCTTTCTCATCGTCGCATTCGCGATCTTCCTGATGATCCGGGGCATGAACCGGATGAAGAGGAAAGCCGAGCCCCCGGCCCCGACGACGAAAGAATGCCCGTTCTGCGCGACGGCCGTCCCGCTCAAGGCGGTCCGCTGCCCGCATTGCACGTCGGAACTTCCGAAATAACCGAGGCGCTTCAGGCTAAAAGGCTTCCTGGGCGGTAAAGTAGAGGCCGAAGTTCGCTTTGCCCCAGGCCATGTCCATACGCAGGGTCGTGCCCTCGCGCTTGTTCACCATGTAGCGGACGCCGGTGCCCACCGAATATTTGATCGTTTTGAGCTTGAATTCCGCAAAGTCGGGAAAAACGTCGGCCAAACCGGCGAACCCGACAACGCCGATCCTTTTCGTCACGAGCACCCGGTATTCGGCCTGGACGGCCAAAATGTTCTTGTCCCGGAAACGGCCCTTATAGTAACCGCGCATGAGGGACTCCCCGCCGAGCAGGGAGAGCTTATGGAACGGGACCTCTCCCGATGTCGACCTGATGTAGGCCTGGAGGGCCAGGACCTGGTCGGACGCGACGAGAAGATACTGGCGGCAATCGAGTTTGAGGCTGGTGAACGAGAAGTCGCTCCCGGTCATGGCGCCGTATGTGTCGGTCATGAGCTGGAAAAAGACACCCTTGCGGGGGTAGAGGACGCCGTCGCGGGTGTCCCAGTCCAGACTTATCCCGAAGCCGGAGATCAGGCCGCCGCGGCTTCCCGTGATGCTCCCCGAACCGAGGATGCCGCCGGGCTCGACCTTCTCCATCGTCACCTGCTCGAAATCGAACTGGACGCCGGCGAATAAGTGCCCCAGGAATTTCTTCTTGGCGCCCACCTGAACGGTCATGATCCGCGGCGTGTAGGATTCCTCGGCGGTCGACGGCATGTCGTTGCCGACGCCGAAAAATAACTGGGGAGTCCTCTCGTAACGAAGGTTGCCGCTCAAGAAAAAACGATTGCGCTCGAAGTAGATCTCGGGCTTGACCAAGACCTGGAACTGCCTGGCCAAGTTGTAGCTGCCGAAAGCCCAGATGGTGGAGGCGCGGGTCTTCTCCTTGTCGCGTCCCGCCCGGAAATTGAGGACGCCGCCGCCGCCGAACGCGAGCTTCGTCTCGGGGGAGTAATAAACAAAGGGAATGGCGATGAGGTGGGCCTTGAAGGCGTCCCGGGAGTTTTGGGGCTCTTTTTCGGCAGCCCGGGCCGGGACGTCCTGGGCGGACGCGCGATTCGGCGCAAGCGCGCAGGCGCATAGCACCAGGGCGGCGAGGAGGGACGAGCGGCTGTTCATCTTGTTCCTTTAGTCGTTTGGGGTATGATAGCGTCCGGGTCGCGAAATGTAAACCCCGCACGGTCTGCGCTATCGCGCCGGGGACGACCCCCTACGAACATCCTCGTCCTCGCCGCGGCAGCCGAAGCCGTCGGCTGTGATTGAGTTGAAAACGCGACTCTCCTGATATATAGTATTCTACAATGCCGTCTTCTCGAGGAGACTCCATGAAGAAGATCGTCGTCCTAGGTTCGGGAATGGTCGGCCGGGTCATGGCCGTCGATCTTGCCGCGGATTTCGAGGTCACCGCCATCGACGTCAGCCCGGCCAATCTGGAAGCGCTTCAAAAGACTTCGGTCAAACGGTTGCGGGCGGACTTGTCGGACGCCTCGACCGTCCGGAACGCCGTCCGCGAGTGCGATCTCGTCATCGGGGCCGTGCCCGGGTCCATGGGCTTTGCCACCCTACGGGAGGTCATAGCCGTAGGGAAGGACATCGTGGACATCTCCTTTTTCCCCGAGGACGCCTTCCTCCTTGACGACGCCGCCCGGAAGGCCGGGGTGACAGCCGTTGTCGACTGCGGTGTCGCTCCGGGGATGAGCAACATGATCCTCGGCTATCACGCCGCCCGGATGTCGGTCGGACGCTTCGAATGTTATGTCGGGGGGCTGCCGTTCCGGCGGGAATTCCCGTTCGAATACAAGGCGCCTTTTTCGCCGGCCGACGTCATCGAGGAATACACCCGTCCGGCCCGCTACGTCGAGAACGGCCATGTCGTCGTCAAGCCCGCCCTCTCGGACGTCGAGAACATGGATTTCCCGGAGATCGGCACGCTCGAGGCGTTCAACTCCGACGGGCTCCGCTCGCTCCTCGCGACCATGAAGGTCCCGAACATGATCGAGAAGACCCTCCGTTATCCCGGTCACGTCGGGCACATCAGGGCCCTGCGCGACAGCGGCTTTTTCGGCGGGGAGGAGATCGAGGTCCGCGGCCGCAAGGTCCGGCCCATCGACGTCACCTCGGCCGTTCTCTTCAAGCACTGGCGCCTCCACGAGGAGGACGACGAATTCACGATCATGCGGATCATCGTCGAGGGCCGGGAGAACGGCCGCCCGAAGCGGTACACCTATGGCCTTTTCGACCGCCGGGATAAGGCGACCGGATTCTCCTCGATGGCCCGGACGACGGGCTTTCCGGCGACGGCGGTCGCCCGCCTGGTCCTGGCCGGCAAATTCGGCCGCAAGGGCGTCTGCCCGCCCGAATTCGTCGGGGACGACGAATCATCCTTCCGGGACGTACTCGCCGAGCTCGCCGCCAAGAACGTCTTTTACGATCGCACGGACGATTGAAAATTAATCCTATCAACTCCCAAGGAGGTCCTTCGATGACACGCAAACTCTCTTTCGTGGCCCTGGTCACGGCACTTCTCGTGCTCGCCCCGGCGGGCGTCCTGGCCCAGGGCCGGGTCGTGGTCAAGTCCAAGACACCGGTCGCGGCCCCCCTCGCCGCCGCGGAGATCTTGAAGACCCTTGACTACCGTTCCATCGGGCCGACCCAGCAGAGCGGCCGGTTCGTCGATTTCGCCGTCCCGCTCCAGCGGCCGAACACGTTCTACGCGGCCGCGGCTTCGGGCGGTCTGTGGAAGACGGAGAACAACGGCCAGACGTTCGAACCGCTTTTCGAGAACGAGAAGGTCTTCTCGATCGGCGACGTCGCCGTGGCCCCGTCCAACCCCGACATCCTCTGGCTGGGCTCGGGCGAAGCCAACAACTCGCGCTCGACCTATTGGGGGGACGGCGTCTACAAGTCCACCGACGCCGGCAAGACCTGGCGCAACATGGGCCTCAAGGACTCCCATCATATCGGGCGGATCCTCATCAACCCGGCCAATCCCGATACGGTCTATGTGGCCGCCCTGGGCCACCTCTATTCGGAGAACGCCGAGCGCGGCGTCTACAAGACGACCGACGGCGGCATCATGTGGACCAAGGTCCTCGACGTCGTCGTCGACGGTCGGGCGGTCGGAGTCGTCGACCTGGTCATGGACCCGGCCGACCCGGAGACGCTCTACGCCGCCTCTTATGACCGGCTCCGCAAGCCCTGGACGTTCCAGCTCGGCGGACCGGGCTCCGGCGTCCACAAATCGACCGACGGAGGCCGGACCTGGACGAAACTCGCGAACGGCCTGCCCGGCGGCATCCTGGGCCGCATCGGCCTGACCATTTCCCCGAAGAACCCGAAGACGCTCTACGCCATGGTCGAGAACGCCAACAGGCCGGGCATGTCCCCCGAGGACCGCTGGAAGGAGATCGTCGACGGCAAGTCCAGCCAGGGCATGATCGACGGCGAGATCTACCGGACGGACGACGCCGGGTCGACCTGGCGCAAGGTCAGCCCGGACAAGCGGAGCGTCGGCGGCGCGCCGGGATATTACTACGGACAGATCATCATCGACCCGGCGAACGACGATAACGTCTTCATCCTGAGCGTCGGCGTCCTGGCCAGCCGCGACGGCGGGAAGACCTGGGTCGCGCCTTTCCAGTTCGGCGGCGATAACCACGCCCTCTGGATCGACCCCAAGGACAGCAACCACATGCTCCTCGGTTACGATCACGGGTTGGGCGTGACTTGGGACGGCGGCAAGAACTGGTACCATCCGGACTTCCTGTCCCTGGCCCAGTTCTATGCCATCGACTTCGACATGTCCTATCCTTATAGGGTGGCCGGCGGCCTCCAGGACAACGGTTCTCTTTTGGGACCGAGCACGAACGTCGGCGCCGGCGGCGGGTTTTCCGGGATGGGGCGCGGGACCGCGAGCGGCGTGCCGAGCGGGCCGCCCATCCGCCTCGAGGATTGGTTCGGCGTGGGCGGTGGCGACGGCATGTACAACGTTTTCGACCGGGTGACCGGCCGGTACCTTTATAACGAGTCTCAATTCGGACCCCTCTCCCGGATCGACCTCCTGACCGGAGAAGCCAAGAGCATCTCCTACGGGCGGCAGAAACCCGA
>JBFYOD010000151.1:0-16743 GCA_041303965.1 Candidatus Aminicenantota bacterium
ATTGTCAAGAAAACTCCTTCCACCCCGTGACATGGCTTCAGGCTCGAAAGGTACAAGGGAAGAGGCCGGCCGGGCTGACGGGCGGCTGATTGCCAATTCGGGCAGCGCCTCAGGTGAGCACGATCTGAGCACAATCGATTTCGCGCCCCGGCTAATTATTTTTATTATCAGCAAGTTGAAACTCTAGGCCGGTTGGTTCGTCATCAGCAGGTCGGAGGTACGATCCCTCTCGCTGGCTCCAACAATACCTCCCCATATAATCTATGTCAGCGACTTAGACCCAGAGCCGGAGGTCTGTCTATTTTGCCTGCGCTTGTCCTGAATTGCCAGGCGACGTTTGACAGCGCGCCTGACCTGCGGCGTTGGGTCCTTGACATCTTTTAAACCAGAGTGATAATCCTTAATTAAGGGGCCACGGAGTACGAAGCCCGGTTGATAGGCTTTGACTCGGCTTATGCAGACTGCATAATCATTGTTAGGCGGACCGCTTCGGGCCGTGGTCGAATGAGAATGCGCATTCATGAGTATCAGCGGTTCGGTCGCATGCGCGTCACCGGTTCATGACAAGGAGGTGTTACCGTGATCGGTCGGAAGATTGCCCTGCTGGATGGCAGGAAGATCGGCGACGAGGATTTGGCGCCGGCCTATGCGGTCGTGAGCGACCTGCTCGAGCAGGCGGGGGCGGAGGTGCGCACCTTTCCCCTGCGCGAGCTCAAGCTGGCGCATTGCATCGGCTGCTTTGCCTGCTGGCTGGAAACGCCGGGGGTGTGCCGCTTCCGCGACGCGGGCCAGGAGATCGCGCAGGCAGTTATGCAGTGCGACACCAGCATCCTTTTCTCCCCGGTGTCTTTTGGTGGCTACGCGCCGCAGCTCAAGTTGATGGTGGACCGCTTCCTGCCCACGCTGCTTCCCTACTTTGGCGTCTATCACGGCGAGGTTCACCACCGCCCGCGCTATGCCCGTTACCCGAGATGGCTAGGCATCGGCGTGCAGCGCGCCCGCGACGCAGAAGAAGCTGGCCTCTTCAAGCTCCTGGTGGGCAGGAATGCCATCAACTTCCACGCCCCCAGCTACGCCGCGGAGGTGGTGCAGAGCACGGACGATCGCGCCCGGTTGCAGGAGGCGTTGCGCTCGGCGCTGGATAGGCAAGACCCCTTCCCCTGGCGCGAGCCGGTCAAGTCCATGATGCCTGCGGGGGAGCCCCTCCCAGCCGGCGGCGATGCCGAGGTCGCCCGCCGGGCCCTGCTCATCGTGGGCAGCCCCAAGAGGCTGAGCCCCAGCACCTCGGGTGTCCTTGGGGAGGAGCTCCTGGGCCGCCTGGCGGTGGCGGGCTGGCAGACCGAGTCCCTCACCCTCAAGCCGAGCACCTTCAGGGGGGAGGGGGAGGCCGAGCTTCTGGCCGCGGTGGACCGGGCCGACCTGATCCTGCTGGCGTTTCCGCTCTATATCGACGAGCTCGCCTACCTCGTGACCAAAGCCCTGGAGGTCATCGCCGAGCACCGGCGGGCCGCGGGCGACGGTGCGCGGCAGCAGGGCCTGTTCGCCCTGGCCAACAACGGGTTTCCAGAGGCGCACCAGAATAACCTGGCGCTTTCCATGTTGCGCCGCTTTGCCGCGCGAAGCGGCATGGCATGGGTGGGCGGGATGGCCCTGGGCGCCGGAGAGGGGACGATCGGCGGACGCCCGCTCGAGGCGAAAAGCGCCAATGGCATCCCGCTCTTTCGCGTCAGCCAGGCGCTGGATGCGGCCGGGGCGGCACTTGCCAGGGGCGAGGCTCTCCCGGCGGCGGCCTCGCAGGGGATGGCTAACGTGCCGATCCCCTACATGCCCCGCTTCATCTGGCACCGGTTGTTCATGAGAGGCGCGGCCTCCCACTGGCAGACAGGCGCGGCAAGCCACGGCGTATCCAAAGCCGACATGCTGGCCGCCCCTGACGGAGCGCCGGCCCGCTAGCCGGCGGCATCGGGCGGGGCGCCGCGCCCGCTGGCGGCCGGGGCCAGGTGGGAATCGTCGCCGCGGCCCTCAGCTCCAGCGCTCGCGAAGACGCCAGTTGGCTCGTCATCAGCAGGTCGGAGGTTCGATCCCTCTCGCTGGCTCCATCAGTTTCCTCGTGAGGAAGGCAATTCGAATTTATAAGGGCTTCTGAAAAGACCCACGCCCCGCTTGAATCCAGATTGACTTCCCGTCCCCCGAAAGGTTATTCTTAGACTCACCAGATCAGGGGGCCAGAGATAGCCAACAAGTAGCGGGCCGGTTTGGCATTCGGAGGGGGATATGAATAGCAGGTCCGTTAGCCGAAGGCATTTCATGACATCCGCGGCCGCTGGTTTGGCAGGCTTCTTCGGTCTTTCCTCCAATAGAAAGATACACGGCGAAGACAATAGCGAGGGAAAATTCGTTTACCGCACGCTTGGAAAGACCGGGATCAAGGTCCCCGTGATCGGAATGGGAATGCTTTTTTCAGGTAATGAGGACCTCATGCGGGCGGCGCTCGAAGCTGGCATCACCCACTTTGACACCACCGCCGGGCGTCCCCAGCAATTGCGCAATGAGGAGATGATCGGGAAGGTACTCGCCGGGCGGCCCCGGGAGTCTTTCGTTTTCGGACCCAAGATCCATCTTCCCCGGGATCTGAAAACCGGTCTCTATGGGAAGGCGGCGACGGAGGAAGAGTTCCTTAAGATTCTGGACGCAAGCTTGAAACGCCTGAGAATGGACTGCGTGGACATCCTCTACCACCATGATGTTTCGCGGAAGGAATCGGTCCTCTACGAGCCCATCATGAAGGCCATGGACAAGGCGAAAAAGCAGGGGAAAACCCGGTTTGTCGGCCTGACCACGCACATGAACGTGGCGGAAGCAGTTCAGGCGGCCGCCGATTCGAATTTTTATGAGGTCGTCATGGCCGCTTACAATTTCCGGCAGAAAGACCAGTTGCGGATAAAAGCGGCCATAGGCAAAGCCGCCGAGGCCGGATTGGGGGTGGTGGCCATCAAGGTTATTGGAGGAGGGTTCGACGAATACGATAAGCCGATGATTCCAACGGCTTCCCTGAAATGGGTCCTTCAGAACCCCCATGTTCATGCCACTGTGCCCGGATTCAGCACCTATGAGGAGATGAACGCCGACCTTTCGATCATGGGGAACTTGTCCCTTACAGACGCTGAGAGGAAAGACCTGCAAGAAGCGGCCTCTGGGGCCGGATTATTTTGTCAAGGCTGCGGCAGATGTTTGGAACAATGCCCAGCCGGACTCCCTATTCCCGACCTCATGAGGGCTTATATGTACGCTTATGGCTATCGTCAACCGTCTCTGGCTCAAACCCTTGCGGCTTCGTTGGATCTTCCCCAGCAGGCTTGTGAGGGTTGTTCTTCCTGCCCGGTCGTATGTCTGAATCAGTGGGATATAGCGAAGAAGGTGCGATGTGTCCTCGGGGGGTTTCCTGATGTCCACTAAATGGCTTGTTCCGTTTCTTTGCATTTCTTTGGCGGCCGGGTGCGGTAAAAAAAGCCCTCTCGACCGGGACTACAATGCTTTCGACCAGCAGGCGGGAATGGGCTGGCGCCAACTCGCGGAAAATGGGAAATTCCTTGATGCGGCCAGCCTGATCGAAGAATACCTAAGGAGACATCAAGATCTCAATGAGTCGCAGCGGGTCAACCTGAACTTCCACGCCGGACAGATGTACGCATTTGCCGACGATTATCAGAAAGCCATGGACTTATTCAAAAGATCGTCCTACGCTGAAGAACCTCCTGCTCTTCCCCTCCGGTGGAACGCCTACGTCGAGGCAACGATCGCCTTTCTAAAGAAGGATAAGGATCGGTTGAGGGAATGCCGGGAGGAGATCGTCAGGGGGCCGACGTTCCAGGGCGAAAAAGCGAACTTGGACGTGGTGGATCGCCTGATCAAACACTTCGATGAACCGTACTCCGAGGCCTATGGGGCCCGCCGAAGCCAAGGACCTCAGCCGCCGCCAGTTTCCGACGAGTGGCTCGATATTCTGGACCGCGAGGTCAAGGCCAACAGGGGCAAAATCCCGATCGACCCGCAGATCTCGGTCGTGGTCGATCGCGAAGGGTCCGGAAAAGAATATTTTGAACCGGCCCCGGGCCGCGAAATAGCTTATGCCCAGGCTTTTATCAAGCTGAGGAGCCTGGCAACAGCTTTATACCGGTCCGAAGAAGGCCGTACGGCTTACCTCGAACTCTTCAACCCTGATTTCCTGATCCGTTTGGCCGATCGCTTGGATTTCGACCTCAGCCGGGATCGCCGGGTCAATTTACGCGATAGGAAATTCGCGCCGCGAGACTTGCCGGTCCTCCTGGAATACATCCATCGAAACATGACCTATGTTTTAAATTTGGAGCCCGATTTCACCAAAACGTACAGCGCTTTCGGCTCCGAGGACGACACCAAGAATTACGACCCGGCCCCCGGGAAGAACGGCCTTTTCAGGATGGTCGACGGCAAGCCCAACGGACAGACGGTTCGTGTGAACTTTTCTGAAAAGCTCGGTCAGATGGCTTTGTTGACCACATGGATGATCGAAGGGAACCCCGAGCATGCGATGACGGCGCTGGGGATCCGGCATCCGATCGTCGTCGGGCTCCTTGTCTATCATATGGAGGGCATGGAACATGACAGCACCCATGCTCTGCAGTACTTCTTCAATCCCGTGGATTACCTGAACCGGCTGGTGGACAGGGAACAGCCCGAGGCCATGGACCCGAAAAGCCCGCAGTATGGTTTGATCGATAAACAGCTCGTTCAAAAAGCCCGATTGAAACTGCTTTATGAAATGGATGGGTTCTATATCTCGGGTTTTTTCCGACGCGGGCTCGAACGGGAGACCCTGGCCGCCGCGGATATGATCGAGGACTTGAGATCAAAGCGGGACATCATCCGCGGCCTCCCGGGCGCCGATCAATGGGCGGCCCGGATCTGGCCCTGTTTTGAGAAGGGCGGTCTGCTCGAATGGCTGCAGGAGGGGACAAACCGCCGCGACATCGTCTCCGTGTATCTGCGCGCGGACGGAAGCGATCCTGAGGGTAATTTATGGGCCCTCGATGACGAAAAGATATTTCCGGACAGCATGCGGGTCTTCATGTCCACACAATTTGATCCGGTAGAGGCCGTCGGGGAATTGGCGGGCATTAATTCGCAGCTTGAAATAGGCGGGGCTCTGTCGAAAGCCCGAATTGATGAGATCATCCAAGACTTTCAACGCATCGCGCACGTCTGGAAAACGACCGTTGAAGCCGCGAGGGCCGATGGCGCGCTCGATTCCATGTGTGAGGAGTTCCCCTATTTAAAACCCGTGGTCATCCGTTATGAAGGAGATGCCGCGCTCGGCATAGAAGGAGAAATCCGGAAATTCAAGCGGCTGGCCGGGCTGAAGACACGATGAGGGGTGCCTTCAAACTTGTTAGATAAGAGGGGAGTGTCGGCGGCGCCGCAGGTGAGCACAATTTGGGCACAATCGGTTTTGCGCTCCGTCTAATTACCTTTTTATCAGCAAGCTAAAACGCTAGACCAGTTGGTTCGTCATCAGCAGGTCGGAGGTTCGATGCCTCTCGCCGGCCTCACGGATTCCCCCATAAAATTAGGTTGCTTTTAACGAATGAATTCTGTACGCTGGCCATAGGTAATAGGGGATTCAAGTGGGAACTATTCGTTCGCTCCGATTGGAGTGGTTTCCATTTGGAAATATTCCATCCAAGGAGGGTTGTATGAGGAGTAAGGTGATTCTGGCGGTGATCTTGAGTTTGTTCTTTATCGCTGGGCCCGTCTTGGCCCAAGGACAGGAAAACAAGATCGACTTGCCTCAACTGACGCCTGACCAAAAAATTAGTCGGCTAGCTTGGTTGCAGATCACTTCGTCTGTTTTTATGATATCTTTCGCTAAAGCTCATGGAATGACGGCGGAGGATGTTGCCAAGCACATGGTAGACATGTGGGCAGGGGGTTGGGACACTAATAAAAAGAGCCCGATCCGAGTGATCCAAGCGGTTTATCGGAATCTGGCGCTGGATCCCATGTTCAAGATGGAAATCCTCAGCGCGTCGGAAACAGAGGTCAAAGGAAAGATGACGGTCAACGGGAAGGGCGTCTTTTCTGCCGGAATGTATTATGGCGTGTCTTTCGCCGAATACATGCGAGTCAACGAATTGTGGATGGAAGGTCTGGCCAGCTATCTCGGCCTCATATGGAAGAGCGAGTATGATGGAGAGTGGAGCAGTTTCACGCTCTCGGTGAAAAAATAGCCTGGCCAAGTTTCCCGGGATTGCTGTTCACTTGGATCCGTTTATGGGGAGGAGGGAGCAGCTCCATCTTTTAGCCTGAAAAGGCCGACGACGTTCTCCTGGCAGCATACACTCGCTGCCTGATTTCGGGCCTCAATTCGCTTGAGGGGGAATGAAAAGATGAGACGGACTATCATCATTATTGTCGCGTGCATATTTCTTGCGGCTTGTTCTCGATCGCAAGAATCCTTTGACCTCGTTGTGAACGGCGGTCGAGTCATCGATCCCGAGACGGGTCTCGATGCCGTGCGCGATGTGGGCATTCAGGGTGGCACGGTCGTCCGGATCTCATCGAAGCCATTGACGGGAAGCCGTACGATCAACGCCGCAGGCCTTGTCGTTTCGCCAGGCTTCATAGATATCAACCAGCATGAGCACAACGCGGCCGCTTATCGGCTCATGGCGCTCGATGGCGTGACGAGCGCCCTGGAACTCGAGGCCGGAGTTCCCGATGTCGCGCAGTTTCTAGAGTTGCGGCGCGGCCGGACGCCCATTAACTATGGAGCCTCGGCCAGTCATGAAGCGGCCCGAGTCGTAGCGTTTGATGCGCCTCTTGGCGAAAGTCAGTTCGGACTGGGTGCGGCCATCCCTAATCCGAGCATCGGTCCCGTGACCGACGATCCTGCGTCACCGGAATGTCTCCGCCGCATACTGGGCATCCTGCGCATCCAGCTCCAGGCCGGAGGTTTGGGAATCGGCATCGAGCTCGAGTACACGCCGGGCGCCACTCGGCATGAGATCATCGAAGTCTTCCGGCTGGCGGCGGAGTACGATCAGCCGGTGATCGTCCACGTCCGCAGCGCCGGACGACTCGAGCCCGGATCCGCGATCGAGGCGGTCAACGAGGTGATCGGCGCCGCTGCCGTGACGGGCGCGGCGGTCCATATCAACCACATCAACAGCACCGCCCTGGGCGATTCACCCGAATGCCTGCGCATGATCGAAGGCGCGCGCGCCCGAGGCCTTGACATAACGACCGAGGCCTATCCATACGGAGTCGCCATGACGTATATCACGGGCGCCTTTTTCGGTCCAGGATGGCGCGAACGGAGGAATATCGACTACGGGGACCTCGAACTTCCCGGAACGGGAGAGCGTTTGACTCGCGAGCGATTTGAGATCCTTCATGCCGCGCCGACTCCGCGGCTCGTGCTCATCCATATGAATCCAGACGCTGTGGTAGACGCGGTGATAACGGATCCGCTTGTGATGATCGCCAGCGACGGCATCGTGGGCCATCCGCGTCTATGCGGGACGTGCGCTCGCATCCTCGCGCGATATGTGCGCTCCCAGGGAACCCTGCCGTTGCTCGAAGCCGTTCGCAAGCTTTCGCTAATGCCGGCGCAGCGACTGGAAACCGCTCGGAAAGCCACCCGCCGGAAAGGACGGTTGCAGGAGGGCGCCGATGCGGATATTGTCGTGTTCGACCCGGAGCGGATCGAGGATCGGGCCACATTCAGCAGCCCTGCCGAGCCTAGCGTCGGCGTTCGGTATCTGGTAGTCGCGGGAACGATTGTCGTAAATGACGGGTTGTTCGTCGAAGGTGTCAATCCCGGGCAGGCGTTGCGTGGCGACGCGGGGCAGAAAACGCCTGAGCGCTAGCCGAGACTCGTCCTCTGAATTTGCTACACGAATCATGACAATCGACATCGAAGGTCAAAGCGTATTGACGCGGCGCCGCCGCCGCCTCCTGTAACGCACATCCGCCTCATCCAGAATTGGCTCGAGGAGGTCAAGCGCCTCGTCCCCGTCGGGAAATAGCTCCCATCTCTTCAGAACGTCCCTGAAGGATTCTAGCATGATAAAATGCGCGCCTGTCTTAGCCGCGCTCCTGATGTGGAGTGGCTGTGTTTCTGCACAGAGCGAGTCCGAGATCCGGGATCGCCTCGTGGGCACATGGAAGCTAGTTTCCACTGAACAGTTGCTAACAGACGGCACAACGTGTCCTTATCCGCAATACGGCCCGAACGGGAAGGGGTTCCTGATGTATACGCGGGAGGGATATATGTGCGCGGATCTGGTAAATCCGGACCGGCCAGAATGGGGGGACCCGGACAATCCGACACCGGAAGAAAAGATCACGACCGTGGACGGATCTTTCGCGTACTGTGGACGCTATGAGATTGACGTGAAAGAACAATCCATCATCCATTTGCCGGAAGTCGCCACAAATCCGGGCTATGTCGGGTCGCGGCAGATCCGGCCGTACGAGTTCGTAGCTGGCCGGCTTGTCTTGAGCGACGCGTCTACGATCCCCGGAGTGGTTCGCTGGCAGATCGTGTGGGAGAAGGTGAGATAAGGGGGGATTGGGGCAAGTCTGGAATATTCGCTTTCCTGCGGACCTCGGTGTCAAGTTCGAGGAGATGGCCCAAGCGATTACCGTTCTCGATGCGCCTGGGCTCAAGGCACCTTCGGCGCCGCAGGTGAGCACGATCCAGATAAAAAATAATTGACAAATAGTCGTCTATATGTTAATTATGAATTCATGATCGATCGTCCCTATTGGCTAAAGCGCATCCAGGATGCTTGGAAAAAGCGCCCCATCGTCTGGTTGGCCGGGGTCCGCCGCGTCGGAAAGACGACCCTGGCGAGGTTGCTGCCCCATTCCATCTACGTCAATTGCGACCTGCCCTCTGACGCGCGGCGCCTCGAGGACCCCGAGTTTTTTTTCCGGGCCCAGCCCAAAACCGCTATCATCGTCCTCGACGAGGTCCACAGGCTGGCCGACCCCAGCCGCATCCTGAAGGTGGCCGCCGACGCTTTTCCCGGACTCCGCATCCTCGCTACCGGCTCGTCCACATTGGCCGCGACGCGCAAGTTCCGCGACACTTTGACCGGGCGGAAGCAGGTCCTCCAGTTGACTCCCGTTCTCTGGTCCGAATGCGAAGACGACTTCGGCATAGCCGATCTCGATCGCCGGCTCCATCACGGCGGCCTCCCCGAGTTCCTTCTCAGCCCGGAGAAGGACGAAACGCTGTTCTCGGAATGGATGGACAGCTTTTACGCCCGGGACATCCAGGAGCTTTTCGCCGTCCGGGAGCGCACGGGCTTTCTCGATCTTTTCCGTCTCATGCTCAGGACAAGCGGCGGGCTGGCCGACTATACCGCGCTCTCACGGGAATGCGACATCAGCCGTCAGACGGTCAAATCCTACTTGGAGGCCATGAGCATCGCTTGCGCGCTTTCGATCTTGCCTCCCTACCACGGCGGCGGACGAAGGGAGATCCTGAAGCGGCCCAAGGTCTACGGATTCGACACGGGCTTCGTCGCTCACGCGCGGGGATGGAAGGACATCCGGGATGACGACCGCGGTCTCCTTTGGGAGCATCTGGTCCTGGACACCTTGCGGACCGCGACAGGGGGAGAGGGGCTGTTCCACTGGCGCGACAAGTCCGGCCGGGAGGTGGATTTTGTCGTCCGGCGCGGCAAAGAGGCCGATGCGGTCGAATGCAAGGTCAATCCCGACCGCTTCGACCCGGCTTCCCTCGCCGTTTTTCGCGCGTCCTATCCCGGCGGCAGGAATTACCTTGTCTGCCCGGGGATCCGGAAAGCCTATGAGCGTCGTTTCGGAGGGCTCGTGGTCCACGTCGCCGGCGCGCGGGACCTCCTGGTCTGACCGGCCCTGGTTCTTTATCCTCGGGCCGCAAGCGGACCAAAGTCGGGTGTCAGCGCCTCAGATGAGCACGATCCGAGCACAATCAATTTTACGTCCCGCATATCTACTTAATAATCAGCTAGTTGAAACGCTAGGCCAATTGGTTCGTCATCAGCAGGTCGGAGGTTCGATGCCTCTCGCCGGCTCCACTGATTCCTACGATATTCGAGCCAGGCAATTGTTCCTGTTTATGATTTCATCCAATGTTCGGTAAGAGTGGGAAAATCGCCCATTCTGTATCTCAACGCATCAGAGCGTCGCGGAAGTGCTTCCGCGCGGCTTCGTAGAGGAAACCGGCGCTTTCGCGGAGCGTGATCGTCCCGTCTTTGGAAACGTTGTAGCCCATGCTCAAGGGGCCGTGCGTCTGCTCGGGCATGACGAGCATGCGGAATTGCTTGCCCGCTTTGATCAGCGCGTCGGCCATCTTCATGACCGCCGTCAAGGGGGCGTTGATGTCGCTTGTGCCCCCGATGAGGAGCAGGTCGCCCTGCAGCTTCTCGGCCAACCGGAGGTTTGACGCTTGTTCGTATCCCTTCGGATCGTCGCCAGGCAGTCCCATGGTTCGTTCGATCACGGGGATATGGTCGACGAGATCCGCGACGGGAAAGTACGAAACGCCGGCTCGATAGATCTCGGGCGCGGTCAGCATCGCCCGAAGCGTGAAATACCCTCCCCAGGATCCCCCGAATATTCCGACCCGGTTGGTGTCCATGTACGGACGTGCCGCGGCGAGCTGCTTGAGGGCGGCGACATGGTCCAAGACCTCGAACCGGCCGAAATTCCGGAAGGCCACATCGTGAAAAGCCTTGCCGCGGCCGGGCGTCCCCCGATTATCGACAACGAAAACAAGAAATCCCGCCTGGGCGAGGGCGCGCGGCCAGGACCCCTCGGTGAACGATCTCGGAACGTTCGTCCTGGCGGGGCCGCCGTAGATATGATCGATCACGGGATATTTTTTTTGGGGGTCGAAATCATGGGGCTTGTAAAGGACGCCGTACAGATCCGTCGTCTTGTCGTCCGCTTTCACGACGAATTCTTCGGGCGGTGTCCAGCCGATCTTTTCGAGCTCCCGGACGTCAGCCCGGCAGATCGTCTCCAAGAGCGTCCCGTCCGCCCTTCGAAGTTCCGTCACGGGAGGGCGGCTGACGGTCGAGTGGGTGTCGAGGAAGTGTTCCCGCGACGGCGCCATCTGGATCGTGTGGGAGCCCGGGTCTTCGGTCAGGCGTTCGAACCCCCGGCCTTCAAGGTTCACCCGGTAGAGATGAGCGTCGTAAGGCCTCGTTTCCGCCTGGGCGGCGAAATAGACCCAGCCGCGCGGCTCATCGACATCCTCGACCCGCAGGACGGGGAACGCCCCCTCGGTGAGCTGCCGGATGAGATTCCCCTGGATATCATAGAGGTAGATGTGGAACCAGCCGTCTCGCTCTGATCGCCACAGGAACTTTTTCCCGTGCTCGATGAAATACGGCTTGATGGATGAATGATCCCAGCTCAGGAACGACCGGGACTTTTCACTCAGAACTAGCCGGGTCGCTCCGGTTCTCGGATCGGCGGCCAGGAGATCCAGCTTATTCCAGGCTCGATTCGTGCGAGAGAAAATGAATTCCGTCCCGTCGGGCCGCCAACCGACGATCCGGTAATAGAAATCGGCCGCTCCGGTCTCCTGGATGCGCAGGGTCTTCGGTCCCGTCGGATCGAAGAAATACAGCTCGACTTTTTCCAGCGGCCGACCTGTCTTCGTATAAGGCAGCCATTCCACCTCTTCCGGCTCCTTGAGCCAGTGAACGACGGGATAGCGATCGAGGCCGCGGGTATCCCGTTTTTGGACGACGGCGCGGCTTCCGTCGGGCGACCAGGACGCGCTGAGGACGGACCATGGGACTTCGGCCGTTCCGTCCGAGGTCGCGAACTCCCTTTTCTCGTCCCGGGAGGAACGGAGATAGAGATTGAAGCCCTCGGTCCCCAGGAGCCGGCGCCCATCGGGCGAGGGCGCCTCTAAGATATCGGGGTCCTCGCCCCAGTATCCTTTCTCGACGAATTGAGGCGCCTTACTCTTCTCATCCTCCAGAAGGGCCCGCGGCACGGGCGAGACGGCGTAGGAATCCAACCGGCAGACGAGTTCTTGTTCTTCGAGGCGGAATCGGACCGACTGGTCCTTTTCGTTCCAGGCGAATTGCCGGAACGGCACTCCCGGATCACGCGGCTCATGCCCCAGATGGCGGGCCAATGCCCGGCGCAATTTCGCCGTGTCGAAGACGGACGTCTTCGCGCGTGCGCGGGTATCGACCTTATAGAAGATCCTCCCAGCCGGCGTGTTCTCCGCGTACCAGAACGCCTTTCCATCGGCGAGCCAGTTCGCCTGGATCGTGCCGTTCTGGACGAGAAACAGGTTGAACAGCGCGTAGCGGGCGAAGATACGGTCGGCGGGCTCTTGGGCCTTCTCCTGGGCGGCGCCTAACGACAGAATGCCTGAGAGCAGCAGTGCCCCGAGGAGCGTGCCACACCCGTATCGTCTCATTCTCGTTTTTTCTTTGGAATCGTTGAGCATAACATCCTCCATTTATCGCGGCACTGTTGCCAGCCAGAGAGGTCCACTGTGTATACGCCCGGCGCTCTGTTCCCGTTTACGGCCAGATTGCAGGGTCCGACGTGTATCTCCCATTTTCAATAAGTTGAATCTCTAGGCCAGTTGGTTCGTCATCAGCAGGTCGGAGGTTCGATCCCTCTCGCTTGCTTCATCCGATTCCCCTCCCTAGAAAGGGGATGTCGACCTTCCCATCCGTTATTGCCCTAAGCATCCCCTTATAATACTCTAAATGCGCGTCGCGGCCGTGGACCGGCGACGATAGTTCCGCTTGGATCATGACGGCACCCGGCGCATAGGGATTGGCGACGGCGACGGCATCCGTCGAGCTAAGCGTCTTGAGGATATTATCCGCGACTAACACGGGAATTGACAGGGATGACGGACGGGAGTAGATTTCCGGCGTGGTCAAGCAGGGATTCTCAAGACCCAGGACTGGCTGGCAATCGATAAAATATCGCGGATTTCAAAGAACAATAGCTCATGGTTATCCGATGCCGACAAAGAGGTCATTATGAAAACTCAAAAGCTCTATGTCAAAGTGCTGCGCCTGATCTTCGTCTTAGGCGTGAGCTTGAGTGCTTTTGCTCAGGATATTCCCGATCCGGAGTCCTATTTCGGTTTTAAACCCGGAGCTGATTACAAGCTGATCAGATGGGATAAGATCGTCAGTTACTTCGATATTCTTGGTGAAAAGAGTCCCCGGATCGTTGTCAAGGATCTTGGAAAAACGACCCTTGGGAATCCCTTTCTACTGGCCATTATCTCATCGCCGGAAAATTTATCCCGTCTCGAGAAGTATAAGGAAATATCCAAAAAACTGGCCCAGGGAAAGATCTCGAATGAGGCGGCGGCCGATCTGGCAAAGGAAGGAAAGACGATTGCTTTGATCACCTGCAGCATGCATGCCGACGAGTGCGGGCCCGCCAATATGTCCCCTGAGCTTGCCTTCTCTTTGGCGACAAGTGATTCGCCGGAAATAAAAAAGGTGCTCGATAATGTGATCCTGCTGCTTATTCCCAGCTGGAATCCTGATGGGAATATCATGGTGACTGACTGGTACAACCAGAACCTGGGGACACCCTTTGGATCATCTCCCATGCCATGGCTCTACCACCATTATACGGGACATGATATCAACAGGGATGGCTTTATGCATACTCAGATTGAAGTCAGGTATGTTAACGATATCCTTTATCATGAGTGGTTTCCCCAATTATTTATGGATATGCACCATATGGGAAAATCGGATGCCAGGCTCGTTCTTTCCCCGTTGTTTGATCCGCGACATCCCTCCATTGATCCATTGGTGACACGCCAGATCGAACTTACGGCGGCCTATATGCATACGCTGCTCGAAGAAAACGGGAAAACCGGGGTCATGCATTATGCCAAATGGAACGAATGGCGGATGTCGGCTATCCATACCAATTCATTATGGCACAATGTTATAAATATTTTATTCGAAGCGGCCAGCGCTCAAATGGCCTCGCCTGTTTTCCAGAAAGAAAGTGATTTTGAAAAATTGAGCGGTGGGCTGGGCCAGGATGGCAACAAACAGTCGGTCAATTATCCAAGTCCCTGGAAAGGAGGCTGGTGGCGTTTTCGCGATATCGTCGAATACGCCTACCTGTCTTGTTTGGGGTTGCTTGAATCCGGCTCCATTCACAGGGAGAGATATCTCCTGAATATGTACCGTATGGCGAGAAACAGCATAGAAAAGGGAGAAACCATCGCTCCCTATGCTTTCGTTATTCCTCGGGATCAAAAAGATCCCAACAGGGTCGCTAAGATGATAAACATCCTTATTTCGAATGGAGCTGAGATTCATCAGGCGACCGGGTCCTTCAAAGCCAACGACACTGCATATCCTTCAGGCACTTACGTAATTAAATTATCCCAGGCCTACCGGCCGTTCATTATCGATATCCTTAGCCCTCAGCATTACCCTGACCGTCGTTTATATCCCGGAGGTCCACCCGAATCCACTTTTGATATAACCGGATGGACCCTTCCTTATCAGATGGGTGTGGATGTTGTCGAGGCAAAGAGCTCTTTTTCCGCCGACCTTGTTCCTGTTTTGAAAGCTGAACCTCCGAAGGGAAGTCTTCAGGGGAGCGGGAAGACATATCTTATTGACCATAATGTCATAGACAGCTACAGGGCTGTAAACAGGCTGCTCAAAGAAGGGAACTCAGTTTATTGGTCGAAAAAGTCATTTGTTTCAGGGGGAAAACAGTATCCGGCAGGAACCATCCTGGCATCCGGCCGCAAAATTGGTGACATGATCGGTAAAGTGGCCAATGAGTTTAATTTGCAAATAGCCGCAGGAAATTCAAATACCGATATTTATGCTCTTCAACCGCTGAAGCTTGGACTTTATCAGCCATGGATGGCCAGTATGGACGAGGGCTGGACACGATGGATCTTCGATACATGGGAGTTTCCCTATACGACATTACATAATTCCGATCTTCAAAACGTGAATCTCAAATCTGATTATGATGTTATCGTATTGCCCGATATGGGATCTGCAGGGATCATTAATGGGTATCCCAAGGGATCGATCCCTGAAAAGTATGCCGGAGGGATAGGTGAAGCAGGCCTGGCCGCGTTAAAGAAATTCGTGAGCGAAGGCGGCACACTGATCACGCTTAATGACTCAATCCAGTTACCCATAGATCTCTTTGGGCTCCCTTTGAAGGATATTTCGAATGCTTATCCCTCAACGGAGTTCTTTTGTCCAAGTGCAATACTCAAGGTAGAATTGGCGAATGATCATCCTATTACGTTCGGCATGGGCAGCAGCTCGGATATTCTCTCTTATGGAAGCCCGTTGTTGGATTTCTTAACTACCGAAGAATTGTCAAAGAGGAAGGATGGCCTGCCCGTATCCGATCTCAAGGTTGTGGCAAGCTTCCCGGACTCCGATCCATTCAGGAGCGGCCGCCTTATCGGCGAAGGGGTATTACATAAGAAACCCGTTCTGATCGAGGCCGCTTACGGCAAAGGGAAGATCGTCATGTTCGCTTTTCATCCTCAGCACAGAGCGCAGACCCATGGCACATTTATGCTATTCTTCAATTCGCTTTATTATGGTCGGGCTTTATTGAATTAGCCGGAGTCATCATATTGACTTCCACTCGGGGCAGGGATATTCTCATCTCATCAAACTACCCATGCGCACCACCCCAAAAACCATGTCCCTTGGAGTCCTCTTCACCGTCCTGCTCGTCGCTCACTCGACAGGCACCGCGCCGCAGACCGCCGACCTGAAACCGGAGATCTTCAGGTTTGATCCTTTCACCTGGCCGAGCGAGATCCCCCAGGACTGCCCGTTCGAACGCTCCGGGACGTTCCATGCGGTCCGCTTTCTCGGCGTGAAAAGCGGTTTCCGGTATGGCGACACATGGTATCCGAGCTGGGCCGAAAACGACATCCTGTATTCGCCATGGACGGATGGAAAAACCAAACGCCTCGACGGCTACACCGACTGGTCGCAATCGTGGGTCGATCCCGTGCATATCACCACCGGTCAGGGCGTCATCATAGGGAACGATCCGCTCGATCTTGTCGCATACAGCATCGGGCTCGATAAAAGCTCGCCCGCCGCGCCCTACGCCGGGCGCTACCCCTGCGGCTCGCTCGTTCATGACGGCGTGTGGTACTACGGCACGTACTGCCTCGGGCCCTCGGATGGCGTGCGCTACGGGAAAACGCGCCTCAATTGGCCGTGGCTCGGGCCGTTCGTCGGCTTCAGGTACTCGACCGATCACGGCCACACCTGGACGCCGCCACCCCACACGCCGTCCGAACCGCTCTTCGGGGAAACGGGAATGTGGGGCTACCCCGTCAAGATCGGGGCGCCCCATTTCGTTGACTTCGGAAAGAACATGGAGCATTCGCCCGACGGCAAGGCCTACCTGGTGGCGCATGGCGCGGACCACGAGACGACAAACAAGAACTGGCGGATGTGGAACGACAGCTGGATCACCGGGGACCAGATCTATCTCCTGAGGGTCACGCCGGGCATCAAGACCATCAACGATCCGTCGGCCTACGAGTTCTACGGCGGCAGAGACAAGGACGGCAAGCCCGTTTGGACGGGCGATTTCGAAAAGATCAGGCCGCTGCTCGAATGGGACAACGCCATGGGGTGCGTCACCGTCACCTACAATCCCGTGCTTAAAAAATATCTC